>JACQFH010000353.1 GCA_016200145.1 Planctomycetia bacterium | reverse complement strand
GACATGAGGGGCACGAACGACTTGCCCGAGAGACCCACCTTGGTCATCAGTCGATCAACGATAAACGCCGCTCGCGCCATGTACCCGCAATCTTCCAGGACCGCCATGAACAGAAACAGAATCACGATCTGCGGCAGGAACACGAGAACCGCCCCCACGCCGCCGATGACACCGTCGACGACCAGGCTTTGCAGCATTCCGACAGGCAGCCAGCCGGCGACCTGGTTTCCGACCCAGTCCTGCCCGGCTTTGCACAGATCCATCAGCGGTTTGGCGACGGTGTAAATCGACTGGAAAATCACCAGCATCAGGATCAGAAAAAATAACAGGCCTGCGATCCGGTGCGTCAGAATGGAATCGATCTTGTCGCCGAGCGTTACCGGCCGGGCGGCAGGACGCGATACGATTCCTTCGAGCATCTGCTGCACCCATGCGTACCGCAGCCGGGCTTCGGCCGCGGGGACCTTGAGCCCCTGCTCGCCGAGCCTCCGCCGCGCTGCGACCAGGCTTCCGGTCAATTCGCCCGTCTGCCCGTTGGCAAAATGCCCTTCCAGGTAACCGCCCACGTCGAGCAGCAGTCGCTCGAGAAGATAGTACGGAGTGTCGGGCCTGCCCAGAGCCGTCAGCCGTTCGGAAAGCCGTTCGCACTCGGCAGCAAAAATCGGGGGAAAGATGCGCGGGCGCTCGACCGGGGCGTTTTCGGCCGCGGCCAGAATCGTGGCCCGCAATTCATCGAGCCCCCGCTTGCGATGCGCCTCGGTCTTGACGACGGGAATCCCCAGCCGCCGTGACAGCGCCGCGGTGTCGATCTGAAGTCCACGCGTCGCGGCCACGTCCGACATATTGAGCACGAGCACCGTCGGCAGGGCGAGGTCGAGCACCTGGCTGACGAGGTACAGGTTGCGCTCGATGTTCGCCGTATCGACGATGCACACGACGACGTCGGGCTGACCGAGATCAGTCTGCCGCCCCAGCAAAACATTGACCGCCACCATTTCGTCGAGCGTGCGCGGCGCCAGGCTGTAGGTTCCTGGCAGGTCAACCAGATCGACGGCCCGGTCGCCGCAGGTCGTCCGGCTGATTTTCTTCTCGACGGTGACCCCGGGAAAGTTGCCCGTCAGCGTCCGCGATCCCGACAGCGCATTGAACAGCGTGCTCTTGCCCGTGTTCGGGTTGCCGATCAGCGCAACCGTCAGCGGAGCAGCGGATTGAGCGACAGCGGGCACAGGCACACGACTCTCTGGTAGGGCACGATGACGGGCTGCAGATCAGGTTGCTGGCAGGAGCCGCGGAGGGTAGCTGGTTACGGCGCCGTCAACCGACCGCGACGCGCCGCGCTTCCGATCGGCGCAGAGACAACCGGTATCCGCAGACGAGGTATTCGACCGGGTCTCCCAGCGGCGCCGCCCCCAGATTCTCGATCTCCCGCCCCTCGACGAGCCCCATTTCCATCAGGCGCGCGGCGACGGCATCTTCGCCTGACACGGCCGTAATCCGGGCCCGATCTCCGCGGACGAGCATGTCGAGCGTTTTCACTGGCGATCGACCTCCACGAGCACGACGGCGTCCTCTTCGCCGCGAAAACTCAATCGCTGATGGTTCAAGGCGACGATGCAGGGAGTTCCGGGCTGCACCATGCGGACTTCGACGCCGGTCCGCAGCCCCATTTCATCGAGCCGGCGGATGAGGCCGTTGTCCCCGTCGATTTCCATGATGCAGCCGGTTTCTCCGGGGGAGAGATACTGCATAGGCAAGATTCGCGACAAAGGATCCTCGCGTTACATCGCAGATTCTGGCTCAAAAGCAGCCGATGCAATTGAGATTCAGTCTCAGTATCACTCCATTATAACCAAATGCGCCAGAAGTGAAAGCGCTGGAGTCGAATTTCCGGGTGCTTAGTCGCGGAGGAGGTGGACCACTGAGTACTGAATGCTCAGTCCTCAGTTACCACGGGCTTTCCATCATGTCGACGATATTCCGCGCCAGGCGGTCGATGACGGTCTGGTCGGCGGTCGCCAGCGACTGGCCGACCTCGGGCGCGGCCTCGGCCTGCGCCGCCAGTTGCAGCATTTCCGGGGGGAGCGGGACCCGCTGCTGGGCCAGGATTTTACCGGTCCGCAGGTCTTCCCAGGTGACTTCGACCAGCAGGTTGAACTGCAGCTCGCGGGCATCGCTGTTCTGCGTTTGCCCCAGCGCCGATTTGCGCATGTCGATGATTCTGCCTGTCAGGCGAGTATCGGCCTCTTCCTCTTTCACCAGACGCATGTGTGATCGCTGCTGGATCTGTTTGTTCACTGCCTCGGTCAACTGGTATTCAATGAATCGGCGATTGCTGTTCGATTTGAAAATCGGCACGTGGACCGAGCGGATTTCGGGGCTGAACGGGGCGCCGATCTGGTAGCCGCAACCGGCCGCCGAAACGAACATCAAGACCAGCGCGGCCCGGCCGAGTCGACGGGTGATTCCAGTGCGGTGGTGCGGCATGGGAAGACTCCCTTATTCCTCGACCTTATTCCTCGACTGGCGCGGGGCTGGCGCCTTCATCGGTGACTTTCAGCCGGGCCGGCTCCTCCGGCTCGTCTTCCGGCGGTCTGGCCCTGGGCGGATCTTTCTTGATGAGAGGCGTCGCCACGTATCCTGCCGCATGCTCCGGCCCCAGCTTCTGCAGCGCCTCGCGGGCCTTTACGGCCTGTGGCGAATCGGGATAGGTGTCGATGATGTACTTGCAATGCACGGCGGCAGAACCTTTCTCACGCCGCTTCAGGTAATACTCGACTCGCTTCCACTCCCGTTCGACCATCTCGGCGCGGATCTTTCTCAAGTCGCCGTCGAGCTTGGCCCGCTGTGGAATTGTCGGATAGATTCGCGTCGCGCTTTCGGTCAATTTCTGGGCTTCTTCGAGCTGCTTGCCGTCGTAATTGGCGCCCAGGTACGACTTCAGGCTGGCATGCGCGCCCAGCACGTAGGCGGCCTCGGCATACTTGCTGTGCTGGGGATTCGTGCGAATCTCGTTGAAGTACGAGTCGGCCTCACGATAGTCGCGCTTGCGCAGGTGATACGTCGCCAGCAGCATCCGGGCGTCGTCGGCGACGGGAGAAGTGCAGTCGTGCAGCGTCACCGAACGCAGGGCCTGGACGGCGCGTCCCGGCGTATCGAACAGCGGCCGCGTCTTGTCGGTGAGATTCGGCTTGATCCGCCATTCGAAGGGAATCGACGCATCGGGGTTCTGTTCGAGCCGTTCGGCCCCGTCTTCGTCGGTGAAACTGGCCAGTTCGATTTGCGACGCCGGCTTCGGGACATTCAGCCAGTAGCAGGCCATGGCGTACTGCCGCTTCACCGCCTGTTCCAGGTGTTTCGTCGCCGGGTGAGCCTTCAACAGCTCTGCGTAACCGTCATCTGCGGCGGGATAATGCCCAAGCTGGAAATCCGATTCGGCCCGATAGAACATCGCCTCTTCGACGACCGGCTCGTTCTTATACTTCTTGTTTTTGACGATTTTGTGAAACGCCTTGCGGGCCTGGGCGTATTTCTGTTCCTCATACAGCTTGCGCGCCGCGTTCAGCTCTTCGAGCCCGGCGTAGGGTTTCCCCTCTTCGTCGCGCTTGGCCTGCTCGGCCCGGTTCTTGGCCATCCGGCCGATCGGTCCGTACGTTTCCTTGATGTCTGTGCTGTCGATCGCCGATTTGCAGCCGGCAAGCAGCGCGCACCACAGCGCGAGAGCCAGTCCGAATCGGCCCCGGCAGACTGCCGTACCGCGGCAGCCCCCAGCGATGGTCGGAGTCATGCGGGCGGCCGGTGCGCAATGGCCCGTCGCCGCGCGGCATCGTCCCGGCGGACAGTCGATCGGCGTGAGCGAATCCTTGCTCGGCAGGTTCATCGATTGAAAAAGCGACAGGAAGGGAGCGAATCAGAGCGGCAGGTAACGCAACGTTTTCGGCTTGCGGCCGAGGATCTGTGTGATTGACGAGTTCACGACTGCACGCATCTCACGCATTTGAGAAGAGGACACCGCCAGGTTCTTCACCGATGACGTCGATCCGCCCGACAACGTTCGCAGGGCTGCGGCCGTCCCCGGCATGACGCCATGACGCGGAACCTCCTCACCAAAACAGTTCTGACAGATCAGCGTGCTTTGAGAGACCTGAAAACCATACGACGAGGCCGAGCCAACCGGCTCGCCGCAGACAGCGCAGGCATCGAACGCCGGCAATTGGCCGATTTCTCGCAGAATCACGAGCTCGAAACGCAATACGGAAAGATCGAGGGGAGAGTCGTCCGCCAGGCGCCCCAGCGCCGTCGCGGCTTCGTCGAACAACACGGGATGGGGATCGTAAACTTCGTTGAGGGAGTCGAGCAGCTCGGCGATGTAATACCCGGCGTAGAGGGCGCCAAGGTCGCCCGACCTGGGCTTAAACCGCTGCTGCAACTTGGCTTCTGTGAGGATGTCGAGACCGGCTGAGGATTTGCGGATGAAAACTACATCAACGAAGGCCAACAGGTCAAGAGCAGCCTCGAAGGGCCCTTTGAGCCGCTTCGCTCCCTTCGCCAGAACCGCCACTTTGCCGAACTCCCGGGTGAACATCGTTACCACGCGGCTCGATTCGCTGAAATCGGCCTGCCGGATCACAATCGCCGCGGACTTCTCGATGGACATGCCGGCGCAGTGTATGCGATCCGCCGGGTCGGTGAAATCCGAAACGGATTGCCGGTCAATGGTTTCGAGACGCCGGACGCTCG
>JACQFH010000368.1 GCA_016200145.1 Planctomycetia bacterium | reverse complement strand
GGTGGGGGTCTCGAAGCACACGCTGTATGCCTGGAAGAAGGCGTTCACCGAGCATGGCCCGGCCGGACTGATGGAACGACAGCGCGGCGCCAAACCCGGCAGTCGGCTGCCCGAACTGACCCAGCGTTCGATCCTGATGCTCAAACACGCCCATCCCGATTGGGGCTGTGAACGGATCAGCGCCATGCTGGCCCGGGGACCGGGGCTGGGGGCCAGTCCGGGAGCCGTGGCGCGCGTCCTGCACGAGGCGGGGTATGAGCTGGAAGAGGCGCCCACCCATCCGCACCCGGACAAGGTGCGTTTCTTTGAGCGGGCCACTCCCAATCAACTCTGGCAGACCGATCTCTTCACATTCGTGCTCAAGCGCCAGAACCGGCGGGTCTATCTGGTGGCCTTCATGGATGATCACAGCCGATTCCTGGTCAGCTTCGGCCTGCACGCCAGCCAATCGACGGCTTTGGTGTTGGAGGTGCTGCGGGCGGGGATCACGTCTTATGGCGCTCCCCGAGAGGTGCTGACCGACAACGGCACACAATATGTGACCTGGCGGGGCAAGAGCCAGTTCACCAAGGAACTGGAGAAGCGAGGCATCCAGCAGGTGGTGGCCCGACCCCGCCACCCGCAGACCCTGGGGAAGATCGAACGGTTCTGGGGAACCTTGTGGCGGGAATGTCTGGAAGCGGCCGTGTTCATCGATCTGGCCGATGCGCGGGCCCGGATCGGTCACTTCATCGACTGGTACAACTTCCGACGCCCGCACAGCGGCATCGACAGCCTGGCGCCGGCCGACCGATTCTTCGGCGCAGCGCCCGACGTGCTGCGAACGCTGCGCGAACAGGTGGCGGCCAACGCGTTGGAGCTGGCCCGCAATGGGGTTCCGCGGCCGCCGTTCTATGTGACCGGCCAGGTGGGGGGCAAGAATTTCAGTCTGCACGCCGAGGGAGAGCGTGTGTTCCTGACGCAGGACGGACAGCAGCGCCGCGAAGTGGATCTGGCACCCCCTGCGCAGGAGGTCACCGACAACGTGATGCCTGCGCCCGTCTGTCCGGATGGCTCACCGGCAACCGACGACAGCAGCGCAGACTCAGACGGTGACGAGCCGGCCCCCGGTGTCTCGCCGCTGGACGACTTTCTGTCGCCGGGCTCAAGGCGCCCCGAGGGTGATCAGGGGCAGTCAGGACCTGGACCAGAATCCACTGAGAACGGAGGTGCGCAATGACTGCTCAGACCGTAACGACTGCCACGGGTCCGGTGACTGCGCCGACTGCCCCTGCCTCTCGCAAGCGAACGCGAGCGCCGTATCGTCAGTTCATGGGCGGGGAGGGTACGGCCTCCCGTTCCGGAAAAACCGCCGCCGGGAGCGAAGCCCGGCGGCGTGCGGCGGTGATCCTGGAGGTGCTGGCGGGCGTGCAGACGCCGACCAGCGCGGCCCAAGCTTTGGGAATCGGCGCGCCGCGCTACTATCTGCTGGAGCAGCACGCCCTGGAAGGCCTGCTGTCAGCCTGCGAGCCGCGGCCCAGGGGGCGAGTCGCCAGCAGCGATCGACAGATCGCCCGGCTGGAACGGGAACTGGCGACCTGTCGGCGCGAACTGGGACGGCAACAGGCGCTGGCTCGCGCCGCGCATCGCGTGCTGGGGCTGAAGACGGCGGCTCCCGCCGTCGCGCCGACAAAACCCGGCGCCCCCCCCCGGGGAAAAACGAGCAGCGCGGGCCCTGGCGCGAAGAGGACGCGCAAGCGGAGGCCGGTCGTGCGGGCGTTGCGCGCGGCGCGCGTCCTGAAAAACAGCTCATCTATCCCGTCTGCTGTCGGGGAGGTACAAATTCCAGCGGGTGACGCTCCGTCGACCGGCGATGGGAATCACTTGGCCGGCACGGACGCCGCGTATCTCGCAACGCAAGGCGCACAGGGAGGGTAACGCCATGCCAGCCGGACGAAAGCCGATGGGAATCGAACAAGTCGACCTGCTCTTGGGATCGGAAGCCGCCAGGCGGCGGCTGGCGGTGCTGCTGGCCAATGTGGCCGGCGAACTGAGCGTGGACGAAGCGTGTCAGGAGCTGGGCCTGCACAGGTCACGGTTCTTCGAGCTGCGTAAACAGTGGCTGCAGGGTTCGGTGGAGGCGCTGGAGCCCGAACCGGCCGGGCGGCCTGTGGGAGCGTCCTCAGAGAGCCTCCCCCCCGAAACGGGGGGCGACGGAGAAAAACGACCTCCCAGGATCGCTTATAACGCGTCCGGAGAGGTCGGTCCGACTCCTGATACGTCCGGAAATGGCGTCTCCGTAGGTTCTGTGGGAGCTCTCGGACGGATCGCCGAGCTGGAAGATCTTGTGGCACAGACGCGCTGGGAGTTGCGAACCTCCCAATTGCGCGAAGAACTGGCCGCGCTGGGCCTGTCGCGGCCCAAGCGTGCGCGACCAGCGCAAAAAAAAACGGGACTGGCCGCTCGCCCGGCGCATCGGGAGCGGGGGGGGGCGCGGTGAACACAGAGAAGTCACCGTGACACTCGAGCAGGAGCTCACGGCTGTGAGGAATGGACAAGAGACAGCAGTTGCGAACAATGAAGTTGACGACATGCAGACCGAGGAGTTGAGCGTCGTGAGGAGTGCCGTTGCTACGATCGAATCGCGGGAACCGTGCGCGGGCGGCATCGTTCCTTGTGGTGCAGGCGTCTCGCCTGCGGCAGCGCAGCCGGATCCCGGCGCGCCAGGACACCGCCACGGTCTGCCAGAGTCCGATGCGATGCGACTCGACCGGCAGCCGCAGGCGTGGGAACGCCAGGCCGATTCCCGCCGGGCCGAGCGTGAAGTCCGCAAACGGTCGGTGGCCTTCAGCCGCTGGTCACAGCGGCACGGTCAGACGCTGTCAGCCGCGGCCGCGGCGCTCGACGTCTCGCCGCGAACTCTGCGTCGCTGGCGCCTGAGCTGGCACTCCGACCGGCTGGCGCTGCGTCCGCGTGGACGGCCCTGCCGGTGTGCCGCGCCCGAAATCCGCAACGATGTCGTGGCCTTCCTGGACGAGGCCGGTCCGGCGACCGGGCTTCCCACCTTGCAGAATCATTATCCGCAGGTGACCCGTGCGGAACTGATCGAACTGTTAACCACGTACCGCGGAGATTACCGGCAGGCACATGCCCGCCAGCAATCCGTGCTGCACTGGCAGTGTCCGGGGAGCGTGTGGGCCATGGACTTCTCTCATCCGCTGGGAGCGATCGACGGTTGCTTCCCGGCGATCTTCACCGTACGCGACCTGGCCAGCCACCAGCAGTTGCTATGGCTGCCGGTGGCGGACGAGACAGCCGACACGGTGATCTGCGGGCTGCACGAACTGTTCGACGAGCACGGCGCGCCTCTGGTGCTCAAGTGTGACAACGGACCGGGGTTCGTGGCGGCGGGGTTGAAACAGTTCCTGCGGGACTGGTCAGTGGTGACGTTGTATTCCCCGCCTTACGCGCCGTGGTACAATGGGGCCGTCGAACGGGCCAACCGCAGCCTAAAAGACATTACGGAGCACGTGGCAGAGCACGCGGGTCACGCCGCGTACTGGACCAGTGCCGACTTGCATACGGCCCGGCTGCGACTCAACCGCTGGAATCGACCCTGGGGAGCCGACGGACCGACCC
This sequence comes from Planctomycetia bacterium, assembly GCA_016200145.1. Classification (GTDB taxonomy): domain Bacteria; phylum Planctomycetota; class Planctomycetia; order Planctomycetales; family Planctomycetaceae; genus JACQFH01. The sequence goes on along the minus strand of JACQFH010000368.1, from coordinate 36,176 downwards.
CGGAAGAGACGTGGGACTCGCGATCGCCGCTCACGATGGACGAGCGCGACGTGCTCTTTGAAAAGTTGGACCTGGCACGCCGTGTGTTGTGCCGCGAGCGGGAGGTCGACCCCGACATGCCTCTCGATCATCGTCAGGAGTCGGAACTGTTACGTCTGGCGTTGCAACCTGTCATGGAAAGTGGTGGTTATCTTTACGTCACGAGGAGACGAATTGCTCCGGTATTAACTCGCCGAAAGTGTGACAAGATTATGTAGGGTGCACACCGCAGCCGGTAGGAACGTCGGCGGCGAACCTTCGTCGTAATCTCATGGGAACGGCAGCTCAGGGGGCCGGGATCTTGAACAATATCCTAGTCGCCATGAAAGTTCACCAGGGCATGCCGTCAGCGGAAATGACGGTTGCCAGCATCATGGCTTGGGAGCTCAAGAAACAAGTCGACAGCGGACTCATCACGAAAGACATGGCGGACCGGGTGATTCTCCGCGGCCTGGAGGCCGTTGATAAAGGATACCGACCGTCCGGGCAGCCGCGAGATACCCACAAGGAAGTCGTCTGCATCATGAACGAAGCGCTCGAAGCAGAAAAAAAAGTCGAACGCGATCGAATCGCAGCGAGAAACAAAGGTGTCAAAGCCAACCTTCCCGCACCCGGCAGTACCTTTCCCGCCGGTGGCGCCACTGCCAATCCGCCACGCGGCGGCGGTGGTGGTGGTCCGGTTGCAGCTCCGGGAGGGGATGCAGAAGAGATGTTTCACACCTTGGACCAGGCACTAAGGGCCGGACGGCGCGTGTTGCAGCAAGGTGGTCATACGATAAACGCCAAAGTTCTCCGAGAACTGAAACTCACGAGAAGTCAGGCAAAGCAAGCGATGGAACGTGCGAAGGAAGACGCTGGTTGGGGCTCAGCGGACCACAACAATACGATCATTGACAATGGCGACATTTTCGACATGAATGGCAATTGGATTGGCAATTTGCAACAATGATCGCTTTTGAGGAACGCGATGAATCAAATTAGCTTGTCGAGTGAACAAAGCCAAACTGACGTCCACACGCACATCGATTTTTGCGTGCGGAGCGACAGACTTCGATTGGACGAAATATCACAACGGTTGCGCATGCAACCAACGCACGGTTTCGAACCAAGAGATCGGTTTCTTGCGACGCAACGAGTCGGTGAAGAAATCCGAACCATTGAAAGGCGACGGCCGCCTTACGGAACTTGGCATTTTCGTACGGAAGGGCTTGTATTGAGTGAAAGCCTTCTCGACCACGCAGAATTCTTGCTCACGAATCTTGAACCTGCCGCCGAGGCAATTCGTGAGCTAATTAGCGATTCTGAGTATACAGTAGGAATCATCTGCTGGCATGTGGGCCCGTCCGGTTTTCAACTTCCATCGCCAATTTTCGCGAGGCTGGCCGCGCTGTCCGAATGGATCAGTTTCACGTGTTGGGAGACGAATGACCACGTAGAGGAGAGTGAGGAGTGAGCTTGCCGAGCAACGCTCCCTTGCGCTCCTCGTTGCGAAGCGGGGGGGATGGTGAGGTTGCGAGCGGGGGGCGGTTTGATCCGCGGCGGTGTGTGGTGCTCGTGCCGTATCTGCAGGCGATTCTTCCGGAGTGCGAGAGCGCGCTGCATGATCTGGAGCGGCGCGGCTACACAGTCCGGCGGGTGGGGGGTTACTCGCAGATAGACGTGGCCCGGAATCATATGGCCAGCGATGCGCTCCGCGACGGTTTTGAAGAGACGCTGTGGATCGATTCCGACATTATGTTTCAGGCCGATTCGGTCGAACGGTTGCGGATGCAACCGCATGGCGTGGTGGGCGGGCTTTACGCCCGGAAGGGAACGCCGGGTTTCGCCTGTCATCTGCTGCCGGGCACGCCATCCCTTTCGTTCGGCGAGAAGGGCGGGCTGGTCGAGGTCGAGTACCTGGCGACCGGATTTCTGCTCGTGCGCCGGGCGGTGTACCAGGCCGTGCAGAAGAAATTCCAGTTGCCGACGTGCAACGAGCGGTTCGGTCCGCCACTGACGCCGTACTTCCTCCCACTGGTGCGCGCGGTCGAAGGGGGGCACTGGTATCTGGGGGAGGATTACGCCTTCTGCCACCGCGTCCGGGAGTGCGGCTACAGAATCTACGCCGACACGACGTTCCGGCTGTGGCACATCGGCCGGCAGCGCTACACGTGGGAAGACGCCGCCACGCCGCGGGTCGAATCCAGCTCGTACAACTTTACGATCATCGAGTCGGGGAAGGCCGAAGGGAACGCCGATGTGTCGGTCGCGGTCAAAAGGCCTCCTCAAATCGCCGCGTTCGCTGCGAAGCATCCGTGGCCGAACGAGAAACCAGCCGTCCCGCCATTTCCCGACAGGAACTGGCTGTTCCCGGCGACCGAAGGGCTGTTGCGGAACACGGTGCCGCAGACTTCGAAGCTGATCGTGGAGCTGGGCTCCTGGACGGGACGTTCGACGCGATTTCTGGCCGAGTTAGCGCCCTCCGCGACGATCGTGGCGGTCGATCACTGGGAGGGAAGCCCTGAGCACCACAACGATCCCGAGCTGCGGGAAGCGTTGCCCCGCCTGTACGAGACGTTTCTCGCCGACTGCTGGGCCGATCGTGAGCGAATCATTCCGGTGCGTTCGAGCTCCCTCGCGGGGCTGCGGGCCGTCGCGCAGGCGGGGCTCGTCCCGGATGCCTTATACATCGACGCCGACCACAGCTTCCAAAGCGTCGTCGCCGATCTGACGGCGGCGCTCGATCTCTTCCCGTCAGCGGTCATCGTGGGGGACGACTGGGACTGGGAGGACGTGCGCAAAGGGGTGGAAACCGTGCTGGCGCCGCGCGGCCTGCGGTGCGATGTGCTGGAGACGGCGTGGCGGGTAGTGCAGTAGGTTTGGCGGGCCATCTCCGACACCCTTGCCCGGCGAAAGTCTCTTTGCCTGTTAACCAACACCCCCACAATTCCGAGGAGAGTTGGTCTCGCGCGAGACACCGAGATGGTCGCGGAATTTTTAAGTCATTCTGCGAACAACGGTTACGAAAACACCCCCAAAGAGTATGGTTACGAAGAGAGTTGTTCTCGGGGAGGCCCCGGATGTTCGCCGAGCCGGTCCGTGAATTGTCCGGCCTCGAAAGCACGCCGCGCCGCTGGTCCGACGTGGCTCTCGTGCCGGGCGAGAACCCGCTCGGCGATGTGCGCGGGGAGCTGCTGAGAATTGTTGCTGCGTTTGATCCCGGCCAGGCCGAGTCCGTCGGACTCGTTGTGCGCGGCGTGAGCGTGCGCTACGACGCGCGAAAGCACCAGCTCGTCTGCAAGAACGTGGCGGCGCCTCTGGCGCCGGTCGACGGGCTGGTGACGGTCGAGATTCTCGTCGACCGGGGTTCCATTGAAGTGTTCGGCAACGCCGGACGCGTGGCCCTGTCGGTCGGCGGTGTCGTTCCCGCACAGCAGCGGTCGATCAAGACCGAAGTCGTCGGCCGCGGCGCCAAGTTGAAGGCGCTGACAATCTCGGAACTCAAGTCAGCGTGGAAGTAGCCGATTGGCCAGCTATTCCCCGGGGAATGGCGGCAGCGCGGCCAGATATCCGGGATGGACGCCTTTCAACCACACGTAGCGCGTCGTGATGCGCGTCGGCGTCACGATTCGGGCCAGGATGATGCCGGTAATCATCGAGCCCAGGAGCAGCGCCATTCCGCCAAGCAAGAGATACGATGCGTGCTGGTAGTTTGCTGCGCCGCTCGAGAAGCTCATCCCAATCCCCAGCACGCTTCCCGTCCAACCCAGGGCGATGACCCACCGCCGCCGCACAATTCTCGCGTGCGACAGGCCGATCTGAATATCGGCCGCCTGGCGGACGATCAGCGAAATGATAATCAGCAGCAGCACTCCGATCGGACCGAGGAAAACCAGCAAATAGATCAACGGATGGTGCCAGTACAGTTTCCTCCGCAGGCGCTCGGTGGCGGGCTGGTTCGTCTGCACGCAGATGGCGGGAAGCATGGCGTCTTTTGTCATGACGAGCTGACTGCCGTTGCGCCAGATGCCCTGAATTGAGTAGCCGTCAGCCCCCTGGAATCCCGCCAGCAGTTCACCACACGCCCGGCAGCGACGGGCGTCGGGTTCTTCCTGCTCGCCGCACATGGGGCAGGTTTTGGTCCGTTGCGGGATCGGCGGGGGCGCCACTGGTTCAGTCTGGGCCGCGGCGGGAGGCTCGTGGGCGTCGGAGATCCAGGCCTCGGCCGGGTCGACGAGCCCCTGCTCGGCAGGGACGCGGAACGTCTCTCCGCAGCCCGGGCAATCGATCCGCATCCCGAATGATGATCGCCGGACATCAATCGCCAGTTGGCAGACTGGACACGCGATTTCCATGAGTTCACCAGCGCGTCGCGCGTTCGACCTGATCGCCTTTCGTGTACGACCACTCGACGATCTGGTACTCGGAAACCGAGACCGGTTCTCCGGCGGCCAGCTCAGGCCACAGTTTCGAGCCCGCCACAAGCGTGCCCCGGTACGTCCTGCCACGGTAGGGCGCTCGCGATGCGGATGTCACTTGCAGCTTCAGCACCTCGGATAGATCTTCGTGGCTGAGAAGTATGCCGAGCTCGAATGATTGCTCCTCCGTCCGCGATTCAAACGCCCTGTCGAATGTCGCGAGCGAACGACGGAACGACAGGTCTTCGGGCCTCTGGGTTCGCGATTGAGGATCCTTGCCGCGTTCCAGCCACAGCACTTCGCCCAGTTCGGAAAGCTCGTGCCGCGGGTCGTCGCTTTCCAGTTTGGCCGCCAGTTCCGGTGAATTCTCGATCAGCCGGTACTCAGGCAAGAGCTGGATCGCCAGGCAGTGATCGTCGCGCAAGCGCGCGGCCAGGCGGTCAACCTGCGAGGAGGCAGCGCGGTTATTCTCGGCGTCGACCTTGGATCCCGGATCGCACAGGCTGATCCATCCATTGTGCCGCGCGATCGCACCGCTGAGCGACTCGCTCTGCGGACGAACGCCGCGCACGTCGGATTCGACGAAGTACCGATTGGTACCGGCGGCGATTGCGATCCGGCCGCGATCCGAGGCAAGCAACCAGCGCCCGGCAATTCCGGAGTCCGCCACACCGGGGGGCGCTGCGAGCTGCTCGACCGCAACGTCGTCCCCCAGGACAATGCGTGCGGCCGCCTGCAGCGATTCCGCAGTGACATTGGCCGGTCCGTCGAGAAGCAGCACGACGCCCACTGCGGAACTCGGGACCGCTGCCGGCGGCGGAAATAGACGCCGCACAGGCAAGAATTCGGCGCTCCGCAGGATGGCGCCGACCTCGGGCTCGTTGTAGGTGGCGCTGACTTTCCAGGTGTCATTCCCGAATTCGCTCAGCAGCCGTTCCACCGCAGGGAGGTTGCGTCCCCGGGCGTGGACGTACAGCAGCGACCTGGCTTTGCCCCAGTCGTCATAGACCGTTTCTGCAAGGCGCCGGGCAGAATCAGCCAGGCCCAATTGCCAGAGACTCTGGAATTCGACGTTCGCCAGATCTCCGGCATCCCAGTCCGACAGATCTCGAAGCACTTGCTCGGGATTCGGCCCGACGGTGTTCACGACACCCTGAAAGTCGCGCAGCTTCCATTGTTCCTGTGCCTGCAATGCCTTCCACAGCGAGGTGATCGGGCGGGTTTTCCGGTGCTGGTCGAGGATCGATTGCATCGTGAGTTTCGAATCGGGATTTTGCGCGTGCCGCGTCAGGATGCGCAGCGCTTCGTCGGCCGTCTCGGCGACCTGATAGACCGCCTCCAGATCACCGGCTTCAATGGCCAGGTCGACGACCTGCCATCGGTATTGCAGCTTGATCGAGTCGTCTGCAGCAGCCTCGTAGCCATGCCGGGCCAGCCGCAGCGCTTCGTGCGAATTGCCGGCTTTTTGCTGCAGGATGGCGGCGCAGGAGTCGAGCCACGGGTCGCCAGGATGTGTCTCCCGATGCCGCCGGCAAACTTCTTCCAGATCACCCGCAACATGTTTCCAGCGATGGATCTGGACGAGCCGTGGGAAAGATTCGTCCGCGGGGAAAACGCCCGTGTAAGCGTCGAGCGTGCGTCCGGCTTGATCGAGCAGAGAAAACAGTGCGCCGCGAAAGAGCGGCAATTCGGCTTCTTCACCGTGTTCGATTGCGGCCCGGAATTCGCGCTCGGCCGCTTCCGTATTCGACTCCCGTTCGAAATTCAGGCCGTCCTGATAGTGCAGCCAGGGATCATTCGCATGCGACGCGCGATGGGCGTCGCACAAAGCCCGCAACGTTTCCGGCGGCAGATTGCTGTCATCCCGATCGTCATCGTCGCCTGTTCCGCCGACGAGATGCCGGAACGCGGCCTTCTGATCCGGCGACTGCTCGTACGCTTCGCGGGCTTTGCCGGCTGCCGTCATGGCATCGAGATATGCCGAAAGATACTCTTCGCGGGATTCGTCGTCGTGATTCCGTTCCAGGGCCGTTCGGTAGAACCCCGCGGCCCTCTCAAACTCACCCTCGGCTGAGGCCATTCGGCCTTGCGCCAGCGCCGCCCGTGCCGAATCGGGCTCGGCTTGAACCAGGAACTCGACGAGCGCCCGAGCGACGGCCAGATCGCCGCCCGACGCCACCGAGGTCACCAGGCCGGCGGCGCGATCGGCCGGTTGACTTGTCCGCTGGACGAGCTCGATCACGATCTGCCGCTGCGATTCATCGGCCGCCAGGGCGAGAGACGTCAGCGCGCCGGCGTTGTCGGGATCTATGCGCAAAAGTCTCGTGCGGCACTCGAACGCGGATTGCCGGTTATCGAGGCTGTCGTTGAGGGCTGCCAGCAGATCGTCGCTGCCGGGCCCTCCGCCGACGGCCTCTTCGTATTTCAGGGCGAATTCCAGGGCCCGACGGTACAACCCGTACTCCCGGTAGACCGAAGCCTGAGCGTGCAGCGCTCCTGCGGCGATGCCCGGCACGCGCACTCTGCGGGCGGCGGCCAGCGCACTGCGAGGTTTTCCGAGGCTGCGCCACGTGTACGCGGACTGCACTGCCAGATTGTCGGCAAGTTCCGGAATCGGGACCCGCTTTTCGGCCTGATTCATTTTCCCGACGGCCGCCTTGGCGTCCCCCTTGTTGAACAGCTCATAAGCTTCGTGGAGTTCACCGAGCGCCTTCAAGTGCTCGGCGGCCTCGTGTTCGCCGTATTGAGTATAGACGGCGGCTTCCAGCGACACACGGATTCCGTATTCGAGCACTTCCCAGTCATAAGCGCGCCAATCGATTCCCGTACGAGTGATCCAGAATCGCACTTCGAAAATCCACTGTGTCTCGTCCCAGAAGTAGACGTAAACCACGGCGTCGTTTCCGTTGCCCGCCAGTTTGACGTTGGCAATATGAAATCGTGTCCAGGAACCGGGAATCGAAATCCAGCGATTCTGAAAATCGCTGATCAGGTACGATTCGGAGAATTCCGTCAGCTCCTTGAGAACGCCTCGCTTTTTCACTTCGTCCATGAAGCGCCGGCCGTCCACCAGCGCCCGGAATTTGACCTCGTCCGAATCGCGAGTGGCCTGGACGACGCGCTCGAAGAACGACGTCACGCCGGCCAGCGTCGCCGGGTCGACCTGCGGCTGATCCGCGCCGAATCCCGCCTTCAAATCGGCGCGCCGCTGCTCGATCGACTCGTACTCCGCCGGCGGCATGACGATCTTGTTGTCGAGAATCGCCTGCTGAAACTGCTGAAACTGCTCGCGCATCGTGAAATAGACGACCGCGCCGACTCCGCAGCACGTCATCATGAGAATGCCGCCCACGATCGACAGCGCAATCGCGACGGTCTTAAAACCGTCCCCTTGCTTCCGGGGCGCGTCGTCGAAGTCCGGATCGGGCAGGAAGGTCGTGTCGGGCATGCAGGCACGGCGCGGTCAAGCGCGGATGATTTTGCGGAGCGTTTCGATGTGCCGGGGGACGGCCGTTTTCGGGTCCTCTTTCCCCTCGTATTCGAGCACGACGTAACCGCGGTATCCGGCGTCGGCCAGAATCTTCACCACCCGCTCCAGGTCGGCATCCTGCTGCTTGCCGCCGACCTTCATATCGGTTTTGATCTGGGCGTTGATCGCGTAGGGAGCGATTCGAGCCAGGTCGCGGTACGGGTCGTCGGTGCTGAAGTTGCCGCCGTCGAAATTCACGCCGAACCAGGGTGAATCCTGCACCCGCTCGATGATCCGCAGCATCTGGTCGGGCGTGGCGGTGATCCCGCCGTGGTTCTCGAGCGCCAGACAAACGCCCTTTTGGGCCGCGTATTCGAGGGACTCATTAATCCCCGCGGCGCAGCGTTCGATCGCTTCCTGCTCGCTGCTCCCTTTCGGGACCGTCCCGGCGAAAATGCGGATGACCGGCGCCCCCATCAGGGCGGCGTGGTCGATCCACTTGCGCGTGTGTGTAAGCGATTTGTCTCGCTCGTCTCCGGGGGGCAGGCAGAAATCGTTGGCGATCGCGGTTCCCGAGATGTCGAGCCCCAGCCGAAACGTCAGTTGCTTGAGGTGGATCAGGTACGCTTCGCCGAAATCGTGCGGGAAGTAGTAACTCGTCAGTTCGGTGCCGTCGAGACCGAGATCGGCACAAAGCCGGATGAAACCGTCGAGCGTCATTTCGGGAGGCGGAGCCGGTTCTTTGGGGGGTTCCTTCGGCGGCGCTTTGGGCAGAAAGTCGCGATACGAATAGGCCGCCAGGCTCAATTTCATGTGTGGCTTGCCATTCCGCCGGATCGGCGGGGCCGCTTCCGATAATTGATCGCCCGAAACTGCCAGCAGCGCCGCGCCTGCACCCGCAGTCGCAAGAAATCCACGGCGCGTGACCGGGCAGTTCCCCGCGGGCAAATTACCATTATTCATCTCTATTCTCCCCTGACGACCGTTTGTTTTTCGTTACCAGCCAGACCACAACGCCGATCCCCGCGATGGTTGGGACAAGACAGAGGATTCCCAGGATGATTGCTTCAATCAAGCCGACGCCGAACATGGCTGGCTCCCCCGCTTCGAGTATTCGCCTCGTGGCCTGTGGCATGAACGGCCATACCGCCGGAAACAGCTATTGTGCCCAAGCCGGAGCCGGGTGGAAAGCGGGACGCGAAAATTCGGCCGCCCTGCCGGGCGCGGCGTAAGTGCCGCTCGCAGCGGCCGGGGCACTGGCCGGACGCCGAGGAACTCGATGCATCCCTCACTTACGCGTCGGGCTGCCAGCGTGGAACCAACTCTGTAGTCCGCCGCGTGAGCAAGGGGCCGTCACGGGCAATTGCAAACCTCACCGGCTTCAATACACTTACCGGCACATTATCTTGGTCCTTCGATTTGAAAGTCAGACACCCGCATGCCTCGTTACGACCCCCGGCGCATCGAAAAGAAGTGGCAGGATTACTGGGAACAGAACCGCACGTTCGCAGTTTCCCCCCTGCCGGCCGGTGAAAAGCTGTATGTGCTCGATATGTTTCCGTATCCGTCCGGCGACGGATTGCACGTCGGTCATCCCGAGGGGTACACCGCCACCGACATCACCTGCCGTTATCAGCGCATGCGCGGGAAGTCGGTGCTGCACCCGATGGGATGGGACGCGTTCGGTCTGCCGGCCGAGCAGCATGCCATCAAGACGGGAACGCATCCGCGCGAGACGACTTACAAAAACATCGCCACGTTCCGGCGGCAGCTCAAAATGCTCGGTTTCAGCTACGACTGGAGCCGTGAGCTGGCGACGACCGACCCCGAATACTTCCGCTGGACGCAGTGGATCTTCCTGCAGATCTTCGACACCTGGCACGATCCCGACTTTGGATGGACCGATGGGGCGGGAAAAAAGCACGTTGGCAAAGGTCGCCCGATCGCCGAGCTGCCGATTCCCCCCGAAGTCAACGCCGCTGGCCCTGCCGCCGTGCGGCGCTTTCAGGATGCGCACCGCCTGGCCTACCAGACCGAAGCCCCCGTCAACTGGTGCCCGGCGCTGGGCACGGTGCTCGCCAACGAAGAGGTGATCGACGGCAAGAGCGAGCGCGGCAGCCATCCGGTCGTTCGCATTCCCCTCCGGCAGTGGATGCTCGGGATCACGGCGTACGCCGAGCGGTTGTTGTCGGATCTCGATTCGGTCAACTGGCCTGACTCGATCAAGCTGCTGCAGCGCAACTGGATCGGCAAGAGCGACGGCGCCGAAGTCGATTTCTATATCGGGAAGGGAGAAGCGCTGTCGATCGCACAGCGATCGGTCTGGGCTGAGAGTTTCGAGGCCTGGAAAGTGGTGCGCAAGCGGTCGGGTTTTCCTAAAGCACCGGCCGATGAATGCATTCGCATCTACACGACGCGCCCCGATACGCTGTTCGGCGCCACGTACATGGTTCTCGCGCCGGAACATCCCTTCGTCGACAGGCTGACGACTGCCGATCAAAAAGCCGCAGTCGATGCCTACCGCCGCCAGGCCTCAACGAAGAGCGACCTCGACCGCACCGACCTGGCTAAAGACAAGACTGGCGTTTTCACCGGCAGCTACGCCGTCAATCCCGTGAACGGCGAGCCGATTCCAGTCTGGATCGCCGACTACGTGCTGATCAGCTACGGTACCGGGGCCATTATGGCTGTCCCGGCGCACGACCTGCGCGACTGGGAATTCGCGGTGAAATTCCAACTGCCGATCATTCCGGTTGTACAACCTCCAACCGGGTATGAGCCAACAAAAGACGAGCTGGCGCAGACCCGCATGGTTGCCGGCAAGACCGAAACTCCGTTTGCCGGCGAAGGGAATGCGCTGGCCTCCGGACCTTACAGCGGCCTCGCGACGAGCGAATTCAAGCAGAAGATCAGCGCCGACCTGTCGTCGGCCGGCCTGGGGCGCGGCGCCGTGAATTACCGTCTGCGCGACTGGCTTTTCAGCCGGCAGCATTTCTGGGGAGAGCCGTTTCCGATCTGGCACGAGCTGGACGCCGACGGCAAGCCCACTGGCCTGATGCGGACCGATGCGGAAGCCGAACTCCCGGTGACGCTGCCGGCGATGACCCACTTCAAGCCCCACGGCCGCCCCGAGCCGCCACTCGCCGAGGCGCCGCAGGAGTGGCTCTTCAAAACGGCTCCCGACGGCATGCGACTCGCTCGCGAGACGAACACCATGCCCCAATGGGCCGGGTCGTGCTGGTATTATCTGCGGTTCATCGACCCCAAAAACGGACAAGCGTTCGTCGATCGGGAGAAAGAACGGGCCTGGATGCCGGTCGACCTCTACATCGGCGGCGCCGAGCACGCGGTTCTGCACCTCTTATATTCCCGTTTCTGGCACAAGGTGCTGTTCGATCGTGGCCATTTGTCGTGCGACGAGCCCTTCCGCCGCCTCGTGAATCAAGGCATGATCCTCGGCGAAGCCGAGCTCACTGGTTATCGGCTCGCGCCATCTGAAAACACCAAACACCAAACACCAAACACCGAACTTGAATGGATTTCCGCCCGTGCCGTTCGCGACGACGTCGAAACTTCCACGGGTCGCCCAGTCCAGGCCGTCAAGCTGTCGGCCGACCAGGTCGTCAAGAAAGGGAACGACTTCGTTTTGGCGGACGACCCCGCCATCGTCGTCGAGAGCCGGGCGTTCAAGATGTCAAAATCGCGTGGGAATGTGATCAACCCGGACAAAGTCGTCGACGAGTACGGGGCCGATTCGCTGCGGCTGTACGAGATGTTCATGGGCCCGCTGGAAGCGGTCAAACCCTGGAGCATGAGTGGTGTCGAAGGGGTCAGCCGCTTTCTGGCCCGCGTCTGGCGGATGATTACAGACGAGTCGGCTGATGAGATTCGTCTCAACCCGGCCGTGCAGGATGTTGAGCCCACTCCCGAACAGTTGCGACTGCTCCACAAGACGATCCAGGCGGTGACGAACGACGTCGAAAACCTCGGCTTCAACACAGCCATCAGCCGGATGATGGAGTTCGTGAATGCTGTCGCCGGACAGGCATGCAGGCCGCGGTCGATCGTCAAACCGTTCGTGCTGCTGCTGGCCCCATTTGCGCCGCATCTGGCGGAAGAGGCATGGGAACTGCTGGGGGGCTCTGGAACCTTAGCATACGAAGCCTGGCCGACGTTTGACCCGGCCCTGCTCGTCGAATCCGAAGTCGAAATCGCCGTGCAGATCAACGGCAAAGTGCGCGGGAAGATTCGGGTTCCATCCGACGCCGATCAGTCCGTGGTGGAGTCTGCCGCCAGAGCCGACGCGCGCATCGCCGAGCAACTCGCCGGCAAGCAGATCGTCAAAATCATCTATGTCCCGGGCCGGCTGCTGAGTTTCGTCGTCAAGTAGTCGTTACAGAGCCTTGACGGCCTGACAGCGCCGATGTTGCAGAGACTTAACACGGCCGGCGACGCGCCGTGGCGGCTTCACGCAAGTCACGGCCGGCTTGAGAGTTGTGTATGGTGCATTTTCGCCACATGACAGGCATCGGGTTTGCATGACCGGAGCGCAGCGAATGCCACGCGCAGAGTGCGCACGGAGGCGGTTGAACACACTACGCGCAGTCGGCCCAAGCCACGACGTCGTCGTTTGACTTTCCGATAGGGCCCCAGGAATCGCATGCGAAAATGCCCATGTCCCCACCCGCATGGCTGAAGGAACTGGCCGACTCGGCGGCGCTGTTGATGATTCCGGCAGACGTGATCGCCCCGATCGGGTGTCACTACTGCTACGTCGATCGCGTCTGGGAGATCACGTTGTTTGCTTCCAGCACGCAGATCGTGGGGGGCGGGCAGGACGGCGAAGTCCGCCGGTCCCGCTTTACGCTCGACGTCCCGGGGCTCATGAAGCTGTTCGCCGACGTCAAGAACGTGTTGTGGCAGGCCCATGAAATCGGAGAGGACGACGAACTGGGGCCGCACATCGCCGTGGAGGGGCAGTACGGCGACCAGGACGTCTGCTTGCGGATCCTCGCCTTTCCCCCGAAGCGCTTCGCCTCCGGCCGCCGCGCCATCGTTTACGTCCCTTCCTGGGAAGAAACGTGGTAGTTCAGGCTTTGCAGCCTGACATGTCAGACTGGAAAGTCTGACCTACCCTTTGATCACCCCAATCGGGCGCATCCGCGCCACTTTCTGCGACAGTCCCGCGCGGTGCACCACGTCGACGACGAGGTTGACGTCTTTGTAGGCGGCGGGCTGCTCTTCGGCGAGACCTTTCCAGCTCTGGGCGCGGGCGATCACACCGCGACTGGCCAGCTCTTTGTCGATGCGACGGCCCTGGGCGTGCTTGACGGCCGCCGTACGGCTCATGGCCCGGCCTGCGCCGTGGCACGTGGTGCCGAATGTCTGCTCCATGCTTCCCTGTCGGCCCACCAGCACCCAGCTTGCGCGCCCCATGTCACCCGGGATCAGGACCGGCTGGCCGATCTCGCGGTACTTTTCAGGGATTTCGGCGTGCTGCGGCGGAAACGCGCGGGTCGCTCCCTTGCGATGCACCCAAAGCCGCTTGGCGACGCCATGCACCTGGTGCTCTTCGAACTTGGCAATGTTGTGGGCGACGTCGTAAACGAGGTCCATGTCGAGATCGCGCCACGGGCGTCCAAACACCCGCTCGAACGCTTCGCGGGCCTGCCACAGCAGAAGCTGCCGGTTGCACCAGGCAAAGTTGGCCGCCGCCCGCATCGCACCGATATAGGCTTTTCCTTCGGGGCTGTCGACCGGCGCACAGGCCAGTTGCCGGTCGGGCAACGCGATACCATAGCGTTCGGGAACGCCGCGCAGCGAGTGGAGTGCGTCGTCGCAGACCTGGTAACCCAGTCCTCGCGATCCCGAGTGGATCATCACGCAGACCATGTCTTTTTCGAGCCCCATCACGCCGGCTGCCTCGGCGTCGAACACCGCGTCGACCACCTGCACTTCCATGAAGTGGTTTCCCGATCCGAGCGTGCCGCACTGGTCGGAGCCCCGCTCGACGGCCCGGTCGCTGACAGAGTCGGGCTGGGCCCCGTCGAGATGACCGTGCGCCTCGGCGAATTCGACGTCGTGGGGATCGGCCAGGTCGCGCGAGAGCAGGTACGGAACTCCCTCTTCCATCAGCCGTCTGAGCTCTTTGCGGTTGAACTTGTACTTACCCGAGCGCCCCACGCCGGTCGGCACGTGCGTGAACAGATCATCCACCAGGTTCTGCAACTCAGGTTTCACGTCTCGATAGAACAGGTTCGACCGGACCAGCCTCACCCCGCAGTTGATGTCATAGCCGACACCGCCCGGCGAGATCACGCCCCCTTCCGCCGGATCGGTCGCGCACACGCCACCGATCGTAAAGCCGTATCCCCAGTGAATGTCGGGCATGGCCAGGCTGGCGACCTGAATGCCGGGCAGAAAGGCCACGTTGGCGACCTGCTCGGGCGCCTGGTCCCCCTTGACCTGCTCGATCATCTCTTCGCTGGAATAGATCAGCCCGTCGACGCGCATACCGGCCTTGTACGATTTTGGAATCCGCCAGCAGCACTCGCTGACCCGCTCGAGCGGCCCGGTGTATGCGGATTTCATCGGTCGTCTCCGTGAGTGGACAACGAGAGGGGTGAGGCGAGGATGGAGGATCGAAGATGGAGGATGGCGACAGACAGTATTCGCATCTCGCCATCTTCGATCCTCCATCTTCCATCCTCCCATCCCAAAGCAATTAGGATAGTAGATCGAGGTGGGAGGTTCGCCTGCTGTCGCAACAATTGGTGTTTCCCGCCCGCAGTTTCCACAAAACGCGAGGAAGTTCAAGGAGCTGCCGGACTTCCGGCGGCAACTCTGGAATTCATGAGAGAATTCGCGCCCAATTCGTGCAAGAATGGCGTCTGTCTCTGGAGAGGCTGTGCCGATGGGCCGAACCGACGAGCAGCGAAATTCGCAACTGGAACGATACCGCGAGTATCTGCTGATACTGGCGCGCCTGGAATTCCAGTCGCAACTCAGGGGCCAGTTTGACCCGTCGGATCTCGTCCAGCAGACGCTCCTCGACGCGCACGAAAAACGGCAACAGTTCCGGGGCCAGAATTCGGGGGAGCTGGCGGCGTGGCTCCGTCAGATTCTGGCGCGGAATCTGGTCGACGCGCTCCGGCGACTGGGCCGCGCGAAACGCGATATCGGGCGAGAGCGATCATTGGAGGCCGCATTGGAAACATCGTCCCTGCGGCTCGGTTCGTGGCTTACGACGCAGGAATCATCCCCGAGTCACAAGGCCCACAGTCATGAACAGGCGGTGCGGTTAGCCGACGCGCTCGGCCAGTTGCCCGACGCGCAGCGCGAGGCGCTCGTGCTTCAGAACTGGCACGGGCGATCGCTGGCACAGATCGGCGAGGAGATGGGACGCAGTCCCGCGGCCGTGGCGGGACTGATCAAACGGGGACTCAAGCAATTGCGAGAGTCACTCAGGAACTTGGAGTAGGCCGTGACGAATTCTGGAAGCGACCAGACTGGTTCGGACAGCCGGCTCGATGCCGTTCTGGCCGAGTACATGCAGGCGGTTGAAGCCGGCACGGTACCGGACAGGCAGGAGTTCGTGGCGCGGCATCCCGAGTTTGCCTCGCAACTCGAGGAGTTCTTCGGCGACAAAGAACGTTTCGATCGCGTCGTCGCGCCCTACAAACCGGCCGTGGGGCAACAGCCGTTGCCCGCGAACGACGACACCGAAGGCAAAAGTCACGCGGCGCTGCTGGAAACGCCGACGTTGATCGTGGGAACGTCGGCCCCGCCGCCGCAACCCGGCATACGCGTCCGGTACTTCGGCGACTACGAGCTGCTCGAAGAGATCGCCCGCGGCGGGATGGGGGTCGTCTACAAGGCGCGGCAGGCCAATCTCAAACGGATTGTGGCGCTCAAGATGATTCTCGTCGGCCAGTTGGCGAACGACGAGGAAATCAAGCGGTTCTACGCGGAAGCCCAGGCGGCGGCCAGACTCGAGCATGCCCATATCGTGCCGATTTTCGAGATCGGTCAGCACGAGCAGCAGCATTACTTCACGATGGCATTCATCGACGGCGAGAGCCTGGCGCATCGCGTTTCGCGCGAAGTGCTGCCGCCTCGTGAAGCGGCAGCGATCATCCTCAAAGTGGTTCGGGCCATCTCTTATGCACACGTGGAAGGAGTCGTTCATCGGGACCTTAAGCCGGCCAATATCCTGATGGATCGCGCCGGTGAGCCGCATATCACCGATTTTGGGCTGGCCAAGCGCGTGGGGACCGGCGAGGTAGACGACGAATCACCGGCCCAGTTGACCGTGACCGGTCAGGTGTTGGGAACGCCCAGTTACATGCCGCCCGAACAGGCTGCCGGCAGGACGGCCGAGATCGGCCCCTTGGCCGATGTTTATTCGCTGGGGGCACTGCTTTACTGCCTTCTGGCCGGGCGACCCCCGTTTCAGGCCGCCAGTCCAGTTGATACGCTGCTGCAGGTGCTCGAAAAAGAACCTGTGTCGCCGCGGGCACTCAATGCGGCGGTGCCGCGCGACCTCGAAACCATCTGCCTGAAGTGCCTCGAAAAGGAGCCCCACCGGAGATACGACAGCGCGAAAGCGCTGGCGGACGATCTCCAGCGGTATCTCGACGGCGAAGCGATCGTCGCCCGCCCGCTCGGTCTTGTGGAGAAGGCGCTGCGGCTGGCTCGCAAACACCGCAAAACGCTCATCCGCACAGCCGCCACGGCGGCCACATCATTGCTCATTGCTACAGGCGCGTGGTTCGGCCGGCACGCCTACTACGAGATGCAGCTTGGACGAATCAGCCTGAAGACCGATGGTTACCCGCTCACGGCAGAGGTGCGCAACGACCACGGCGAACTGGTCGTGCCGGCGTTCACGGTACCCACCGAACAGCTTGTCCCACTGCCGGCAGGCGAGTATCGCGTGCAATTTTCCGCTCCCGGCGAGTGGAGTCAGACGCAACTGCTTACGGTCGATCGTGGATGGAGTCCTGAATACACTGTGGACCTGCGGGACCGGCAGCTTTGGAAGCCGATCCAGATCGGGCCGGCCGACTTTGCTGACGTCATTCGCCTGGCAGATCAGGATGCCGTAATTGTGCTCGAACGCCGATTCGGCCGGACGATGCTCCGCCGGTTGGAGGGTCGCACGACGAATGTCGTCTGGGAGCGACCGCTGGCAGATCAACTGATTGAGCTCGAACGCAACTTCAACGCGGCGAATCCGCCGGAGTTGCTCAAGCCACTGGCGCGTGCCACGTGGGACGCGAACATCCAGCTCGAACCGCCAAACAAACGAGCGCTTCCCCCCGACTTGAACGCCGACGGAACGGGCGATCTCGTCTGGGTGCTGCGAGACGCCACTTCGGTGCTGGCCGTCTCCGGTGCAGACGGCAGCCTCTTGTGGAGATTTCGCAGCGAGGTGGGGAATGGCCGCAGAGTGCTCGGTCAGCCGCTCGTCACCGATGTGGACGGAGATGCACGTCCTGATTTGATCGCCACGTTTCAGAGCCCCCAGCGAACTTGGATCGAAGCCATTCGTGGCAGCGATGGAACTTCACTGTGGCAATACGACGTCGATCGGGGGGCAGCGAACAGTAACGGGACCGATCACGTCCCGACGACTGCCCTGGTTACTCTGGACGGCCGGGCGCATGTTTCCGTCGATCTGGGGACTCGGATGCTGCTGGTGAGCGCGTCGACCGGAACACCGCTGGAGGGTGCTTTCGAATGGCCTCTCCTGCTCAGTGAACAGGTCCACCATACCGACGGCCAGTTCCTGTTGCTGCACGCGACGCAGTGGATTGACCTCAACGCGGATGGAAACACCGATGCTCTACTGTTTCACGACTCGCGAGGCGATGCCGTGTTGACAGCCATGGACCTGAAATCCAAGGGCGTGCTCTGGACACAGAACGTCTCGCGACGAATCGAGTTGACGGCGGATGCAGCCCACGCGCACCACTTCCGAAAGGCCGCTCAATTTGCCAATTGGCCCCTGGTCGTCGATCTGGAACTTGATGGACGGCCCGAAATCGTCATGCCGGGCGTGGTCGATTCTCCTCGTGCAACGGTGGCGAACAATGATTCCCGTTTTGGGATCCACGTATTCGACGGGACATCCGGGAAACGACGCTGGTCGCGCGTTCTGTACCAGGCAGGAGGGCAAACTCCCGTATTTCGTCAATTGCTGGTCGCTCCCGACGTGAGTGACGACGGGCACCGCGAGCTCGTAGTCATTTCGACCGGTCCTTCTCAGTCCGGCGAATGGAATCGAATGGACCTGTTTGTTGATGGGCTTTCAGGCCGCGACGGAGAGCGGTTGGCGCGCTGGCGCCACGACAATGTGGGCGGGTTCATGCCGTCGGTGCTGGCAGGTCGGTTCGACGGCGCGACCTGGTGGGCGCGGAGCAGCCGCGGCTGGCCGGACTTATTGGTGTCGATTGCTCGTTCGCGTTACGGAAACCCGGACGAGAAGCGACTGGCCGTCGTCTCTCTGGAACAGCAGCGCGAAACCGAAAAGCTGCTGGATGTCGATGTGGCTTATCCGGCTGACTTTGATGGCGACGGGTTGATCGATCTCTGGTATCGGCGCCACACGGTCGAAGGCGATCGCGTGCAGGCGCTGGGCGGCACGCCGCGCGAACTCTGGCGCAGGACCGGCGGAGCCGTCCCCATCCACGACTGTGACGGCGACGGTGTCGCCGACCTCCTGGAAACGCGCCCACCGGGCGCTTTAATCGACGCGTGGACCCGAATCTATTCGGGTCGCGACGGCAGCATCGTTCGCCGCATCCGCA
Organism: Planctomycetia bacterium; assembly: GCA_016200145.1. Classification (GTDB taxonomy): domain Bacteria; phylum Planctomycetota; class Planctomycetia; order Planctomycetales; family Planctomycetaceae; genus JACQFH01. The sequence goes on along the minus strand of JACQFH010000368.1, from coordinate 17,460 downwards.
CGCAGACCAGCTTTAACAATCAGGTGCTGGCCGGGCCGCACGGCGACCTCGATGGCCGGGGAATTCCCGACATTCTGGCTCGCTACTTTCAAAACCGCTTTCACGATACCGCCCCCCGTTTGGACAAGACCATGGAAATCCCATTTCGGGCTGTTTCTACCGAGACTGGGGACATTTTGTGGGATACGCCCATGTTCGCAGTTCCCGAACCGATTATTCAACAGGTCAAGGCGGCGAAGTCGCTGCTGTTCGCGTATGACACGTTCGGAACAGCCGTCGATCTCGACGGAGATCAGCGGCCGGAAGTTCTGTGTTGCTTCCAACTGCAATGGGGGAACGACGACAGGAGCGCTCAGTATTGGCTGGCTCTCGTGAAGGGAGCCACGGGCTCGGTCATCTGGGCCGCACCCCTCACTGAGGGCGCTCTCAAGACAGAGCCGCTCGATCGTCACGCTCAACCGCGACATGTCGCGAATCAAACCGACGTTAACGGAGACGGACGCAGCGACCTGATTCTGGTCGTGCCACGATTGGACGATGCACAGACTTGCACCGCCGAAATTCAGGCGCGCAGCGGAAGTGACGGGGCATTGTTGTGGACGTATGCTTTGCCCACTCAGATTGGACGAAACGACGCGGCGAGGTTCCTCGACCTTGTTCCTCTTCCGGTTGTCGGCGATCTCGACGGCGATGGCAAGTCGGAAATTGTTCTCATCGAGCGTCAGGCGACCGAGAATGACTCGGCCGCGCCGCGGTATGCCGTCATCCTTCTCGCCGCCGACGTCGGAAAGGCCAGAGTTCTTCACACTTGGGAGGGAGTCGACGCGCAACTTCCGACGCCCGTGCCATTGTTGGCCGATCTGGCAGACAACGATGGTTCCTCAGTCGTGCTTGTCGGCCAATACGACGCCCTGAGGACCGGACTGACTGTCATTGGAGCTGATGGCGCGGTTCGGTGGCACTCCCCGGCAGCCGTCGCCGACAATGTGATGGGTTTGTCGCCTGTCGCCGATCTGGATGGCGATGGACGCGACGAGCTGATCGCCTGGAATAACGGAGCCCTGCGCGCGATCGACGGCGTCCAGCAGGAGCTTTGGACATGGACCTCGCCTGACGGACCGTCGATCGCCCCGGGAGGAATTCAACTTTGTTCGGCGGATGGCGGCCAACGGTCACTTGTCGTGCAATTCGGCTCTCAGTTTTTCGAACTGGCCGCCGGCACCGGGCGTTTGTTGCGTCGCGCCAGCGGCTTGCCCCGCGAAATCGGAAACCGGCCTTATTCGGCAAATCACTTCTGGCTGCCCGCGAAGTCTCCCGAAACGCTGCCGATCGTCATCAGCCACAGACATTCGCTCGTGGCCCTGGAGGTTCTGACACTTCCGTAGACCGCAAGGCGATCGTTGAACCCAACAACGGCGTCACCCGACGCGATCACGTCAGTTAAGTCCTCAAGCAAGGAGACACTCGATGGTTACGGTTAGCAGGCAGAACGACGAAATCGTGTTCGAGGCAGGCGGGATCGACACACACGACCTGGCCTTCTGGGAAAAGCTCACGGCAAATCTCTGGTCGTTCAAGGCTCGCCTGGAGGTCCCACGGGCGCATATCCGCGGCGCGCGGCGCGACCCTTCAATCTCCGAATCCAAGCCGGGCTGGCTCACGCCAGTGCTCGGGGGCACTAGCATTCCCGGCCGATTCGCCTACGGTACTTTTCTCCAGGATGGCAGGCGGATCTTCTGGGACGTACGACATCCGGAGAAAGCGATCCGCATCGACCTCGACCACGAGCACTTTGACGAAATGATCGTTGAGGTTGAGTATCCGGAAGAGGTAATTCGGTTGCTCACGTCCTAGACGCCGGGGAATCTGGTGCTAATCGGGGCGTGCTCAGCGCTGGTTGATGGTCGTTTTCGCAGTTCCACATCAGGAGAGATAAATGTCAGCGACAATCCGAATCACGTGCAACTACGCGATACCCCAGGGGTGGGAGTGGGCAGGCAGGCTTAACAACTCGTTTCATCCCCCGCATGGGCTGGTCGATGGCCAGGAGATCAAGCTGAAGTGGAACGGATCAACGGACATTGAAGTGGCTGCGGGACAGCGCCACAAACTTGAGGTGTACTTCCGCGTGTTCGATGTGCTCCGCATGTGCGGCGCCGAAGCGGGTATCGAACCGCTTCGAGACGGGCAAACAAAATCGTACCAGTACGAGGTCGAGCTCAAGGACCGCTACCTGAATCGCGGACATCTCCGCAGCGTTGATTAAAGAGACTGGGACCGAGACAACGCATCATGCTCAATCGTTTTTCAGAATCCGGTTGTCCGAGACTTGCGGCTGGAGTCGTAGTCCTCGCTTGCGCAATGTACTGCATGATTTCGTCGGCGTCAGCGCAGCACAGCCAGCCGTCGTCAACCCCAGACACGGAGATCGTGGGAATTTGGCTGGGAACATTGGACCCGGAGGGCGAGCGGGTCCGCGTCGTCATCAAAATATCCAGGGACTCCGCCGGGGCTCTGGCAGGCACGATGGACAGTCCCGATCGGGGAAGGAAGGACCTGCCCATCACGAAAATTGACTGGCAAAATGGCCGTCTTCGCGTCGAAATCGACGGCGATCGGGCTTTTACAGGAGAACTCAACCCGGACAAGCAAGAGCTGGTCGGTGAGTGGCAGCAATCCGGCGGAAGACGGCCTCTCAGGCTCGTGCGGGTCGATCGAGCCCCCGAATTCGAGGCGGCAACGGCGGCAGGGGTGTATGTCGCGGCTGCAATCACCAGTTTGCTTGCCATTCTCCTGATCGGCCGTTTCATCCTCGCCGCAACGCCGCGCGCCGACTGGCGATTCCTTACGCAGGTTATGGCGGTGCACGTCCCGATGTGGGCCATCGCTTTCTACTGGGTGCGGCTTCCAGTGAAAGCGTGGCTCGCCGAAGTTCTAGAGGCCGATTCGCGGGCGTTCGCCGTCCTCGACACTTGCTTCGCGCCGCTGACTGAAGAACCGGCGAAGCTCTGGCTCCTGCTCGTCCCCGCGTTTGTCGGCCGATTGCGAAAAGAAAATGCCCCAGGAATCGCAATGGCAATCGGCTTGGGCTTCGGTATTGGCGAGGCCTGGGCGACAGCAGGATTCGTTTCCCAGGACCCTCAGTTGGGCCGCATTCCCTGGTACTCGTTCATGACACTTGGCGGCTTCATCGTCGAGAGGCTTATGGTCTGCATCCATCACGGCGCGATGACGGCGGCGGCCTTGCGGCTGTTTCCCCAAGCGCCGCTGCGCGGCATCCTGTGCGCGATGGGCCTGCACTATCTCGGCAACTTTCCAAATGCACTGATGGCCTGGAATGTTGGTGGACTCAGTCACTCTGTCTGGACTGTGCTCATGCAAGCGTGGCTCCTTCTGTTTTTCTCGGGCATGGTTGCCCTGCTGAACCACTTTTTCAAGTCCGCCGATCCCGCGGGATGGCGCGGCTTGCGGCACCGCCTGCTGGGACAAGCCAAATGTCCGGAATGCGGCCTGATTTACGACCGACGCTTGCTCGCCGTCAATATGGGCACCCGCCGGTACGAGCGCTGCCCCGGCTGCAGCGCTGGTCGCCCGACTCTTGTCGTTTTGTCCGGGATTCGAGGTGACGGCCTGACGGAAATAACGGATGTCCCACCCTCTTCGAGAAGACGAAATCCATTGATACCAGTACGATAACGTGCGGTAAGATCGTCATCTGAATCGCGGCCAGCTCCAGTGCGTCCAATGAACCTCACATCAGATCGCCGGCCGGTGATCGTCGTTGACAGGCTTCAAAAGCGGTTCGGCGCCGTCGAGGCTCTGAAAGGCGTAAGCCTCACGGTGACGCAGGGGGAAATCTTCGGCCTGCTGGGCTCGAACGGCGCGGGTAAAACGACACTGATCAAGACGCTGATCGGCGCCCTGCGAGCGACCGCCGGCACGGTCTCGGTGCTGGAGCTCGATCCGATCAGACAGGCCCACGCCCTCAGGCCGAGTATCGGTTATATGCCGCAGGCGCCGGCGCTCTACGAAGACCTCTCCCCCCGCGAGAACTTGCGCTTCTTCGGGATTCCGCACGGGCCACCCGATCTCGAGCCGCGACTCGACGAGGTCCTGTCGTTCATCGACCTGCGATCGCGGGAGACCGATCCGGTGTACGGCTTCTCAGGCGGAATGAAACAGCGCGTCTCGCTGGCCTGTGCGCTCGTGCATCGCCCGCAGGTACTCTTGCTGGACGAGCCCACGGCAGGCGTCGACCCGCGCTTGCGCGAGACGTTCTGGCAGCACTTTCGCGCTCTCGCTTCTGCCGGCGCCACGCTCCTCGTCAGCACCCACCAGATGGACGAGGTGCTGCACTGTGATCGCGTCGCCGTGATGCGCGATGGGGTGATCCTTGTCTGCGAGACTCCGAAGAATCTCTTGCGACTGGGCCGGACGACGATTCACGTCACGCGTGCCGGCCGGGTCGAATCGACAATGGTCGAGAATTATGCGGATCAACTTCCGGTCCTGCTCCAGCAGCACAACCTGGACGCGGCCGTCACGAGAATTGAGCTGGAAGCCGATTCGCTGGAAACGATTGTTCTGCGTCTGGTCAAAATGGAAGACAGGCATGCCCGCTAGATTCCACCGTCTGATCTCTGTCGCCGGACGGGTGCTCCGCCAACTGCGCCACGATCGCCGTTTTCTGGGACTGTCGCTGGTTGTGCCGGTCGTCGTGATCTACGTTGTGAAGATTTTTGTCGACAGTTTCGGGCTGACGGCCGCTTCCCCGATGCCGTCCCCGGAGGCCCTGCAAGCTCTACTCGAACAGCAGGACTTGCCAGACGAGCTCCGGCAGACTGTTCTGCAAACACTGCCGCCATTTGCGCCCGGTTCCCGGCCACAGACCACCGAGCCCACTCAGATCGCCGTCCCGTTGGGCGCGTTCATCGTGCACTTGATTACCTATCTCCTGTGCGCGCTCGTGCTGGTCCGCGAGCGCACCGCACAGACGCTCGGGCGGATGTTCGTGAGCGGCTATCGGCAGTTTGAGATCATCGGCGGCTATGTGCTCGCCTATTCAGGACTGGCGACGCTGCAAAGCCTGCTGGTGCTGATCGAGCTCACATTCCTCTTCAAACTGCGGCTGGGCGGCGGGACGCTGGTGTCAATCTACTTCGTCATCTGGCTCCTGGCGGTGACCAGCGTCGCGCTCGGCATTTTCGTTTCGAACTTCGCGCGGACGGAGGGGCAGATCCTGCCGTTCATTCCCATGGTGGCAGTCCCCTCGATTTTGCTTTCGGGCGTGATCATTTCCGCAGACAAGCTGCCGACCTGGGCGCAGTGGGCCAGCTTCCTGACTCCGCTGTACTACGCCAACAACGTGATCCAGGAGCTGCTGAAAGCCGACGGATCATTCGTCAATTCGTGGGGGAGCCTGGTGGCATTGCCGATCTACGGCTTGACCGTTCTGTTCCTGGCCAGCAGGACGCTGATCGCGACGGAATGACGCGGCAAATCTTGTTGATCACGGAAATATTTCAAATTCGCAGTGCGGAGTTCGGAGTAAATGCAGCGGGCTTGAGCTGGTCGTCGCGCGATCGGTGCCGGGGACCGGAAGATCGCCTGGCGACCCGCATTCGATTGCGGCGTCGTGGCACCGGGATTGCAGCCTTCTTTTCCCGGCGGGCCGATGCCGCGAATCGAGAGATGATCGTGAGCGAAATCGACCAGGAAAAAGTCAATCGTTCCGTCCGGGATTGCCTGCAGCATTGCCACGGCGTGCACGACGTCGTGGCCAGCGTAGCGGAATTTATGGCCGGGCTGAAAGCTGCCGGAGGCTGGAGCCGGGCGGAGATGCGAGCCGTCGACATGACCGTTCACGCACTGCTGCACAGCCTTGTCTACCCGCGCGACGCGATCACAAGCACGCGCCGGACGCAGCGCGGCGATCGGAACTCGGTGCCCCGCAGGCGAGCGAGATGAGCGTCCTTCGACCAGAGTGGCCAGCTTATCTCCACGCATGCGTGCATGGCGAAGCCAAAGTCCTCGCACTACCCGTCGCTCGTCGCGCAACCACGTGCCAACCTAGCCGGCGCCATACCGGACGAGATACCACTTTTCTTTTAGTTTCGTCACCGAGGCAACGGGAGGCGATGGGTTAACGAATGCGGTGGCGGTCGTTGCGAACAACCAGAATCGCGTCGATCGACGCAAAGGCGGTTGCAGTTGCGAAGGGAGCAGTTCCGTCATCGTAAAGTTTCCTGAAGGGGGCGCAGTGCGCAGCATAGACGGTGCTGCCCGTACGTGTTCATGACAACGCAATTTGCGCTGTTATGGGTCACTGACATAATTCTTCTCCCTACCGATCGCGCAGGGCCAGGTTCACTTCGAGAACGTTCACAAGATCAACCCCGACCAGCCCTCCCAGCGGAGCTTCCTTTTTCTGCTGCAACAGAGCTTCGATTTCCTTGCGCACCTCATTCACGTTGCGGTTCGTGTCGGCGGCGCGCCTGGCGGCCACGCGGTCGAGCTGGTACAGCGCGTTTTTGAGCGTGATGTGCGGGTCGAGCCCCGACCCGGATGCCATCACCATGTCGGCAGGTACGGGTTCAAGGTCGGCTGTAGGGTGTTCCTGCCGCCATAAGTCGAAGAAGATTCCCTGAATGTCGGTTCCCGCTTTGACTGGCTGAATTGTTTTCTCACTTTTGCCGTCTGCGGTGGCAGATTCCACGGCGCTCGGAAATTCGCCCGGATGCACTTTCGAGAAACTGGAAAAGAAGGTAACCGCCATGTCTTCCGGCTTCGGAGCGGCATTGTCGGGGTTGTCTTTCTTCCACTGCGCCATGTCGTCCGCGTGGTCGTTCATCCAGGCGAGCACGTAGCCTCCATTGAGCGGGTCCGCCTTGGCCCAGTTGGAGGCCACCGTACCGTGAGCGGCGGCCCATTGCGCGACGATTCCGGGCTTACCGTCGTACTGGTCCTTCTGGAACCAGGCTTCGACGTCGGGCCCGACGGGCTGTCCCTTGCGGGCGCCGGCGTACTTGACGATCGGGCCGAGCTGGCGGGCGACGCGTTCGCGAAGCAAGTACTGGTTCGCTCCCCAGTTTGAACCGCCCGATCCGGCTGCGTTGTAGGAAACAGCCGAAGGGCGCGGTTGGAAGTAGCCTTCCCCGGAAAACGGCTGGGCGATCAGGTGCGAGCCGATGGGCTTGCCCTGCTTGTCGTAGATCAGGCTCCCCTCGGCCTTGTCGTGAAACACCGTCTGCCCGATCCCGAACAGGATTGCCGGATAGACGACGCAGCACAAGACGATGGTGACGACGAGGAGCAGGAAGTTGGCACGCAGGTGAGCGTTCATGAGCATGTCTCGATTTCAAAATTTGCCGCGGCTGCAATTGGCGGCCGACTGCGAAAGTCCGTTGAGCAACACAACCGGTCGAACGCCGGCCTCACTGGATGACACCGACTGCAAACAGGACGACATCCAGCAGTTTGATTCCGACAAACGGAACGACCACGCCCCCCAGGCCCCAGATCAGCAGGTTCCGCCGAAGCAGCGCATCGGCGCCGACGGGGCGGTATTCGACCCCCCTGAGGGCGATTGGAATCAGCAGCGGAATGATGATCGCGTTGAAGATCACGGCCGAGAGAATCGCCGAGGTCGGCGAATGCAGGTTCATTACGTCAAACGCCTTGAGCCACGGCAGCGTGCCGGCGAACAGGGCCGGGACGATGGCAAAATACTTCGCGAGGTCGTTGGCGATCGAGAACGTGGTCAGCGCCCCGCGCGTCATCAGAAGCTGCTTGCCGATTTCGACGACTTCAATGAGCTTCGTGGGGTCGCTGTCGAGATCGACCATGTTGCCGGCCTCTTTTGCGGCCTGGGTCCCCGAATTCATGGCGACGCCCACGTCGGCCTGCGCCAGCGCGGGGGCGTCATTCGTGCCGTCCCCCATCATGGCGACGAGCTTGCCGTCCGCCTGCTCTTTGCGGATGTACTCGAGCTTGGCTTCGGGGGTGGCCTGGGCGATGAAGGCGTCGACGCCCGCCTGCTCGGCGATGGCCTTGGCCGTGAGCGGGTTGTCGCCCGTGACCATGACCGTCCGCAGTCCCATGCGGCGCAGGCGTTCGAAGCGATCGCGCATGCCGGGTTTCAGGATGTCTTCCAGCACGACGAGCCCCGCAAGTTTGCTCTCTTCGCAGACGACCAGCGGCGTGGCGCCGCGCGAGGCGACTTCATCGACCTGTTGCTGCACCGAGGGAGCGATGCGGCCATTCGAGTGCTGGACATATTTGAAGACCGAGTCGGGCGCGCCTTTGCGGATCTTCCGGCCGTCGGGAAGGTCGAGCCCGCTCATGCGCGTCTGCGCCGTGAATTCGACGAAATGTGCGCCCTGTGGGATCACCATTTCCAGCGGCAACGTGCCGGCCGAGAGGCGACTCGCGCCGGCTTCGACCGGCAGCTTCTGGAACAGGTCGACGATGCTCTTGCCTTCCGGCGTCTGGTCGGCGACCGAGGCCATGGCGGCCAGGCGACCCACGTCGGCGGCCGTGTAGCCGTCGAGGGGAATAAACTGCGTGGCCCGGCGATTTCCGACCGTGATTGTGCCGGTCTTGTCGAGCAGCAGCGTATCGACGTCGCCGGCGACTTCGACCGCCTTGCCGCTCTTGGCGAGAATATTCGCCCGCAACGCTCGATCCATTCCGGCGATCCCGATCGCCGCCAGCAGCGCGCCGATTGTCGTGGGGATCAGACACACGAGCAGGCCGACGAGCGTCGGCACGTCGGTCCCCAGGCTTTTCAGGGGCTGCGTCGCATCCAGGTATGGTGACGATTGCATATACATTTCAGCATTCAGCGCCATCGGCCAAAGCGCGGCCGTGACGATCAAGAAGATGAGCGTGAATGCAGAGAGCACGAGCGACAGGGCGATCTCGTTGGGAGTGCGCTGGCGGATGGCCCCTTCGACAAGGGCGATCATGCGATCGAGAAACGATTTGCCGGCGCTGGCTGTGATCTTGACGACGATCCGGTCAGAGAGCACGCGAGTCCCGCCGGTGACCCCCGACCGGTCTCCACCTGCTTCACGGATGACGGGGGCCGATTCGCCGGTGATCGCCGACTCGTCAACCGAGGCGACCCCTTCCACGATTTCGCCGTCACCGGGGATGACCTGTCCCGCCTCGACGACGACGCGGTCACCCGCCTGCAGGGCCGTCGACACGACCTGATCGATCTGGCCCGTTTCGCGCAGCCGAAACGCAGGCGTTTCTTTGCGCGTCTTGCGGAGCGTATCGGCCTGGGCCTTGCCGCGGGCTTCCGCCAGCGCCGTGGCGAAATTGGCGAACAGCACCGTGGCAAACAGCCAGATGTCGAGCTGGATGAGGTACTTCAACTGCGCGCCGGGAGCGATGAACGTAAAGATGATGCTCAAAATCGTCCCGATCTCGACGACAAACATCACCGGATTTTTCCACTGGATGTCGGGCCGGAGCATCGCGAACGACTGCCTGAACGCCGCCTTCAGCAGATGCGGCGCAAACAATCCGTAGCGGCGGCTCTCGCGCCGGCTGAACTTGAGATCCTCAGGTGATCCGGGATGCACCGGAGGAGGCTGGACGAGTGTGGCTTGTGACATGGGAAATTGATTTCGGATTTCGAAATTGGGATTTCGGATTTCTTTCCCGGCGCGCCGGGATTCGTCATTAGGCATTCGTTATTCACCGACTACCCGCCGAACGGCAGTGGCCCGAGGTGTTCGGCCACCGGGCCAAGGACGGCGGCCGGCAGGAACAGCAGGGCGCCCACGAGCAGCACGGTTCCCAGCAGGACGAACGCAAACGTCACGTTATCGGTCCGCATCGTGCCGGCCGTGAATGGGGTCAGTTTCTTCGCGGCCAGGCTCGCTGCCAGCGCGATCGGTGCGATGATGGGAATGTAGCGGCTGATGAGCATCACCAGACCCGTGGCAATGTCCCAATGCGGGCTGAACGGGGCCGGGGCCTGGTTGTCGTAGTAGCCATACGTGTCTCCCAGTCCTTCAAATCCCGAGCCGTTGTTGGCGGAGGCCGAAGAAAATTCGTACAGGATCTCGGAGAAGCCATGTGAACCAGGGTTGTTGGTCGCGCCGCGTCCCCAATCGAGGGCGGCGAACAGGCCGGTCGGTCCCAGGATCATGATCGGGTGAATCAACAGCGCCAGCATGGCCAGCTTCATCTCCCGCGCCTCGACCTTTTTGCCGAGGTATTCGGGGGTCCGGCCCACCATCAGACCGGCCAGAAAGACGCCGACGATCAGGTACACCAGCATGTTCACCATGCCGACCCCCTTACCGCCGTACACGCAGTTCAGCCACATTCCGGTCATCGGCGTAATGCCGGCCAGAGGGTTCAGGCTGTCGTGCATGCAGTTCACCGAGCCGCAGGTCACAGCCGTCGTAATGGCCGCGAATGTCGCCCCGGCGGAAGTTCCGAATCTCAGTTCCTTGCCCTCGAGGTTTCCCAGTTCCTGGTCGACGGGCAGTCCCGCAATCATTGGACTGTCGATCGTTCGCTTGCCGCCGGGAGCTGTTGCGTCGGCGGCCTCGTAGGTCTGCATTTCATGAGCTGTCAATCCGGGATTTGGATGCAGCGTGTCCCAATAGATCGCCCAGCCGGCCATGCCGAAGAACATGATCGTCATCACCGCGTAGATGACCATCGCATGCCGCATGTTGTTGAGCATCCGGCCGAACATGACGATCAGCGACAGCGGGAAGATGAGGATGTTGACGCACGTCAGGAAGTTGCTCCAGGCCGTGGGGTTTTCGTAGGGATGCGCCGAATTGGCGCCGTAGAAACCGCCGCCGTTGGTCCCCAGATGCTTGATCGGCATGATCGCCGCGACCGGTCCGCGGACGATCATTTGCGGATTTGGCTTCCCGTCGGGCGCGGTCCCCATCGCTCCGTCTTCAACGGTTGCGATCTGGGCCTGCCCTTCGAACGTCATCGGCTGCCCCTCGGCCATCAGCAGCACGCCCATGACGAGGCTCACGGGAATGAACGCGTACACGATCACGCGCCACATGTCTTTGTAGTAATTTCCCATGTGGGAATCGCCGCGCAGCCCGCGAATGATCGCCGCGAGGACGCAAAACCCCACGGCGGCCGATGTGAACATGTTCCACAGAATGAACCCGATCTGGCTGAAATGCGACAGGTGCTGGTCGCCCGAGTAGTGCTGCAGGTTGGTGTTCGTCATGAACGACGTCACCGTATTGAATATTGTCGTCGGACTGAGCGTCCCCCGATGATCAGGATTGAGCGGCAGGAACGCCTGGAGTTGAAGGACCGCATAGCCAACGACGAATGCCATCGTATTGAAGAGCATCAGGGCCACGGTGTACTGCTTCCAGTTCTGCGCACCCGTGTCCAGCCGATCTTCAATCCATCGCAGCCAGCCCGGCGGGTTGTATTTGCCGTCCATGATCCACGCCAGATACCGGCCGAACGGAAATGACAGCAAGATCGTGGTGACGATGATCAGCAGCGGAAGAGACCACATGATGAAATGCCTCTCAGTAGGTCAGGCTTTCCAGCCTGACAGCAATGTGCCTTCGATCGAAGTTTGCAGTTCCCAGCCCCGGCACCGCTTGTCAGGCTGGAAAGCCTGACCTGCATCAAAACCACTCGGGGCGCAGCAGCGCAGCCAGCAGGTAGATGAACAACAGCAATGTCACAATCGCGGTGAGCAGCAACATGGAGATCACCTTTCAAACTTTGTCGCATCCGACGACGAACGCGAACATGAGACCCAGAGTCGCCAGACCGAGGATGACCATGGCCGGAATCCAAATCGCGAGATTCATAGAAAACTCTCCGTGACCGTTGACGCAATCGGTTGGATTGAACGGAATGCAAGGGCTATGCCACTGCGGACGTGAAGCCGCAAACAGTTCTCCAGGGCTGAGTTGCGATCAACCCCCGCGCCGTCCTGCTTCCCATCGAGAATGCATTCTGCACGATTGAACGTTTTCTGATTGCAAATTGCATGCTCGCTGACGAGCGCCGTATTCCCATGGCGCGTTACACACAGTGTGCTGACCGCGACGCAGTCATCGCGTTCACGAGGTAAGCCGAACGCCATGGCGCTCACCGGTGGTGCGCTCACGTCTTGGAATGGGGTTTTTCGGCAGCGAGCTCATGGAGGTATTCCGAGAGCGTCTTGGACAGCGTCACGAAGTCTGACGGGATCATCAGGACGGTCGTGCTGTTGTTCTCCGCGCCGACTTCCGCAATCATTTGCATTCGCCGCAGTTCGAGTGCCGCTGGATTGCCGGCCATCTGGGCGGACGCCGCCGACAGCTTTTCCGACGCTTCCAGCTCGGCTTCCGCCTTGATGATGCGCGCTCTTTTTTCACGAATGGCTTCGGCCTGCATCGCCATCACCTGTTGCATCGCTTCCGGCAATTCCACGTCCTTCATCTCGAACCTCTCCACCTCGAGACCCCACTGCGTGGTTGAACCGGCGATATTCTCCCGCAGCAGTCCATTGATTTTGTTCCGTTCCTGTAAGACCTCGTCCAGATCATGTTGACCAATGATGTTCCGCAAGCCCGTCAACGCCAGTTGATAGACCGCATGCGAAGCGTCCGAAACGGCAATGACGGACTTCGCCGCGTCCACAACTCGGTACCAGAGCACGGCGTTCACCTTGATCGTCACGCTGTCGCGCGTGATGCTCTCCTGCTGCTCGGCCGAGACCGTTCGCGTGCGAATATCGATGATCACCGCGCGCTCGATGCCGAGCGGAATAATCCAGAACAGCCCTGGCCCGCGCAGCCCTTTGTAGCGCCCCAGCCGGAAAACCACACCTCGCTGATACTCTTGTGAAATCCGAAGTCCGGAAAGCAGCAGGATCGCGAGGACGGCAACGACGACATAAATCACTTGAAGAGGCGTCATGGCAAATGCACCGGATTTGAGTGGTGGAAAAATCGGGCGTCCGCAGTTCGTGTCCGCATTGTATCCTGCATGCAAAAAAAAAAGACCCTTCGAGCACGGACAATCGTGCCGAAGGGCTCTCACAGGCGGATTGAACGCGATGGAAGACGCTTTGACAAAAAACCCTTCGAACACAAGCGCGCTGTGTCGAAGGGCGCTTGCCAACCAGAAGACCGACTGTTGCTCAGAAGCGGTCTGCGGCTGTCAATTCCGGGATGGCTTTCCGGTTGCGTGCCGATTGTGCCTCGCGAATAAATTGACGAGACGATTTACAGTCCGCCCGCGTGGCTCGACCGTATGACCGGGAAGCCTGGGATAGGGCGACACAGTCGAGTCGCATGTCATCTGCGGCAATCCATCGCGTACGGCCAGCGCGTCAGTGTCAGCGTCTGCAATCGCAACGAACGCGCCTAGCATGGCGCCCGCGGCGACGCCGCAGGCCGAAAAGTAGAGCACAACGGACAGGACGCCCGCCGGATTGCTCTGCAGCAGCATCCCCAACCCACCGTACAACAGCCCATAGACCGCGCCACCGACGGCGCCGATCAACGTGGCTGTCAGCCAGCGCATGATCTGCCGTGCGGTGAATCTAATGATCCTCAATGCCAATTTCTGCGTTTGGATTCTCATGGCAGGCCTCCACGCGAATGGGCCGTTTCGATTTGAAGCGGATCCATTGAATTCGGTATCGCAACTGGCGTGCCCGTGCGGCGTCGAGGTCCAAACACCGCAATTTCCCGGATGTCGGCTACTCGCTCGTGGCAACGGGAAACTGGCAGCTTGCAAGTTGCACGGTCGAGGCATGCAGACTGCACGATCGACCTGGCTCGACCGGTCCGTTTACGCCTGCACCGGGACGAGCGGGCTACCGAGAAAAGAAGGTCACCGATTCCACGTCTCGTCCGTGCCTGTCGGGAAAGAACTCCAACTGCACGCCGGCGGTTGTGAAGTCCTCGTAGTCTTTCGAACCGAGCTGTTCCGCTCGCCAGAACCATCGTTCACGGATCGCCGAATCATCACAGCGGGATTTCGCAATGATCTCATCGACAGTCATCGAAATCTGCGACTCGCGGACCAGCTTTGCCCGAAGATCATCGATAAAATTGCGCCAGTCAGGCGGCATGTCAGGCGTATTCCGGTTGTTTGATTCTTGCGAACAACCATTCTGCTGCATGCAATCGCGGTGCTGTCGAAACACGATTCAACGCGGAGCAAACATGATGACAGCCATGCCAGCCAGGCAGAGCGCAACCCCGGCGAAATCCCATCGACCAGGTCGGATTCCATCGACGGCCCAGAGCCACGCCAGCGCAACGGTGATGTAGATCCCACCGTATGCTGCATAGACTCGCCCGGCGGCAGTTGGATGAAGAGACAGCAGCCATGCGAACAACGCCAGGCTGGCAGCCCCGGGGATCAGCAGCCAGCATGATTTGTCTTTCCGCAACCAGAGATAAGGCAGATAGCAGCCGACGATTTCGGCAAGCGCGGTGACGACGAAGAGCGCCGTTGTGGAAAGGATTTTCATGACACGATATTAACGTGTCCGTTGCACCTGTCGCCATCAGTGAATCCGGTTAACCACGCAATAGCCGTGAATACGGCTGTTGCGGGTTGTTGCAGGATGTTGACGCCACTTCGCACGCCGACCGTCACACTCTAAACCCGATTCGCAACCGCTGTCCGGCACTAGCCGACCAATTGGCGACTCGGCTGCGGTACCGGATTCGTTCCGATCACTCCTAACACGGTTGGCGGAGCCACCGGCTTCCCGCCGATCAGATCGGAAACCGATGCGGATGGACTCGACGCCGTTTTGCTGGTGTCCGGAATGAGTTCCCGCGCGCCAAAGAGAGCACCCGCAATCGCGCCGCAAATCGCGAACGCGGCAGCCAGAATCAGAAGGTGCCCGGAATCGGTGCGTGTCAGGCTTCCCAGGCCGCCGAACACAAATCCAAACAGCCCGCCGCAAATTGCACCCAGAAACCCATCGATGAGAATCGAGCACAGCAGGCGAAGCAGCGGGATTGGCGTCAATCTATTTGCACTGGCCAACATGATCTGGTTTCCCATAACTGGATTCTTAAGAAATCGTTAGCAATTGCTGTGCCGGCAATGTCTGTTTGGCGTAACTTATTTCTGATTAATGGTTTGCAATTTTACGCAGTTGTGAGACTGCTCACGGAACGAGCAATTTGCGCGACGGCTGATGCAACTCGCGAGGATTCATAGCAGAAGCCGGGCATTGCAATTTGCAAGATTCCTGGTGCGGTCCAGAACCAGCACGGTTACGATGGGGATCTTAGAACTCCTTTCAGATCAGGTGGTTATGGCCGGTCGCGAGAATGATGGGCGCGCCGGTATGCAGAATGCAATTGCCCGTATGTCATGAATATCCTCCTGATTGACGACGACCAGAGCTTGCGCAAGTCGATCCGGCTGGCCCTGGAAACGATGAACCACCGCGTCACAGAAGCCGCCAGCGGGGCACAAGCCCAGGACGTGCTGGGCCGCAGTCTATTCGACGTCGCGTTCCTGGACCTCAAGCTGGGGCAGGAAAAAGGACTCGACGTGCTGCTGTCGCTGCTGCGCCTGGCGCCGGGGCTGGCGGTGATCGTGATCACGGCGTATGCGACGATCGAAACGGCGGTCGAGGCCATGCGCCGCGGCGCATTCGACTTCCTTCCCAAGCCGTTCACCCCCGATGAGCTGAGGCGCGTGCTCGATCGCGTGGTGCAGATCCGCCGCCTGCAGTCGCACGTCGAAGAACTCGAGGAACAGGTGCGGTCGATCGTGCCCGAAGCCGACCTGCAGACGAACGACGCGGCGATGCGGCAGGCGCTCGACATCGCGTTTCGAGCGGCGCCGACAGAAGCCACAATTCTCTTGCGCGGCGAGAGCGGCACAGGCAAGGGGGTGCTGGCGCGAGCCATTCACGCCCGCAGCCAGAGGGCCGGCGCTCCGTTCATTACCGTCAATTGCCCGAGCCTGTCCGCCGAACTCCTGGAAAGTGAGCTGTTTGGACACGTGCGGGGCGCGTTCACCGGCGCCGTGCACGACACCGAAGGAAAAGTCGCCGCCGCCGAGGGAGGCACGCTGTTCCTCGATGAAATTGGCGACCTGCCGTTGGGGCTGCAGCCCAAGCTACTGCGTCTTTTGCAGGAAAAACGCTATGAGCGCGTGGGGGAAACGCGGACGCGGGTCTGCGACGTACGCATTCTCGCGGCCACGAACCGCGACTTGCAGACGGCGGTCGCCAGGGGAACGTTTCGCGAGGACCTCCTCTACCGGCTGAATGTCATTGAAATCGTGCTGCCGCCGCTGCGGCAGCGGCAGAATGATATTCTGCCCCTGGCGGAACACCTTCTCCAGTTTTTCGCAAAACAAACGGGCAAGCCGGATTGCACGCTGACAGCGGAAGCCCGCGCTGTCCTCATCAAATATCCGTGGCCGGGCAACGTCCGGGAATTGCGCAACGCGATCGAGCGCGGCGTGATCCTGGCCTCGGGACCGGAAGTCGGCCCTGCCGATCTGCCGGCCCAGGTGGGGGCGTCATTTTCGGGCAGCGTCACCGAGCTCGGCGGCCAAGTCACACTCGACCAGCTCGAAGCCGAGCACATCCGGCGCGTGCTCGCCAACGCCGCGACGATGGAAGATGCCGCGGGTCTGCTGGGGATCGACCCCAGCACGCTGTACCGGAAACGCAAGCGGCACGGGCTCTGACGAATGTCGAATGACAGATGTCTATTCAAATCCGAATTTTGAAATCGGAAATCCGAATTGGGGCGGCGCGAAGAGGCAAGCACGCGCTGCGATGAAATGTTCTCATGAGTCTTACACTTCGTCAGCGCATTCTTCTCACGCTCGCACCGCTGCTGATGGTGCTGGTGGTGCTGGGTTCGGCGGGCGTCGCATTGCTGCTGCGGCTGGGAAACAGCGCCCGAGCCATTCTGCGCGAGAACTACGACAGTGTGATCGCCATGGAGCGTCTCAACGAGGCGCTGGAGCGCATCGACTCGTCGTTTCAATTCGCGCTGAACGGGCGCCACGACGAAGAGCTGCTCAAGCGGGCCCGGCAGCAGTACGACCAGAACTGGACGAATTTTCTCGAGGCGCTGGGCGTCGAGCGGAAGAACATTACGCTCGAGGGAGAGGGCGATCTCGTACAGCGGCTCGATGAGCTCACGGAAAAATACAAGTCGCGGGGCGACGGGTTCTTCTCGAAGGACGTCGCGATCGAAGCGCAACAGCAGGCCTACTTTGGCAAACCCGACGGGCTGCTCGAGACGTTCAACGCAATCAAGCAGGTGTCGGGGCAGATCCTGCGCATCAATCAGAACAACATGGAGGATGCCAGCCAGGAAGCCCGTCGCATTTCGGTGCATTCGCTGGGATGGTTCATGGCCGGTCTGGCGTCGGCGATTGCCGTCGCCGGATTCTCGACGTGGTACATGACGCAGGCGATCTTGCGGCCGATGCAGGCCATGACGCAGG
>JACQFH010000367.1 GCA_016200145.1 Planctomycetia bacterium | reverse complement strand
GGAAGTCGGGAAACAACCGCCAGTCGCCCGGCCGGGCGTTCCAGCTCCCGGCCAGTTTGAAGAAGAATTTCATTTCAAACTTCGCGACCACCAAATCCTGCACCTGCCGGATCGGGTCGAGGTCGCGCGGCATCCACGGCTTCGGGCACAATCCGTACACCGGGTCGTTGCCCGCGTTGCCCTGCGAGGGCACATCGCACAGCACGGCTAGTTCTCCCGCACGGTCGAATTTCGTGGGGAACACCCGGCACGCACTGGGGCGCGATTCGTAGATGCCGCACTGTGAAATTCCCAACGGGTGCTCCCGCGTGGGGTCGCCCTCAACCAGAAACCGGCAACGGGTGGTTTGCGGGAAGACGCGGCTCGAATCCTGAATCAGCGCAATAACGAACGGAACCTGCGGCGCATCGCGAAAGTAGAAATGCGGGGCGTACTTCAGGGCGATCGTTCCCTGCGGATCGGCCCAGCGGCAGGCGAAGTCCCAGAACGAGAGACGCTGATCCGCCATGATCTGCAGGATGTCGGCGCCGGTGAGAGGAACGACATACGTCCGGCAGCATCCGGCGTGGCACGTCGCGCATTGACTCATGACGGCTCCTTGTCCGCAAAGTTTTCCCAGCCGTTATTATCGGCAGTTTCACGCGGGCAGAGGTAGAATTCCTCCATACGGATTATGATTCATTCAGGAAACGAACCGCCCGGCTGGTTGAACCAGCCGGGCGGGCGATGTGTTAAGAGATCGAGCACGAATTTCGTTCGAGGTTACTACGTGCTGGAAATTCGAAACCTTACGGGGAGAATGTCCAGCCGAATGGATCGGTGAGGTTCGGAATGCCGACGCCGCTGGCGCTACCCGGTCCGGTGTACGGATCGGCGTCCAAAAAGAAGCCGCCGCTGGAGAATCCCGCGCCTGCTGCATCTGCGGCGGTGGTTGCGCCGATCGGGCTAGACGAAGCACTCAGCAGGCGGAACGTGCTCTGGCCAATTCCCGAATAGAGGAAGGTATTGGAGAGTCCGCCAGGGGTCGCAGGCGGCAGCAAGAATCGTGCGCCAAGCCGCTCTGCGTTCCTGAGCGTTTGCCCCACGAAGAACGGTCCAGGATCGGTCTGAGCGGTATCGCGAGTCTTGAAAACGACCTCGGCATTCGCGTAAATCGCCCCCAATTGATTGACTGCCAGCTCGTCGCCAATGTTGTTGTGGAACGACAGGTCGAGCCGTGCCAGTGGATCTGACTGGTATCCGCTGGGGGTGAATGTCGTGGCGTTCCAGGTTCCTCCCGTCGTTGCGGGGTTGACCGTCGAAACGAACGACTGGAAAAAGACGTCGGCACCAAGGTTGCCACCAAATAGATTGTTGGTGACCGTGGCGACGATCCCCCCGCGACCATCGCTGGCAAACCCGCCGTTGTCAATGAAGCTTCGACCTCCGTCGCTCGTGCCGACGCGGACCACCAAGCCATTCGCACTTGTGGCGCTGCTGATCCCGTTCCCTTCGATCACATTGCTGTTAAGCGTCAAATTCATGATCGGCACGGAGAAGATCGAGCCGGTGGCGTCCATGGCTACGGTCGAAAGGACATCAGCAGACTGAGCGGTCGATGCCGTATTGACCACATACACGCCTTCCATCCGATTGCTGATGATGAGGTTGCTTTGGAGATCCGCCGTGAGGATTCCGTTGCCCTGGTTCAGGATGTTGACGCCGCGACCTGCATTGTCGCGAATTGTATTGCTGGTCATCGTTACGCTGGAGGTGAATCCAGTGAACAGATAGTTGTTGACGATCTGAATGCCGTCGCCGCCGTCGGCGGCAGCGCTGAATGTTCCGTTGTTGGTGACGACATTGTTATGAATGAGGAAGTTGTTGTTCGGCAGGGAGTGCAGGTAAATACCGCCGGCGGCGTTGGAGTCGATCGTATTGAATCCATAGTCGGCGCGGCTCGGGGCCGTCACGAAGATACCGTGCGAACCATTATTGCTGATGATATTGCCGTCAGACGGGGTGGCGAGCGAACCGATTTCGAGGCGGGATGCCAGACTGCCGGTCGCTCCGGCGAGGTTGATTCCGTCGCCGCCGTTGAA
Source organism: Planctomycetia bacterium (assembly GCA_016200145.1). Lineage (GTDB taxonomy): Bacteria > Planctomycetota > Planctomycetia > Planctomycetales > Planctomycetaceae > JACQFH01. The sequence continues at coordinate 720 of JACQFH010000367.1, read as the reverse complement.
GGTGATCGTATTCCCGGACCACTGGCCGAGGACGCGGCGGAGGTCGCCCGCCGTAGCGGTCAGCTCGGTCGAGTGAATTCCGTGGATCGTATTATTGCTGATGGTGTTGTCGAGGATATTGACGCGCATCTGGGCGTCAGCTTCGACATGCAACCGGATGCCATCGAGGACGTTATTGCGGATATTGTTCCGGTTAATCGAAAAACCGTTGACGACGCCGCCGAAGCTGTTTTGAGCAGTGAGGGCGACCCCGTTGGCGCCGTTCAGGCGGATGTTGTTGTCGGTGATCACGACGGGGATCAAGTTGCCCACCTGGGACGTATTGTTGCGGGTCATGCTGATTCCGCTACCGCCGTTGCTCGCGATGATGTTACCCTGCCCGACGGTCCCGATGTTCAGGTTCTGGAGCGACGTCTTCTGATCGGCGAAGACAACGATGCCGCTGCCGGCGTTGCCGTTGCCTGCGCCGCCGATCGTGTTCTTGTCGATCGTCCCGCCGGTGAAGCTGGCGACGGAATTCGAGGCGACGGTGGATCCCGTCAGGCGAAGGTCGATGCCCTGCCCGGTGAAGATCGAGGTGTTCTGGGGAGCCTGGCCGGCTGCGGTGTTCTGAATCGTATTGCCGATGATATTCGCCGAGCCCAGGCCCTGGTCTTGCATCGTGAACGAGATTCCGGCACCGTGGTTGCCGGTGATCGTGTTGCCCTCTTTGTCAAGAAT
>JACQFH010000352.1 GCA_016200145.1 Planctomycetia bacterium | reverse complement strand
GGCGATCAATGGGCCTGCTTGGCTGAAAGACGGAATAAGCTGGTATTGTCTGCGGTGGATTAACGCCGCATAAGTCAAGCAGTGCCCCGGCCGCCGAAAAAGCGGCCGGGGCACTTTCGCGATGCCCGTCCCCCGAAAAACGGATGCACCTTTCCAGTCGCCGCGGTGTGGCTGCCAGTTTCGTAGACGAGATTCCTCCGATATACTCGGAGAAACGACCGTTCACCGAATTTGGAGACCGTTTGAGATGGCTTTTCCCAAGATGCTGCGTCTGCGTCAGAAGTTCGATTGTCCGCGCATTGACGACATTCCCGACGAAGTCGAACGCCAGTTGCAGTCGCTGGCGCTCGGCACCAAAGTCCGGCCGGGGGAGACGGTGGCCGTCACGGTGGGGAGCCGCGGCATTGCCAACATCGCCGTCATCACGAAAGCCATCGTGGCCCATTTCAAGCGGCTGAAAGCGGTGCCGTTCATTGTGCCCGCGATGGGGAGCCACGGCGGCGGGACGGCAGAGGGGCAGCGGCAGATTATCGAGGACTATGGCGTGACCGAAGATTTCGTCGGCGCCGAAATTCGCGCTTCGATGGAGACGGTGATCGTCGACAAGACGCCGCAGGGGATTCCCGTCCACTTCGACCGGCACGCCTTCGGGGCAGACCATGTCGTCGTCGCAGGGCGGGTGAAGCCGCACACCGGTTTCGTGGGAGAGATCGAAAGCGGCCTGCACAAGATGATGCTGATCGGCCTGGGGAAGCACGAAGGAGCGAAGATCTATCACCGGGCGATTACCGACTACAGTTGGCTCGAAATCGTCAAGGCGGTAGCCGACAGCGTGCTCCGCAAGTGCAAGGTGGTTTGTGGCGTGGGCTTCGTCGAGAACGCCTACGACGAAACGGCGCTGATCGCCGCGGTGGCGCCGCACGAATTCCTGAAGCGCGAGACCGAGCTCCTGGTTCTGGCCAAGCAGTGGATGCCGCGCTTGCCGTTTCCCAAGGTGGACCTGCTGATCGTGGACGAGCTGGGCAAGAATATCAGCGGCTCGGGGATGGACACCAATGTCATCGGCCGCAAGTATAACGACCACCGTGCCACAGATCGCGACAATGTCGCCGTGAAGACGATTTTCGTCCGCGGGCTGACCGAGGCCACGCACGGCAATGCCTGCGGGATCGGCATGTCGGAGTTCACGAACAACCGGACGATCGCGTCAGTCGACAAGCGGATTACGGCGATCAATGCCATCACGGGAGGGCATGCCCCGGCCGCGTCGCTGCCGATCTCATTTGAAACCGATCGCGACGTGCTCGAAGCCGCATTTCCGACGATTGGTCTCACCGATCCGGAAAACGCGCGCGTGCTGCACATCTCGAACACGCTGCAACTGGCGGAGCTGTTGGCCAGCGAGGCGTACGTTCCGCTGATCGAAGACCGCGACGACCTGGAAGTGGTCGAAGAGCTGCACGAGATGGAGTTCGACGAAGACGGGAACCTCTATCCGGTCGCGGCAGCCACCGCTGGAGTGCATTAGGCAAATGCGGAGTACGGAATTCGGAGTGCGGAATGGCGAGCAGAGCGTTGTGGCCGCGCCCGCCTCTGCCGCGGCGTAGTCTGTCCATTCTCGCCTCTCGTGTCTTGCCTCTGCGTTCCCGGTCGTTTGATGCGCACAGCAGGCGGACTACGGCAGAAACCGCGCTCTCTCCTGCGCACTCGGCAATCGGCAAGTTTCTTTCTTGCCAAACCAGCGATAGCGGCGGCGGGCGATGAAATCGTAACCGGAATTGCGAAGCGGGCGCGGAATCAACCGCATCAGCCAGCCTACCCAGCGCCACACGCCTCCCAGGATGACCAAAATCCGCCACACGGCGTCGGATTTGTTGAACGATCCGTGTGCGTCGAGCAGCACGACCGTGTTGAGCAATTCGGCGATCGCGGGCCCCAGGCGATCGCTGGCCGTCGCGACCTGCAGGGGGGCGAATTGAAACTGAGCCTTGGGATCGCGCGCGATGACAAAATCGACCGACCAGCTGCACAGTCCGCAGACGCCGTCGAAGAAAATGATCGGCCGGCCGGGCGGCGCCGAAGGCTGCACCCCTGCGGATTGAGAACTCGTGTCGGCGGTGGCCGGTTCAACGCTCATCGTGATGGAAGGGTAGTGAGGAGCGTGTCGGAGCGTCAAGGTGCATCTGACTCAGGTGGAAATGCGGAGCTCGGAATTCGGAGTTCGGAATCCGAATTGGTGCGTTCTCAATCCTTCGTTTCCCATTCCGCACTCCGAATTCCGCATTCCGCACTCGACAAGCCCGCCCATTCGCAGCCGTCGCGAGTTTTACTTCAATTCACCAACCGGTTAGAATTCAACCGTGGGACCATGGGCAATCGGGGAGCGGCTGCATGCGGCATTGGCTCTGCCAGGTCAACCGGCGTTTCCGGGGGGGCATTAACCGGAATCGCGCGGAATCCACGAATTCGGGCCGATTTCCGGCTTGGGGCATCTCGCTGGCAATCCATGCCCTGGTTCTCGCCGCTCTGGCGCTGATGACGTTTGGCCGTCCGCAGGCGGTAGCGTTTATCACCGTGCTCGCCGACTGGACCGAACCAGAGCTGGGGGCGAATCTCGAGGCGCCGCTCGCGCGGCCCGAAGTTCTCGCACCGGCGGCAAACGACGCAACCGGGTCGGAGCCCGGTGGCCGCGCGGGCGAAGCCGGGCCGATCGCGGCTGGCATCGAGACGGCCAGCGAACAGGCAACGCGACGTGTCGAGCGTTCCGTCACAACCAGCGCCATCATCTTGCCACTCGACCTCGATCCGCGAATTCCGGCCAGGATCGATCTGGCCGTCAACACGCTGGGACTGAAGCGCGGCAAGGGATTTGCGACCGGCGGAGGCTTCGGCAGCGGCTTGGGCGGGGGAACGGGGGATGGGATCGGGTCGCAGTTTTTCGAGCTGACGTCGGCGGGTTCCAAGTTCGTCTTCGTCCTCGACGGGTCGGGCAGCATGACCGAGCCGCACAAAGAGGCACGCACGAAGCTCGAACGCGTGAAGATCGAACTGTTCAGCTCGATCCTGAGCATGTCCCCCGAACAGGAGTTCTACGTCGTTTTCTTCAATCGCTTTTCGGTCCCCATGAAAGCTTCGACGCTGCAGCCGGCCACTCCCGAAAATAAGCGCAGGCACCTGGAATGGGTCGCCAAATTGCAGGGAGGAGGCGGAACCGACCCGCGCGAGGCGCTGAAG
>JACQFH010000351.1 GCA_016200145.1 Planctomycetia bacterium | reverse complement strand
TACCCCACCATCGGCGGCATGTGCGGAAAACACGCCTTGATTCCCGCGTTCATGAAACCCGTATTGCGGGGACGCACTTCGAACAGCTCGATCGCGTTGCAGACCGTCGGAGTGTCGAACCGACCGAGGGCGGCCAACGTATCGGCTGACAGTTTGGGAATCGGCATCGGGCGCTTTCTCTGGCTGGCACACCACGGGGGGGGGCAAACGGGATTTCCCGTCAATTGGCCTAGTTATACTGAATCACGACCAGCGACTGAAGCCACACGCGCCATGGGTTATTTTTCAAATCTGAGAAAATGCGGCGGCGGCATCGAACCCGTCTTGAGACTCGCGAAACGACTGTCGAAAATGCAGGCGTACTGCATTGTCCGCCGACCCTGCGTCTGGCGGATACCTGCTTGCACTTCCCTTTCCTTTCCCATTTGCCGCAAAAACATGTCGACAACCGCTGCCGCTCGTCGCCCTGTCCACTACGAAACCATCGACGATTTCCTGGCTGACGTCGATCACCTGGCAGGCCAGAAGTTTCACACGGTCGGCCATTGGAGTTTTCCGGAAATCCTCGATCATCTGGCGAAGACCGTGACGGCCTCGGTGGATGGATACGGATTCAAGGCCCCGTGGTTCGCCCGCGTGCTGATTGCGCCGTTTGTCAAGAACGCGTTCATCACGAAAACCATGCGGGCCGGCTTCAAGCTGCCGAAGTCGGCCAGGTCGCTGTTGCCCGAACCAGGCCTTTCGCTGTCGGACGCGGTCGACCGGCTGAAACGGGCGATCGAGCGTTACAAACGCGCGCCGAACCGCGCACCACATCCCTTTGTCGGGGCCCTGGCCTCGCAGGAATACGACTCGCTGCACCTGCGGCATTCAGAACTCCACATGAGCTTCGTCGTGCCCGATGAAACTGGCTGAGCTGCTGGCGGAATTTGAAGGGGCAGACCCCGAAGAATCGCTGGAAATGCTGGTCGACTTCTCCGAACGCCTGCCACCGGCGGCGCCTGGCCGCGACGCGTCGGCCGTCAACGCGGGATGCAGGATCCAGGAATGCCAGACCCCGGTGTATCTGTGGGTCGACGTGGCCGAGGGGAAGGTACGACTGGAGGCGGTGGTTCCCGAGCAATCTCCTACGGTCCGCGGGTTCGTGGCGCTGCTCGTGGAAGGGATCAGCGGGGCGGAGAAGTCGGAAGTGGCCGGGCTGCCGGACGATTTTCTGCCCCTGCTGGGTCTGTCGGAAACGCTGGGAATGACGCGCCGGCGCGGCTTCCAGGGGATCATCTCGCGGATCAAACGCGAAGTGGCGCAAAAGACGTAAGATGAATCGATTCGCCGGCCTGAGATTTGTCTCCGATTGGGGGCGCGAATTCCTGAAAATTCAGCCGTTTTTGGAATTCCCCTCTCGCAATGCCGGCGGAATTGAGTACTCTAATAGTGCTGCGGTCAAACGACCATCCCGCCTGTGAATTGATCCCACCTGTTGCACCACGACCGCAGATGCACCCAGATTGAAGGAATTGGAGACGACTAGGATGATGCAGCTTGAAACTTCTGTGCCCCGCCTGCTTCCGTCGGCCGAATTGCCCCGCTACACATACGTTCCCGGCAGCGGTTCGCCGCACCCGATTCGCGATCCGCGCGGTCACAGCCACAACCGCAAACAGCCGCCGCCGCTGGCGCTCGATCCGGAAACGTGGGCCGAGAATCGCTGGTACCTGTGGGCGATCGACCTGTTCAACCTCGGGTTTTACTGGGAAGCGCACGAAGAGTGGGAACGGCTGTTCCGGGCGACCGGGGCCGATTCCACCTGCGGCCGGTTCTTGAAAGGGCTGATCAAACTGGCGGCGGCGGGAGTGAAGGTGCGCGAGCACAGCCTGCACGGCGTTCGCCGGCATGCGGCATCGGCCGGAGAAGTCTTCGCCGACGTTGCGGCCGAAGCCAGCACCGAATTCTTCTGCGGCCTCGAGTTTACGAAGCTGCAGTACGCGGCCGACCGCGCCGCGCAGCTCGTCTACAAAACGAACTACCCGACGGGCAAGCCGACGCGCGTCTTTCCGTTCCTCTTGCAGCCGAATCCGTTGCCCCTGGCTTTCTAAGACGATTCCGTTTCATTGACTAGCTTCCGCCAGGAGGGCGAAGCTCGCCGCCCGGCGCGAATTGCCCTGAGTGCAATCTGCCGACTGCGAGCTTCGCTCTCCTGTTTTTTATTGACCGTGTGCCTGGCAGGATCGTAGACGATGTTTGATGCTGCGCACGAGGCTGGCCTGGTTGCTGCCTCGGAACACCCGCCCTACAGTCTGGCCTGGTACGAGTCGTTTCGCCGCATCCTGGGAGAGGGCGTCTGCCGTCAATTGGGAATTTACGCCATTCCCGACGACGTCGTGCTGTCGGTCGTCATCCCGGTGTACAACGAGCGGGCGACGCTGCTGCAACTCGTCGACCGGGTGCGGGCCGTGCCGCTGCGCAAGCAGATCATCCTGGTCGACGACGGCAGCCGCGATGGAACGCGCGAAGTGCTCTCCGAATTGCAGGCCGATCCGCGGGAGGACGCGCTCAATTCGATCCAGGTCGTGTTCCACGAAAAGAACCGGGGCAAGGGGGCGGCCCTGCGTACCGGGTTTCAGCACGCGACCGGCCAGTTCGTCATCATTCAGGACGCTGACGAGGAGTACGACCCCGGCGAGTTTCCCCGGCTGCTGCAAGTCCTTGTCGAAGGCAAAGCCGACGTCGTGTACGGCTCGCGGTTCCTGGGAGACCAGTCGCACCGTGTGCTGTATTACTGGCACTACCTGGGCAACCAGTTCCTGACGATGCTTTCCAATTGGGCCACGAACCTGAATCTCACCGACATGGAGACCTGTTACAAGGTTTTCCGCACCGAAGTGCTGAAAGAGATTTTGCCGACGCTCAAACAGGATCGCTTCGGTTTTGAACCCGAGATCACCGCGAAAATCGCCCGCCGGCGATGCCGCATCTACGAACGGTCGATCAGCTACTCGGGCCGCACTTACGAGCAAGGGAAAAAAATCGGCTGGCGTGACGGCTTCAAAGCCCTGTGGTGCATCGTCCGCTATGCGATTGCCGATTGACATCCGTGGGATTGCCACGCCATCCGTGGGCTTATCTTTTCCTCGTGTCCCGCGTAAACTCTCGGTCATATCGCCCGAACTCTGGCGAGTTCGGCTACCCGGAACTTGACGAAAGCCCATGAACACGCGCTCCCGCACATTCTCCTTCGCAACCGCCGTCATCGTCTGCCTGCCACAGCTGTTGATTGCCGCCGATCCCAAATCCGCGGCGTCGAAGCCCGAGACCCGCCCCGACGCCGATTTCTACCTGCAGGGGGAATACGCGACCGATTTTTCCGCGGACCCGGGCCGTTCGAGTTCGATCGGCGTGCAGGTCATCGCCCTCGGCGACGGCAAGTTCGAAGCGGTGGAATATGAAGGCGGCCTGCCCGGCAACGGCTGGAATCGGGCCAGCCCCCGAAAATACGCCGGCGAAACCACCTCCGCCGGCCGGGCCGAGCTGGCCGGCGACGGGCGACGGCTCGTCGTGCGGAGCGCACGTGCGCAGATTGTCGACGACTCGGGTAAAGAGATCGCCCGTCTTCGAAAGTGCCTGCGAGTCAGCCCGACGATGGGCGCGCGGCCGCCCGCCGGGGCCAACGTGCTGTTCTGCGGCCGCGACGCCCGGGAATTCGTGACGGGCACCGTGACTCTCGATCATTTCCTGGTCGCCGGCGTCGATACAAAAGAGAAGTACGGCGACGTGACGATGCACCTCGAATTCCGCACGCCGTATATGCCCGCGGCGCGCGGCCAGGCGCGGGGGAACAGCGGCGTCTACATTCAGGGGCGGTATGAGGTGCAGATCCTGGATTCGTTCGGCCTGTCGGGGGCCGACAACGAATGCGGCGGCCTGTACAAGCAGCGGGCCCCGCTCCTGAACATGTGCCTGCCGCCCCTCACGTGGCAAACGTACGACATCGAATTCACCGCGCCGAAATTCGCCGCCGACGGCAAGAAGTCCGCCAATGCCCGCATCACGGTGCGGCACAACGGCGTCGCGGTTCACGACGATGTCGAGATCACCGCCAAAACCGGCGGCGGCGCTGCGGAAGCCCCGGAGGCCCGGCCGCTGAAGCTGCAGGACCACGGCAACCCCGTCCATTTCCGCAACGTCTGGATCGTGGAGGGGAAAGTGGATCGCCGAATAGACGACGCGTGCAATGTCTGCAGGTAGACACTCGTTTAACCCGGAGCCGGGCACCGCCGCGAATAGCGGTGGTCCGACGGCGCGATTGACGCGATCCTGGTACCGCCGCGAACACCGTTGGTCAGACGGCCCCGACAGCTGACTTCATCGGGAACGTCTTGACGTGCGCAATATTCGAGTTGCCGCGTACTACCATTTTGCCGACAGAAATGGACCAAATTGGTCATTGCGGCCGAATCACGCGCCGTCGCCGTTGGCTCCGGGTTAAACGACGGGGTGTTAGCCACGGAGTTGAGATCAACCGAGCGTCGCCGTGATGGCCGGCGGCGTTTTCAGGGTCTGAAAGATCACACAGTACCGTTCAGTGAGTTTCAGCAGCGTCGCGAGTTGTTCGGCCGTGGCGTCGGTGTCGAGGTCGAATTTGAGGCGGATTGCCGTAAATCCGACCGGCGTCTCTTTGCTCACCCCCAGCGTGCCGCGAAAGTCGAGGTCGCCCTCGGCAGAGACCGTTCCGCCGCGCAGCGGGATCGCCATGGCTGTCGCGACCGCCTGCAACGTCACCCCCGCGCAGGCCACCAGCGACTGCAAGAGCATGTCGCCCGAGCAGGCCGACAGGCCGTCGCCGCCGGCTGCCGCGTGCAGTCCCGCGTCGATCGGGCTATGGTCGGTGTCGACCCGGCAGATCAGGTTTTCCCCCTGCAGTTTGCCCCGCGCTTTCAGCACGAGCGCCGCGGCGGCAGGAGTTTCTTTGTAGCGGGCTTTGACCGGCGCCTGCAGCGCCTTGAGTTCGTCGGAGGTCATTGTAAGTCCCTCAATTTCCGCGTGTGGCCGGGGCTGGACCAAAGGGAAGCCCCGGTGCGCCACGACTTGGACTGATACAGATTCGGAATCGACAGCTACGATCGCTTGTCGATTTGAACCCAGGTGCGCTTTTCGAACGATTCGAGCACGGCATCGGCGACAGCCTGGGCCGAGGCGCCGTGGTCGAATCCTGGAATCGCGTCGCGCCCCTCCACGATCGCCGATACGAATTCCCATGACAGATCGTATCGGAAGACAGTGCTGGGCACGCCCTCTTTCGGGTTGCGGGGCGAACCGGCCGGCGCCAGGAACTCGTGAGGTACGTCGACCTTCTGAAGCGACTGGCCGTGTTTGCCAACGAGGATCGTATTCGGCTCGCGAAGCTGATAGACGGCCGTCGCCTCGCTGCCGTTGACTTCCGCCCAGTCGTGGCCGAAGCCGTCATAGTGGTAGCCCTTGGCGAGCGTCGTTCCTTCCAGAACGCCCACGGCGCCGCGCTCGAACTGGCAGATCAGGGCCGACCAGTCGTCGACTTCTGAGGGGGGGCACGCCGAGCCGTCGGGGTTTTTGTCGCGCGGCACAAACTGGGCGACAGCGCCGCAGATGGACGTCATGCGGCCCATCAGGTCCTGGGCATAATCGATGCGGTGGATCGTCATGTCGAACAGGTCGCCGGCGCCGGCATTCTTCTTATATTGCCGCCAACCCCAGCTCGTTTCCGGCCAGTCGAGAAACCGCTGACTGCGGAAGTGTCTTGGCGACCCCAGACCGCCGCTGTGTACGAGGTGTCGCAGGTAGCGCATCGACGGTGCGAAGCGATACGTGAACGCCGTCATGTGCCGCAGGTTCTTCTCGCGGGCTTTGGCGCACATCTGGTACGCCTCGGAAGCATTCAGTCCCAGCGGCTTTTCACACATCACGTGCTTGCCCCCCGCCAGGCAGGCCATCGTGATCGGGTAATGCGTGTCGTTGGGCGTGCAGATGATGACGGCGTCGATCGCCGGATCGGCGGCGATGGCCTGATAGTCCTTCGTCACCTTCGAGATCGACCAGTCGGTCTTTCGTTTCGCGAGCAACTGCTCGTTCGGGTCGCAGGCAGCCACGAGCTCGGCCCGCGGATCGAGCCGAATCCCGGGAACGTGATGATAATCGGCGACGGCCCCCGCCCCGATGATTGCAATCCGCACCTTATTCGCCATGAATGCTCCACAGTGTATGCGCGATGATGTTCTGTTGATTTCGCCAACCACAATAACAGGTCGCGATGCTCTTTTGCAGTATCGCTCGTTTAACCGCAATCCCACCGGGATGCGCGTATCGCAGGTTGCAGGCATTCCCGAAGAAATCCGACACTGGCAACGAATTTCAGGTGAGGCTGAAACGCAATCAAAGCTGAATTGCCATTCGATACGCGCTCCGACCACCGCTATCCGCGGCGGTGCCCGGGTCGCGGTTAAACGATCCAGGGGAGCGCGAGAGGGTACGGTATACGATATCTGTGGCCGGAATTCTCACTCATTCCGCTACACCCTGCTCGCACGCCGCAACGATCGCGCGCAGCGCGGCGTTCTGCCGTTCGCGCGTGTTGATGCGCGTGTCGTTCCAGGCGACGACCAGATCGAGGCTGGGGATGACGACGAGGGCCCGTTCGCCGCCGTGCCCCATCGCGGCATACGTGTCGTGCGGAGCAGCGGTCCAGTGCCTGTGTCCATCGCGATCGACGCCGTTCGTCCACCAAGCGAAGCTGTAGCTGCCCAGGTGATCGGTCTGGTTGTTGCCGCCGCCGATCGAACGCTGGCGCTCGAGCATCTCGGCTTTCTCGCCGGCCGTGCGCGGCAGCGCGCTAGGCAGCGGACTTGAAACCAGCATCGTCGCCAGCTTTTCGTCGAGCAGTTGCTCTCCTTTCCAGTTGCCCGCGTGCAGGGTGAGCCACCCGAAGCGCGCCATGTCGCGCACCGAAATCCCCATCCGCCCGGCGCGGTCCCCTGCCCCGAAGACCATGCACGTCGGCTCGTCTTCACAGCCGATCCGGTCGGTCAGCAGTGGCCGCAACACATCGCGATCGACATCTTGCCACTTCGTGCCGTAGACCCGCGTGAACAGCGTGTCGAACAGCAAGGCCATATTGAAATCGCTGTAGTCGAACGCCTCGCCGGGAGCTTCGAGGACACCGTAACACGACGTCTGATTAATCAGGTGCCGCCATGTGATGCGGCAGTCCTTATGTCCCAGTTGAGAATTGAGGGCTTCCAGGCGCGGCTCGACTTCGGCGACCGGCGCATCAAAACCTTTGATCTTGCCGCCGGCGACGGCCAGCGCCAGGAGATGTGCATACCAGGGCTTGGCCGCCGAGGCGATGTCGCCGCGCCGCGCAACGTCTCCCCAGGAAAACGCCTGGCGCCCGTGCCGAATGACGCAACCGTTTCCCCCGGCCAGCGCGCCGAGTTGTTCCAGCCGGGTCGCATCCAGGCCGACCGCCGCAGGTGCCATCTGCGGCCACGACTTTCCGGGAAAGGGCGCAGTCAGGCGCCGCAGCATGCGGTACACGACGGCATCATCAGCCGGCCCGGCGAACTTGAAGGGTAAGTGCTGGTTCTGTTTCTCGTCCATGAACCCCCACGCCGCGCCAGCCGTGACCGACAGCTCCGCCGCCCTGGCGCCCGAGGCGCCGGTCTTGGCGTCTTCGTTGCACACGATGGGTTTCTTAAGCTTTTTGAATTCGGCGATCCGACCGGGAATCTGCTCGAGCTTCGCCCCGTTGAAGTGAATGAGCAGAAAGTCGGCAGCCCCGGCAACCTGCTCGCTCAACTCGCCGGCTCCCATGCCGCTCGTCGAGACCAAGAGGCCCGGCGACGTGTCCCGCGCCAGCCGCATCAGCTCGATCTCTCCCTCGGCCGAGCGGATCAACCGGTGATCGAAACCGCCGTGAGGGAATTCATTCGCGATTTCGAGGACGACGTTGGCATATCCGCGCTCGCGAACCCACGTGGCGGCGTTCACGACAGCTCGGCGGATCGCCTCGTCCCCCGAAAGAATCTGGTCCTGCCGCTGATAGAAGCAGCTCAGAATGATGACCAGCCCCTGTCGATCGCAGACCTCGATCACCTGCCGCACACGCTC
>JACQFH010000350.1 GCA_016200145.1 Planctomycetia bacterium | reverse complement strand
CCGTGCATGGGGTGATGGCGACGCGCGTAATCGAGAAGCGTCGCGACCGGATGACCACGATCCTGGTGGCCCCGCTGATGAGCTGTTCGGCCCGCCAGCCAGTGTACACACTGATGGCGTGGGCCTTCATTCCGGCCGTCGCCGTTCTGGGCGGCTGGCAATTGCCCGGCGTTGTGATGTTTGTCATGACGTTTCTCGGGGCATTTGTGGCGGTGCCGATCGCGTGGCTGCTGAAGAAGACCTTATTCCGCGGCGAAACGCCCCCGTTTGTCATGGAGCTGCCGACATACAAATGGCCTTCGCCAGGTGTCGTCATGAATCGCGTCTACGACCAGGCGATGGCCTTCGTGACCCGCGCCGGCACTCTGATCCTGGCGTCTGCCGTCCTGATCTGGGGTGCCGGCTACTTTCCGGGAGATCACCACCGGTCCGACGCGGTCGCGGCGCAAATCGATCAGTTCCGTGCCGCGAAATCGGCTGACGACGCGACCCAGTCAGAATTGCAGCAACTGGTCGACGAACAGAATCACTTGCGGAGCGAGCTCCTGGAACAGAGTTTTCTGGGGCGGTTCGGTAAAGCGATCGAGCCGGCCGTGCGCCCCCTGGGATGGGACTGGCGGATCGGCGTCGGCGTGATCGCGTCGTTCCCGGCCCGGGAAGTCATCGTCGGTACGTTGGGAACGATCTACAGTCTGGGAGGCGGCGTGAAGGAAGACAATCGCGGGCTCGTGGCAGCCGTTCAGTCCGCGACGTGGCCCGACGGACGCAAGGTGTATAACGTGCCCGTCGCCCTGTCGATCATGGTGTTCTTCGCCCTGTGCGCCCAATGCACTTCCACATTGCTCGTCATCCGGCGCGAAACGAACAGTTGGCGGTGGCCGGCGTTCACGTTCACGTACATGACGATTCTGGCGTACGTCGCCGCCCTCGCGACGTATCAGATCGGCATGCTCTTTTCCTGATGGCCGTCTCATGCCCCCTCTCGATTGGCAACTGATCGTCGTGGCCGTGGCGCTGGCCGCCGCCGCGGCGTACGTCGCCCGGCGGGGCATCGGCGCCTGGCGCTCGGCAAGAAAGTCTTCGGGCGGAGCGTGCAGCTCGTGCAAATCGTGCGGCCCGGCAGCCCGTCCCACCGGGCAGCCGGCCAATTTTGTACCGGTCGACGTCTTGCAATCACCCGAGCCCGGCCCAAAGTAGTCATCTCGCTCCGCCGAGATGACTACAAAAAGACACACCCGGCCACGAACTCGGGGCCGGGGGTGCAATACGCAATCGAACGCGCCAATCTTGGGTGTCTTACGGGTTATTCTTCGAAGCCGTCGAGGCTCCGCTGCCGCCGCCTGTCGAGGCGGTGCCGGCCACCACTTTGCCGTGGGCCTTGAACGTCACCGGCTCATTGCGACCGGCGATGGTCACCGAAAACTGCTCGTCGACCGAGCCCGGTTCGTTCGGGGCGACCACGGTCAGCGCGACGACGTGAGTCTGCTTGGCGTCTTTCGGCAGGCGGACTTCGTACGTCCCGGAAGATTTCTCGCTCTCGATCTTCTCGATCGAGAATTGCTTCTTCGCACGGACGACGACGTTGACCGTCTTCTTTTCGCCCGGAGTCAGGTTGCCGAACGACACGATGTCGGGGTTGACGACGAACTCGGGATCGACGCGGGCGGTGACGAGCACGGGGATATTGGGATTGCCGGCGTCGTCGGTGACGAGCGTCAACTGTTCGCGCAAGTCTCCCAGCGGGGCGGTGCCCTTAACGGTCACGAGCAGGCTGTAATTGACGTTGGTCGCGTCGCGGCGGGTTTCCACGACTTTCGCCGTCACGTTCGGGTTCTTGCTGACGACGTTCTTGATCTTCCAGTTGCCGCGGCCGGCGTAGGCCACATCGATCTTGTACTCTTTGTCTTCACCCTGGCTCAGGGGCGGAAATTCGGCGCCGCCGGGGGTCAGCACCACGTCGGTGCGGATGTAGGCGTGAATCGGAATGCGGACCTCGGCATGCAACGGCTGGTCGATCGTCACGATGACGTTCGAATCCTTCTGGTGCGAGAACTTGCGCGTGTCCATCACGATTTCGATGTACGCTGATTCCAGGCTGACCAGCGTATCTTTCGACGGCTTAGCCGCCGAGCAGCCGCAGGTCGTCGTGACGCTCGCGATGTGCACGGGCTGCTTATACGCATTCGTAATCTTCAGGCGATAGCGGGCATCGGCTCCCTTGGCGACCACGCCGAAGTCGTGCTCCCGCTTCTCGAACATCTTCTCGGCCCATTCCTGAGCGAAGGCCCGGCTTCCGCCGCACGCGACCAGCGCTCCCACCAGCAGCATTGTTAACGTCTTGATTTTCATGGAATTCTCCCCAATTGGCCAAACCTGGCAATGATTCGCGCTGAGACCGGCCCGTGTCACTGTTCAATAGCAGCCGCGTCCCGTCTTGGACGACGACCGCGGAAACGCACTGTACCGAGAGCCCGTGCAGCAGACAATTGCCGCACACACGACTCTAGCCGACGTTTTCGCGAATGGCGCCTGAAACATGATTTGCCTGCCATTTCGAGTTCGCGAGTTAAGGGTCTCTGTGGATGGCGCTCGCCACGAAAACCCGCCCGATCAGGCAAACTGCGCCGTTGGGGCAGGCAGACGGGGTTTGTCGACGATCCAATCGCCAGAATCGGCCCGTTTTCCCGGCAGTCTTCCGCGGAAGAGGACCCACGTGCTCTCCCGCGAGTCCGCGTCAACCTGCCGCAGGATCGTCCTGCGGCCTTCTGTCAGGACGCAACGACATGCCACGGATTTACCATTCGCGGCTCAATCGTCGGTCCACCAGCCTCGCTCTGTCTTCAACCCTATTCGGGGAGGCCCGGAATGTCAACCGTTACACGCCGAAGACGTGTCCTGATTTGACCTTCCGTCAGAATGAGCCGCGCCTCGTCGCATTCGATCCGGAAATGCTTCCAGGGTTCGTAAACGGGGAACGGGAAGGCAAGATGAATCGAGGATGGAGGATCGAAGATGGAGGATGGAACGAACATGCACGTCGTCGATCCGTCGCCATCCTCGATCTTCGATCCTCCATCCTCGTTCCGCCCAAACCCGCAACACGACCTACGCGCCAGCAGCGGCCAAGTG
Source organism: Planctomycetia bacterium (assembly GCA_016200145.1). Classification (GTDB taxonomy): domain Bacteria; phylum Planctomycetota; class Planctomycetia; order Planctomycetales; family Planctomycetaceae; genus JACQFH01. The sequence goes on along the minus strand of JACQFH010000350.1, from coordinate 6,716 downwards.
CTCTTCGATCGAATGGGCCTGGTCGCGGGCCGCCAGGAAGAGCTGCTCTTCGGCGGTGGTCATCGTGCACTGGCGCCGTTCCATGACTTTGCGGGCGATCGCCAGGCCCCGCTGTTCGTCGAAGTTCTGAACCGAATCGCCGTCGATCCACGTGAAACTCGGGACGAATTTCGGGCTTCGCGGCGCGAACACGCTGCTGCAGAAGCCGATCACCGCGCCGGTCGGAAAACTGACGTTGATCCCCGCTTTGCTGTAGTCCCCCACGAACATGCCGACGAACATCTCGCCCGTTTCGACGTCGCGGCCGTTGATCGGCACGCGGACTTTGCCGTACGTGTTTTTGAGGTCACTGTTAATGCAGTCGGCGGCAATGTTGACCCACGACCCGAGGTAACTGTGCCCCAGAAACCCGTCGTGCTGCTTGTTCGAGAATCCCTGCACGATGCTGGCTTCGATCTCTCCGCCGATCTTCGAGCGTGGGCCGATCGTCGTTCCGGACTGCACGACCGCGCCGGGTTGAATCAGCGAGCCGGCGCCGATAAAAGCCGGCCCGTGGATGTAGCAATGCGGCAGCACCGTCACGTTGTCGCCGATCCACACGGGACCGTCTTCGGCATCAACGACGGCACATGGCTTGATTTTGGCGCCCCAGCCGACGTGAATGCCGCCGGGATTGACGAGGTGGCTGCCTTCGCTGACCGTCCCGGCGATTCCCGCCAGGTCGTCGGTCCAGTCGGAAACGAGCTGCTCGCGATTCGCGTTCACGATCTGCCAGGGCCAGTCGAGCAGCGTGACGTGCCGGCCGACGTCGCGGCGCGGCAAGCCGTCGAACAGGGTGCGGACCTCGTTGTTGTCGAGCAGGGCTTCGCTGGTGATGCGTGAGGCAATCGCATCGTCGGCGAACAGGCAGGCGACCCGCCCCTGCAATCCCACCGTGCCCACCCACGAACCTTCTCGCCCGTCGAGCGCGGGAATCGAATGCCAGATCCCGCGCCCGTTCAGCAGCAGCGCCGGTCCCGTGGCCGGCCGGTTCGCAGGAAATCCCGTCTGCCGCGCGACGACCTGTGCCAGGCCCGGCCGGCACCAGATGTCGAACTGCGGCGTCTGGCCGTTGCCAAAATGCGCCGACGGCCGCGAATCGACGAGCCGCTTGACACGCGACACGAGGTCGCTGGCTCCGCACAGAAGCTGAAACGACGCACGCGTGTAAACCAGGGGCAGCAACCGCTCCCAGCCCCAGTCTTCGTACACGATCACTCGCACGGCCATCGCAGCTCCCCTCGCAGAAACCCACCCGACTGACAGAAAACAGCAGCCCACATTGAGAAGTATTGGGCGCAAATCAGCCGGAGCAAGAGGCGCGCAAAATGCGCCGGGGATTTCCCTGTGGCGCCCGCGCTGCAACCCGCAAGACCGCTAGGCGGCACCCGGCCCAAGTGCCGATTCGTCGCCGCACGACGACATGTTGCGTTTTCGCAACGTGCCGTGGCCGACGCTGCCAGCGTCGGCAACCCGTCGTTTAACCGCGACCCACCAGGGGAGCGCGTATCGCCAAATGGTGGCGCACCGAGTGCAATTGGATCTCGCCAAAAAAGCCGTGGGGGAGCGTTGGAGTCGATTGAGGCTCCAGCGACTTTCGATACGCGCTCCGACCACCGCTATTCGCGGCGGTGCCCGGGTCGCGGTTAAACGATGTTCGCTCTCGCGCAGCGACTTGCGGGGAATGAATCTTTTCCGTCCCGAGCCACCCGGGGACTCACGTCCCCGGCTCGCCTGGGCCCGTTTTTTCTCGTCTCTACTTTCTCCTATTTCCTCTCTCGCGCAGCGCCCCTCACGCCTTACTTCCCCCCGCTCGTCTGCACGATCACGTTCGTGCCGCGCTTGTTCGACAGGATGATGTCGGGCCGCTGATCGCCGTTAAAATCGGCGACGGCGAACTGAGTCCCCATCCCGGTCCCCAGGCTCTCGCCGATGATGTGCGGAATGAACTGCGGGGCCGAACCTTTCTGGCGATGAATTTCAAACCAGATCATCAGCGGCTCGACGTTGGGATTGTCGTCTCCCCCCGGACCGTGGGCCCACCAGCGCTTGCCCGTCACCAGGTCCTTCTGCCCGTCGCCGTTGATGTCCACGTAGTGCAAAGCGTGCGTCTGCGAGACGGCGTCGCTGATGATCCGGTATTCGAATTTCGGCTCGGCGTTCGTCCCGGTGTTTTCGAACCACCACACGCCGCGACCGTGGGCCGAGCTCATCATGATGTCGTTGTCGCCGTCGAGGTCGAGGTCGTCGACGTGCAGGTTGGCCGCGGCCAGGTGCCCTTCCTTGCCGTCAGGCGTCAGAAAGTGCGGGTGGAACGTCCACTCTCCCTGTCCAAGCTTCTCTTTGGGCGGCCCTTCCCACCAGCCGTGCGGAATCACGATGTCGGCGCGGCCGTCTTTGTTCACGTCGCCGACGCCCAGACCGTGATAGTAGCGATGCGTGCCGATGGGGAGTTTTTCAGGACTGACGGCGGTGAAGGTCCACTTCTCGTAGACCTTCTCGCCCGCGGGAATTTCCAGGTAGCCGTACATCCCCTCGGTCTCAGACGCCATCACCAGTTCGGGCTTGCCATCCCCGGTCGCGTCGAGAAACAGCGGCGTCTCGTTGGCCGCACTGTGCCAGATTTCATGCTGCTTCCAGTCCCCTTCCTGCCCCTTGGGGTTTTCGAACCAGTAGCAGGGGACGCCCGGGAAGTCGATGCAGATCAGGTCCATCCAGCCGTCGCCGTTGAGGTCGTAAGTCCAGTTGGCGAAACTGTGACTGTAGCCCCCCGCCCCATTGCCGTAATCGCTGAGCTTGCGGATCGGGTGCAGCTTCCAGGTGGGCGCTTCGTACCAGGCCTCGCCGTTGATGACGTCCATCTTGCCGTCTTTGTTGACGTCGGCGATGGCGACCCCTTCGGATCGAAACACCGGATCGATCTGAATCCGCTGCCAGCGCGGCTCCTCGGCCCGCGCCGTTCGAATTCCCAGCCCGACAACGACAACCACAACCGCCCAAGACAGCAGCGAGCGCATGATGAAATCTCTTTCGTCCGAAGGCACCGCACGCAGTGAAACACAGGCCCCCATTTAACCCGAAGCACGTCCATTGTGCCAGAGTTTGGGCCCGTGGAGCAGGTCGCTGAACTCGCGCGAACAAACCGGTCCAATACTGTTGCCACGCAACCGGACGGTGGTATCATCTGGACGTGCACCTCGTCGTTCGAGACGGGAGATCTACATGTTGCGCATTCGCTGCTCTGTCGGTCTGCTGGCAGTCGTTGCCGGAGTATTTTGGAGTGGAACGGCGCACGCCCAGCCGGCTCCGGGACTCATACCCCTCGTCCGCTTTGAGGCGGTGCAGCAGGAGCTGGGTCTCGAAGGGGAAGCCCTCGCCGAGGTTAACGGAATCTTCAGCTCGTCCCTGGCTGAAATGAGGGCCGAGATGACAAAAGCCGGGATCCCCACGGACGGAGGATTCAATCAATTGGGCCGCGAAGAGCAATTGGCCGCGACGAAAAAGATGATCGAATTCAGACGGAAGGTGGACGAGAAGTACGAGCCGCAATTGAAAGATGCCCTGACCACGGTCCAGTTCGAGCGTTTGCAGCAGATCCGCTGGCAATTCGACGGAGTTCTAGCCCTGATCCGCGATCCCGAACTCATCAAATCGCTCGATCTGACAAAGGAACAGCAGGCGAAGATCGTCGCCGTCGACAGGGAGTGTCGCGAAAAAGTGCGCGGTCTGGGTGCCGGCCAGGCCGGGAATCCGGAGCTGCAAGCCAAGCGGGAGGAACTGCGGAAAGACCGGGACGGCAAGGTGTTCGAATTGCTGAACAAAGATCAGCAGGACAAATACACGAAGCTGATGGGGAAACCGTTCGACCTGACGCAGTTGGATCCAAGCCGGTAGGGCAGCCGATAGCGGCCAGCCGGCGAATCGGCTTGATCGGCTGTGATGGAATGAATAGCATCAAAATCCGGGGACGAACGAGGAAATTCTGTCGATCGAGCCCGAACGGTACTCGGCATTCTCGGTGACTGACTGTGGCCGGATCCTGCTTGCAGTCGAAGACTCCCATGCGATTCTCAGCGCCTTTTCGCCGCGAATTCGTTTTGCTGGTCGCGGTCGTCGCGTTGGCCCACTTGACGTCGGCTTTCGGCGACGACAAGAGCTCCTCCGGGCGGAAGGATGAGGCAGCGCCCGACATCGCTCCTCCGACCAGGGAAGACCTGGCTGACCAGCGGATGATCTTCATCAAATCGGCCCTGGCGCAATACACCATTCAGGTCGGAGATCGAAAAGAGGCTGCCACGATTTCCGATCCGTGTCTGCGCTGGACAAATCCCGTGGGCGGCGTCACCGACGGCGTGCTCGCCGTCTACACCTTCGAGGGGGGCGGTCGCCCGGCCGCCGTCGGCCAGTTCTTTCACAACGGCCCGAAGCATTGGATCAACGAGTTCTCGATCATCGCCTCAGACAACGTGCGGATCATGCGATCCGAGCGCCTGTTCTGGAAGCCCTCCGAATACATCTGCAAATTCGCGGATCTTCCGGACTCGCCGGTTCCCGCGGCCAAGCCGCCCCTCAGGCTGGCGCAGATGCGGAGGATCGCTGCCGACTTTTCGGTGATCGATCACTTCGGCTGGGACGAGTCGAAGATCACGATCCACAACCTGCGTCTGCTGCCCCAGCCGGTCTTTCGATATGCAGAGGCAGAGAAGATTCTGGATGGCGGTTTGTTCGTGTACGCGCTCGGGACCGATCCCGAGTGCAATCTGCTCCTGGAAGCGTATCAGGACGACAAGGGGGCTCGATACCGCTACGCTTTAGCGCCCATGTCGATCTACCAGTTGGAAGCCCGCTACAAAGACACACCGGTGTGGGGCGTCGAACGACGGATCATTCTCGGCGCCCGTTGCACCAAGTACTATGCGCTGAAGTACGATCCGGCGCCCGGCGAGACAGTCCCCGAGTGACGCACATCGTTTTCGCGGTCCTGGCCGGGGCACTCCACGCCCAAACCATGACACCTCCCGCAAGAGCATCGCTCCCCTGGCACGGTCGAGGAGGCCTCCCATGCGTCGCGTCGCATTTTTCACCTCGGCGGTGACAGCGATTGGATCAGTGAATCGACTTCGTCGCTTGTGATCCGCTGCACCGACTTCTCGAGCATCCCTCGAAAGTGGCGGATGTCTTCGACGGAAAACGGCATGCCGATATTGCCCCGTTCCCAAAGAGTCCGGCGAGCTGAAATGAACCGTCGGCGTTCGTGATGGCTGTGGCGGCATCATCGTTGTAGTCGGTGACCGACCGCACAGTCACTCCCGCCGCCGGCCCACCGCCAGGCAACACAACCCGACCGGAAACCATCAACAGGCCGTTGCACTTCTCTCTGGCCAGCGCCGCAGGGTCCCGCTCTTCGGCAACCGCCGCTCGAAATGCCACAGTGAACAGCAGAAATAACAAAGCCAGAGCCAGACGCGGGACAGCCACAAACATTTCCTCCCAGCGCAGGAACAAGAGGCCACCGGGAAATCGTATCACGCGTGCCCAATCATCCACAATCATTCGATCGGCAGACCCGCGAGTTGTGCCTGATGTGCTCCCGACCATTCTGAGCGTCTGCGGATCAAGTCAGGTCTCATGACGACCGGCACCGGCGGCCGAGCTGATTGTCGGTCGTTCCAGCTCTTTTCGTGGGCATAATTACGGAGATCTTCCGGGTCGACCAACGTGCCGTGGCATAAAAACTGCATGTGTTTGTGATTAATACGTGCAAAGTTGTGAGCCGTGAGTGCCCCGTTCAGCACTGGCCGGTTCGCACAAGGGGGAAGAATCATGCACAGGCGCATTCTGTCGATAGGTCTGGCGTTCATTGCGGCCATGGCTCTTGGTTTGCCCGGACCCGCTCTCGGCCGTGGAGGTGGGGGTGGCGGCGGCGGGGGAGGTGGGCACGGGGGCGGTGGAGGCGGCGGCGGACACATTGGCGGCGGGGGCGGCGGCGGATCCCACGGTGGTGGTTTTGCCGCCCCACATGGTGGTGGGATGTCCGGCGGACAAATCCGCGGCGGCGCCGGGACGGGGAGCGCCGGCGCGTTTCGCGGAAGCACAGGAGCGGCCGGCACCCTGCGTGCAGGAAGCGCCGGCGGCCTGAGCGGCAATCGTGGGGCGGGCGGATCTTTTGTGGGCCGACATTCGGCCAGCGGTGCGAGCGCCAATCTGGCGACCAGAAGCGGAGGCAGCCTCAGTAACTCGTTCTCTGCGCGACACGGTGGATTGACCACCGCAAACGCAGGGATCCGCAGCGGGCTGGCCGCATCAGGCGGCAGCTCCTTTGCCAGTCGGCAAGCGTCCGCTTTCGGAGGAAATCGACTGAGCTCCACCTTCGTCGGGACCGGCGGCTGGGGAGGTGGCTGGGGCGGTCGTGGATTCGGCGGCTTCGGTGGTTTCGGAGGTTTCGGCCGCGGATTCGGCTTCGGGTATCCCTTCTTTGGATTCGGATACCCCTTTTACGGATTCGGCTACCCGTTTGGATACGGGTATGGCTGGGGAGGGCTCTTGTACTCGCTTGGATATGCGTTAGGAGGTTATGGCGGGTATGGCTACGGTGGCTGGGGTTACGGCGGGTGGGGTTATGGTGGATACGGTGGGTTTGGTGGATATGGCCGTTGCGGGTACGGCGGATACGGCGG
>JACQFH010000386.1 GCA_016200145.1 Planctomycetia bacterium | reverse complement strand
GGCAGCAGGAAATCGGAGGCCGGTACGACTTTTTCCGCAAGGCGCTGACCGCGCTGAAGTTTAATGCTATTGAAGGGGACTACGCCGAATTCGGGTGCAACGGCGCCATGACATTCTGCATGGTCCACCGATTGCAAACCGAGTACCCGTACGAACTGGGTCCGTTCCACCAGTGGGCATTTGATTCTTTTCAGGGCCTTCCCGAAGCCGCGAATTCGAAGGACGACCACCCTCGCTGGATTGCAGGTCAGTGGACGACTTCGATCGACGACTTCCACCAGCGGTGTGCAGAACGGGGCTTGCCGCGCAGTGCCTACACCGTCGTGCCCGGCTTCTATGAAGAGTCGCTCGATTCGTCTGCCAGCGGCCCGCGGCCGGACAAGATCCGCCTGGCGTACATCGACTGCGACATGTATTCGTCAACACAGGCAGTCTTGCGCTTCCTGATGCCGCGCCTGCAGCACGGCATGATTCTGGCGTTCGACGACTACTACTGTTATTCGTCAAAGCTGCCCAGCGGCGAGCGGATGGCAGCGGCGGAGGTGTTTGCCGGCCATCCCCAGTGGCGGCTCGTTCCCTATGCGCAGTATGGGTGGCACGGCATGTCGTTTGTCGTCGAAGGCGTGAGTGCAGAGATGCCCGACGGACTGCTCCCGGCATTCGCGTAACCGCCCGGCGCCCTGCGGAGCGGCCGCGATTCACGGCCCACATTGCCCGCTGTGACGCCGTCCGCGTGTCACATGCATCGGTCGCGCCGGTTGTACCGCCTCTGCCGGGTATGCCAAAAGCGCCGATTCTGCACGGAATGACTGCTTTTCCTTACGTAAGGAAGCCGATGATTCTACCTGAATGGCCGATTTTGCGTGCGCTTGTCTACGCCAGATCGGACTGACTGCGAAGAGAAACCAAGACAGGGGGAGCCGGAATGTCTGCTTCTGGGCCGAGCGCGCGTTCAGCCACCGCTAATCGTGCAGCGAGCGGGCTGCGAAAACTGCTGGAGCGGTCGCGACTTCTGGGCACTTTGGCCGGCTGGGGCAAAGTTGCGGCCCTGGGAACATCTCTGAGCCTGGTCGCCTTCGGGTGCAGTTCGGCGCCGAAAGACGTCGTGTCTCGTGCCAACGACAGCTCGTATGGATCGCAGGCGGAGGACAACCCGTGCGTGTCGATGTTCGACGTGGGAGGCGCCGATAATCCCCTCCCCACGTGCGAAGCTCCGCGCACGATCCGGTCGGCCGATCCCAGCGAGCTGGATTACTGGGACATGAGCCTCGACGAGGCCATCAACTACGCGCTGTCGCATTCGCGCGTGATGCGCGACCTGGGCGGCACCATCCTGACCGCGCCCGAGCGGATGCAGACCAAATACACCGCAGCGCTCGTGGCCGCCGATCCGCGGTACGGCATCGAAGCCGCTTTGAGCGAATTCGACACGCGCTTTTCCGCGAGCGGCAACTTCGAAAAGAACCACCGGCTGCTGAACAACGTGTTCTTCGGCGGCGGAACCCGCAATTTCCAGCAGGACCTGAACGTTTACCAGGCGCAGTTCGCGAAGCAGACCGCCACCGGTTCGCAGTTCTTCCTGAGGAACTTCACCGACTACAACTCGAACAACGCTCCCGGCAATCAGTGGTACAGCGCCTGGAACTCGAACATCGAAGCGCAGTTCCGTCAGCCCCTGATGCAGGGGGCCGGGACCGACTTCAACCGCATTGCCGGCCCGAGCGGCAGCATGGGCAACATGAACGGCGTGCTGGTGGCCCGCGTCAACGCCAAGATGAGCCAGGCGGAATTCGAGCTGGGCCTCCGCGATTTTCTAAGCAACGTCGTCAACGCCTACTGGGACCTGTACTTTGCCTATCGCGACCTGGATGCCAAGGTCAAGGCCCGCGACGCCGCACTCGAAGTCTGGCAGAAGTACGCCGCAGACCAGAACCAGAGCAAAGACCGCGTGCTGCTCGCCCACGAACAGTATCTGCGGCTCGACGAGCTGGTACAGAACTCGCTGACGGGCAAACAGAACTTCGGCACGCGAACCAGCAACGGCACGCAGGGGGGAACGTTTCAGGCCACCAGCGGCGTGCACGTGGCCGAACGCCGGCTGCGGCTGATGATGGGGATGCCGATCACCGATCGGCGGCTGATCCGCCCCAGTGATGAGCCGAAGATCACCGAGATGGTCTTCAACTGGGATGCGGTGATGTGTGAAGCGATCGACCGGCGTCCCGAGCTCAAGCGGCAGCGCCTGAAAGTCCGCCGCCGCGAAATGGAATTGATCGCCACCCGCAACTTCCTCAAGCCGCGACTGGACGCCACGGGCACGTATCGCCTGCGAGGCTTCGGCAAAGACCTGGCTGGCGGCCCGGTCGGAGACGCCTCGGCCCTGGGCGACCGCGACAGCAGCGCGTGGGGCAACCTGCTGGGCGCCAGCTTCCAGGAATGGCAACTGGGATTCGAATTCTCGATGGCGCTGGGGATGCGGCAGGCCCACGCCGCCGTTCACGCGGCGGAACTGCAACTGGCCCGCGAGCGCACGCTGCTGGCAGAACAGGAACGCCAGATCGTCCACGACCTGACGAACTCGCTGGCGGAAATCGACCGGGCCTATAGTGTCTGCCAGACCAACCTGCTGCGGTTCCAGACGACGAGCCAGGTCGTCGACATCCTGCTGCAACGCCTCAAGAGCAACGAAACCGTCGACTTCGACCGCCTGCTCGACGCCCAGCGCCGCATGGTGGATGCCGAAAGCAGTTTCTACCTGTCTCAGGTCGAATTCGAAGTCGCGGCGAAGAACGTGTACTACGAACGCAATGCCCTGCTCGATTATTACGGCCTGGCTGCGGTCGACGGGATGGACAACGACGACAGCGACTCGTCGCTGCGGCTGATGAAGACGCAGTCGGCGACACAGGGGGCGCCGATGCCGGCTCCCGCGCCCAACGCGAATCCGGCCCCCGCCCCGCTGCCTCCGAAAGCCGCGTCACCGGCTCCGGCCCCTTTGCCGGCTCCCGAGGCCGATGGCAAGTCCGAAGACGACGCGCCGGGCGAGGAAGAATGATTCGTGGGGAACCGCATCGGGCGCCGCCGATCGACCGTCGTTAATCGACGATCGATTCGGACCGAAAACCCTGTACGACTGCTCTGCGCAGCAACTCTGCTGCGCCCGAACGGGACCGGGTAGCCTTAGTTTGGTATTCGCGGACGAGCCATCGAGCGGGTCGGATCGGCGACGTTCATCATGCCCATTCCGCCGCCCATTCCGCCGCCCATTCCACCACCCATTCCACCACCACCACCACCACCCATCATCCCGCCGCCCATACCACCGCCGCCGCCCATGCCGCCCATCATCCCCATGCCGCCGCCACCGGCCCGCGGGGTGATGATCGGGACGACCAGGTCGCCCACGGGGTAGACGCGCGTGCTGAGCTTGTCGGCCGCCGAGGCTGAGGTTGTGATCTTCATGACTTCGTTCTCGATCATGTAGGTGAGCTGCACCGGCTCCAGCAGCAGCTTGAGAACGCTGCGGAGCGAAACCCCCTGCAGCTTGAGCGTGATCGGCTGGTCGAGGGCCACGCCGTCTTCAGTGAGTTTCACCTTGTCGAGAATGATATTGATGTTGTGGAACTCATGCAGGTAGGTGATGCAGTCTTCCAGCGCCAGCTCCGACCATTCGACGTTGGTGGGATTGGAGAGCGAGCGGCGGATTTTCTCTTCTGCGGGGTTCCACTTCAACAGGTCGACCGAGGCCCACTTTCGCCGGCGTTCCGACAACGACTTCCAGACTTCCGGCGCCGGGTACACGACCGGCGGTTCGTCGGGGAAGGGAATGTGCGCCATTTCGGCCTGGTGCAGCGTCGCCAGATACATATCGTACCGCCGCAGCTTGAGCCGCTGCGCCTTGTCGAGCTGGCCGGCCGCTTCCGAATCGTAAATCGCCGCCACCGTCACCCCCTGGTACGGAGCCAGCTCGAACGACGCGCGGGCCACTTCTTCGGCCCGTTCGAAGGCTTCCGCATTGCCGATGTACCCTTCGTACATCAGCGTGCTGACCTTGGTGATGAGTTGTTCGAGCTGCTCATCGCGCTGCACGATTTGCTCGGTCGCCAGTTCAGAGGCCCTGATGGCCGCAGCCTTTTCCATCAGGGCGATGCGCTCAACTTCCAGTTTGCCCAGGGCGCCGGTCATCCGCTCGATCGAGCTCTGGATCCTGGTCCGCAGCGACGCGCGAATGTCGGCGTCGATGTCGGTCGACGAGATGACGGTCGTCAGCATCCGCTTCAGTTGCTGCAGCGCCGCTTCCGGATCAGACGTGCCGGCGCGGTTAATCGCGTCGATCGTCCGCGAGACTTCTTTGGACAACTTCGCGGCGCGCAGCACTTGAATGGATCGTTGTTCGTCCAGCAGAGGCGTTTCTTTGACGGTCGCCGGGCCCGGGCCGTCGGCGATTCCGGGGTCGGGAGGCTGAAGCGTTTCGGCTTCCTCCTGTTTCCGCCTGTGGTTGACCGCCCGCGCCTTGATCTTCTGCGAGGCGGTCAGCAGCGTCTCGGCCTCGACGTTGGCCGGATCGATCCGCCGCACGGCTTGCGCGACCTTCTCGGCCTGCGCCAAATCGCGTTGGGCCACCGCCTGGCGACCTGTGACCAGCAGTTGCTGCACCTGGTCTTCGAACTCGTCACGGGCCACATTGAGCAGCTCTTCGCCCGCCACAGCCACCAGGAGGCCCTCACTGCGCTCGGCCTGGTCCCACAGGCCGGCCAAAAATGTGTTTCCGGGTTGCGTGGCTGACGGTTTCACCGTCCACGACAGCGAGCCTGCGGCGCCGGTTGCCGTGATCTCGAACGATTCCCCAACCGTTCCCTTCCCGAGAAAAATCGTGTCGCGGTCAGAACGGATCGGCAGGACAAAACCGGGGAGCAGCGTTTCGACGTCGGGATTGAAAGCCAGTTCGTCGGCATAGAAGACTCGCGCCGCAGCGGCGCGGGCCAGGATCTGACCGAGCTTTTCTGCGGGAAGCCTGGCGTCGTCGACGAGCGCATCGACCACCACGACGCCGCCGGTATGAGCTGCCAAGACGCCCAGCACCTGCAGGTCGGTGCGGGGGCCGACGGCAAAACTGTGGACCGGCGTTTCCTGCCGGCGCAGCCTCGACAGCAGATCCTTCAGGTCGGGTTGCTGGACAAGCTGACCGGTGCTCATGCCGTCGCCAAAATAGATGATCGAGCGCGGACGATCACCCGCGAACGCCTTGACGGCCGCTTCCAGGGCCGGCCCCAGGCTCGTCGCGCCGGCAGGAACGCGCCGGCGAAGAGTGTCGAGGGCCGATTGAACCTCGGCCGATTGCGGAGCGAAAAAGCCGTCGGACAGGGGGTGGACACGCACGTCGATGGCGAACAGGCAGACGCGGTCGGCTCGATCGAGCGCCTGCAGAGTTGCCGCCAGAACATTCAGCGCCTGGATGCGATGCTCGCCCGTCTGGCTCGCCGACGTGTCGATAAGCACCACGTGATCGTGCGGGATGGCGCTCCCCAAAGTGCCCGCCTTCAGCGACAGTGCGAAAACGGAATCCGCACCGGGCACGTCGAAGCGAATGAGGCTGGCGGCGGGGTCGGCGGGATTGCGCGGGAGGGCAGGCGCCGCGCCCGATACGCACGAGACGACAATTCCGAACAGCGCGCAATATCGAACGGCCTGGTTGATGCGAGGCACCATAACGCGACTCCCTCTTGGGTGAGGTCTGGATACCGGTCACGATTGTCGCGCGATCCAGGAACGGCGCGTCAATCTGCGGTGCTTTCGTTCGCCTTGTTCTCGACAGAAATTGCGCGATTGCGCAAAAAAAACCGACATGGTGGAACGCGCCCGCAGGCACTCCACCATGTCGGTTTACTGATTAACGGGCGTCCCGGCGGAACCGAGCTGCCCCTTAGCGAGTCATCCGATGAGTGAAATTTCGTTTAGGTTGAGGGAGTATCCGTCAACCGAAAGGATTCGTCTCACATGATTTTAGCCCGATCCGAATAGTTTGGCAATCAAATTCCGATGATCCTGGCCGGATTGTCGGAGATCGAGTCGTTCAGTTGCTGTATCTTGCAAACGGCAACTGTGCTAGAACCACGATTGTCAATGATCAATCATCACGAAAGGCGGTACGGGGATGCATTCGACATTCGGTGGATTCTGGGTGCATCGGGACCAGATTGGAACCCATGTCGTCTTGAGCCTTCCCAAAAACGTCGATGCCGGGAACGTCAAGCGCATGCAGTACGCCGGGCCGCGAATCATCATGCCCGAGCGCGTGTCTGACTTCAAACAATGGCTCGAAGACCGCAAGCGCGAAGGTTTTGTTCTGAACGACGCCGATTGAGCCGTCTATTTCACGCGCCGCACATCGGTCGCGCACGGGCCTTTCTTGCCCTGCCCCACGGTGAATTCGACGACATCGCCCTCCTGGAGCTGGTCGAATGAGCCGGTCTTCACCTCAGTGTGGTGGAAGAACAGGTCTCCCTGATCGGCCGCAATGAATCCAAAGCCTTTTTCCGTGAGGATTTTCTTGATCTTCGCCTGTGGCACTGCTGGACTCCATTTTCGAACTGTATCGATGCGTGACCAAAACACTTTTCGAAATTCTGGTTGGGGGAAGCAGCGTGCCCGCATCCGGCAAAGCTGCTTGTCATGACATCGTCATGTAGGGGGGATCATACTCGACGCGGCCCGGAAACGCGAGGTGTCGAGACCCGAGGGGCCTGATCGGCCACCCAGGCCCGTCGAGATCGATCCGGCGCGGCGATACCGGGCGACCAAACCGGGCAACCAACACGCCTGAATCAGCCGATCAGTTGTTTGACGGGCGTGCCGCCGTTGGCGATTTTCATGGGGCGGCCGTTTTTTGTCGTGTGAACGGTATCGACGGGAATGCCCAGCGCGTGCGAAACAGTCGCCCAGATGTCTCCCGGCTGGTAGGTCGTGCCGAGGCAACTGGTGCCGTCTTTGTCTGTTTCACCGACGGCGATCCCGCTGCGCAATCCGCCACCTCCGATCAGCACCGACCACGCCGTCGCCCAGTGGTCGCGGCCGGCGTTCTGGTTGATACGGGGAGTGCGACCAAATTCTCCCATACAGACGATCGTGGTATCCTGCAGCAGGCCACGCCGTTCGAGGTCGGTCGTCAGACCGAAGATCACCTGGTCGAGAACCGGCAGGTAGAAATCCTTAAGCGTGGCAAACCCCCGCTCGTGCAGGTCCCAGCTTCCCGGCGGGGACACGACCTCGACAAACGGGACTCCCGCTTCGACCAGGCGGCGGGCCATCAGACATCCCATGCTGAAGGGATTGCGGGCCCAGCGGCCCGTGCCGCTATAGAGTTCGATCGTTTCCTGGCTCTCTTCGCCGACCTGAAACGCCTGCCGCTGGCGCGAGGTCATCAGATTCATGGCCCTGCGGTAGACGTCGCGATGGTCCCTGGGTAACTGCCCGCGGCGGGTATTGATGAACTCAGTCTCGATGGCGTCGAGCATCAAACGCCGTTGGAGCAGCCTCTGGTCCCCCAGGTTTTCCGGTTGCAGGGCGTCTTTGATCTGGCCGTCGAATTCCACCTGAAACGCCGAGTGCGACATGCCGACATAGCCTGGTCCTTCGGTGCTGCCGCCGATCGAGACGAAGGCGGGCAGTTCCAGCTCGGGCCGTTTCGCCCCAAGTTCCAGGCTGACGACCGACCCGAACGTGGGATGCTCGATCGCCGGATTGGGAACATTCGCCGTGTGCATGTAATACCGTCCGCGGGCGTGATCAGCCTCGCGGGTGCTCATGGTGCGCACCACCGACAGGTGCTGCATGACGTCGGCGGTGCGGGGGAGGTGTTCGCAGATCTGCAGATCGCCGCGGGTCGAGATGGGCCGGAATTCGCCGCCGTTTTTGGATTCCGGCTTGAGGTCCCACAGGTCAATCGTGGGGGGGCCGCCGCTCATCCACAACAGAATGCAGGCTTTCTGCCGCTTGCGGATCTCACCCGCGTGAGCCTGCAGGCGATTCAGGAATTCCCACCCCGGGATCGTCATGCCACTCATCGCCAGACGCCGCATCCACGAACGCCGCGAGAGGCGCGACGACTGGGCCGTCGACGGGTTCTCGCTGAAACGAGATGCGAGATTCTGATTCGGGACAAATGGTCCGCGCGTGGGCCGCCGATTGGCGTCCCCGGTGCATTCGTGAGAGATAACGTCCCCTTCGTAGTTGACGATCTCGATGTCAAGATCGTCGACGAGGACGACGAGCCGCACCGGGCGGAACCAACTCTACCCGCAGCCTGGAGCGGACGCCAGTACCTGCCCGCACTTAAGTGCGCAGTTCTCGAAAATTCGCGTCGAGCCTCAGTGCGATTCGGACGGCGGCAGCGGTATGCCCGCTTTTTTCAACGCATGTTCCAGCTTCTTGATTCGTCCGCGGTGATCGATGACCGCGTCATTCAGAATCAGGGCCGCCTGCGACAGCGCTCCGATTTCGTCATCCCTCATCGACAACTGTTTCAAGTTCTGTTTCAGCAGTTCGCCGTCCGATTTCGCCATTGGAATTCATCCCGAGACTTAAGCTGGAAACTCCGCATCGATAATTCGCGGGATCATCTGACAGGCCAGGAGGCCGATCCGGCCCAGTGAGACCGCGCGGCCGGCGGCGGCGACTTTGTCGCGATAGATCTGGATGATCAACTCGGTGCCCTGCTGGGTCTGCAGCAGCGCGCGCAATTCGATTTCGCGTTCGAGTTTCGTTTTCATGCGGCACTGCCTCGCGGACGTCACGCCTGAACCAAGCGTCGAAAATCCTGGCGACGCGAGGACGTCAGAGAAAGATGAGCTGAGAAGAATGGCCTGCCCGACGGCGGGCCGCCCGAAAAGCCGCTCATCGGCTTTGAACACATTCAGACTAGCAGATCGGCCATGGAATGGCCATGTCGCAACCATTCGCCGCTGACTTCTATCGCGGTTCTATCTTTTCCGAGAGGAGAGCGTACGTTGCCGGTCGCCCGCCACACGAGAACTGCAGGCTCGTGCGAGTTGCCGGATGACGGCGATCAAACGTCACCTGGACCGGCCAGAGCCGGTCGTCTGAACAGTTGATGTTCAGGAGATCCGGCAGGGCGCCGTAACGGGAAGATAGAAATTCCCTGATCCACAGTTTGATACCTCGGACGCGCAACCGCTGCCGCCACCGGTAACCGGCAAATGCAGCCAGCGCCGCAGCGATGCCCATCATTCCAAGCACCGCTTCAGTTGGGATTGTCATTCTTCCTCCAATGGGTTGATGGCCCGCTTTGAATGTCTGATGCACTGCTTCAGGAGCACGCTCGCGCGGACTGCCGCGCTCTTTGTGCGGCGGAGACCGGCCTTGAATTCAGGCCGGCTATCGCCGTTTCACCTCGCGAAAACGCGGCGACTCTTCGAGAGTGACGACGATGATCTTTTCACCGGTGACCGTGCTGAGATCGTGGTGCAGGCTCCGCACTTTGACGCCCGTGGCCTCTTCGATCATCGCGTTCAGGATCGGCCGCGCCGTTTCGACAAGATGGGTCCGCACCTGTTTGATCAAGTCCCGGCCCTTCTCGACCGGAAGCGACTGGGCCAGATGCTGCTCGGCCGCCGTCAGAACCCCCGTCAGGCGAATGACCAGGAGATCGCCGAGCAGGTAGGCGTGGATATCTTTGGGCCCCCGACCCATGTAATCCTGCTCGAAGCGCCTGATTCCTTCGCAGACGGCCGCTTCCATTTCACCGTGCGTCTTCACGTCGGCGCTCGCTTGCAATTTCAACGGGCCGCGCACCGGAATTGAATAGCCGACCCGCGTCGGTCGTTCGATCACAATTTCGATCATATTACGGTTCCTGGACTGCAACAACCGCTGCCGTTCAGACAACTTTCCGGCCCTGGATAACTCGGATCAATACAACGGCGACGGCGACAAGCAGCAGCACGTGAATGAATCCACCCAGGGTGGTCGACGTGACGATTCCCAGGGCCCAGAGGATCAGCAGTATGACAAATAGAGTCCACAACATGATAATTCTCCTGCATCATAAGAGGGTTGCCGTGACGATCAGCGACACGGCCGACGGATGGTTCCGTGAACTTGATCTGGTTCCCGCGACTTTTCACCGTGGATGTCCTCTGCCGGCCAGCCATAACTCGAACGGTCGTCGAATCGCGACTCCCGCGAGCTGCTGGGATTGGCCAGCACGCCTCCCAGAAAGCCGACCGCCGAGAGCGCCAGGCAGACGAAAAACAGGATCTGTCCCCCGACCCACGACGCTGAGATTCCTCCTGCGAATCCGAACACGCCGAAGCTCACAGAGCAGATCAGAGAGAACATTCCGAAACGCAACATCGAGACTCGCTCCTTCGAGAGGCATGACATCCGTCAGTCGTCGCATCACCAAATTCATTCCTCGATTGAGGTTGGAAAAACCCCAGATTTGCACTAGGCCTTCGGGCCCGGTTTGGGTTCGACCTTGGGGGCCGGCTTGGGTTCGACCTTGGGGGCCGGCTTGGGTTCGGGCTTTGGTTCCGGCTTCGGCTCGCCTTTGGGTTCGGCCCTTGGGACTGGCTTCGGCTCAGGCTTTGGTTCAGCCCTGGGAGCCGGCTTGGGTTCGGGCTTCGGCTCGGGCTTGGGCTCAGCCCGGGGGGCCGGTTTTGGCTGAGGCTTGGGCTCGGCTTTGGGTTCGTCCTTCGGAGCCGGCTTTCGTTCGGGCTTCGGTTCGGCCTTGGGGCTCGGTTTGGGATCGGGCTTCGCCTCAGGATTTGGCTCGGCCTTGGGAGCCGGCTTCGAGTCACGTTTCGGCTCAGCCTTTGCGCCTGGCTTTGGCTGACGCTTCGGCTCGGCTTTCGGCTCGTCCTTCGGATCCACTGCAGGCTCATCCTTACGGGTCGGCTTCGCGGCAACCTTGGGAATTGGTTTACCGTCAACCTTCGCGGCCGGTTTGGGATCGGCCTTGAGGTCCGGCTTGGGAGTTTCGTGGATCTTTGGCGGCGCCTGTCCTGCACCAAGTTGATCAGGAGCCTTCGCCACGATCGGAGACAAGGGAAGTTTCGCTTTCACAGACGCCGATTCGCGGGATGTGTTCTTATCCGCAGAACTCGCGGCGCCGGCTTCCGCCTTTTGCCGCTCGGCACGGTGATTTCCGATCTCTTTCCCTCCCTGACCGAGTTTTTGTTGCTCGGCCTTAGTCACCGTCTCGAATCGCAGAGGCTGCTCTTTGCTGCCCTTCAACTGGCTGAGCGGTGTGGCAACGACGAAACTCTCGTCTTTTGATTTCGCGCCTTTGGCGAGCTCGACCTGAGCGGCCAGCGTTCGCGGGGGGCGGGCGTCTTCGTTGTCGCGCCGATTGCGAAACTGCGTTTCCACATTTTGTTCCCAGGCACGATTCTGGCGATTCTGCCACCGCTGCTGCGCGTAGAACGGATCGTAGCCCCTTTGGTTGTGAAACGCGTACGCCGGATAGAACCCCATCCCCTCGTAGTTCGCCGCATAATAGTCGCCGAAGTAGTAATGGCCGTAGTTCGGCCGCAGGAACAGATTGCCGATGAAGGCGACCATGTTGATCGCGTAGACCGGTGAGTAAGAGAAACCCTGCTGCGAGTAGACACCGGCATCAAAACTGACCGGCGCAAACAGCACGCCGCGACGGTTGACGGAGTAATCCCAGTAGCCGTCGACGAAGACGTAGCCGCGGGGGGTCGCGATGTAATGCGCGGGGATCCACGTCCAGTCCGCCTGCATTTTCGCCCAGTAACCGGGGCGTGCGGCATAGCGGTTCTCGTTCCAGACCTGCACACCGGGAATCCAGATTTGGTTCTCCCCAGGGGAGTTGCCATCGGGATCAGCGTTGACGTATTCGGGAGGCTGGGGAAGGTATTCGATCTCGCTCGCCTGGGCATCGGCCCAGTAGCCCGACGTCCACTGGTAGCCTTCGTCGGATTTGCCCCAATAACCGGCAACCCACTGGCGGCCAGGCGGGAGGAAACGCCACACTCCGGTGACCCACAGGTAGTCCCCGTCGTCGTCGTCCCAGGCCCAGTACCCCGGGATCCACGCCACGTTGGTCCCCGCTGGTTTCTGGTCGGGCGGCAGTTCCGAAATGGCGTCGGGCGGAGCACTCGGGACGACAAGGCCCCGCTCACGATCGAATGAAATTACTTCCGCAAAAGCCTCGTGGACCGGCCCGCGAGTCAGCACGTTGACCCCTTCCTGGTCAGCAGGTGCGGCCATGGCCCGATGCACGCCGAAGTTCGCACCGAAAACGACGAGCGCCACAATGGGGCATAATCTCGAAACCTGTCGCAGATACATGTCTTTTCTCCTGACAATAATGACGGGTCTGATCGGAGGGAGTCGTTTCATCGGCCGAAATTGAGTCCCTTGTCTTCCGGCGGGGCGCCCACCAGCCTGAAGTTAAACTTTCCGGCGGCACCGGGCGTCACCTGCCCGATCAGCGAGCCCCCTTCCTGGCGCTCCAGCGCCAGCACGTTGGTTTCGACGGTATAGGTGCCCGAGAACTCCTGCGGCTTCTGACCTTTCATCGAGAACTTCCAGGTGAACTTCGAGTCGGGCGTAAGCGTCAGCTCGAACTTCGAGCCGTCCTCACGCGCTGCCTGCCACGTTCCCACCAGCGTCGCCGGATCGACTGGCGTGGCCTCGGGGGTGGCCGTCTGTGTCTCGACCGGCGGCTGCGGCGTCGGCTGCTGATCGGCGGATGGCGCCGAGAGCATCTTCGTCAGATCGGCGGCGACCCGGTCGCCGGGAACGAGCGTCACGACCTGCTGAAACTGTTTCGCGGCCGCGGCGGCGTGTCCGGCGCTCATGTAGTGATAGCCCAGCAGGAAATGTCCACCGCCGTCCTGCGGATTGGCGCGGGTGAATTCTTCCAGCGCCCGGAGTTGCTCGGTGTAGATGGCGATGCTGGTGTACAGGCTGGCGAGAGTCGTCCAGTCCCAGCCCGGGCCGATCGCCAGGACCGAGTGAATCGTCGCGGCCGCCTGCTGGTAGTCTCGCCTGGCGAACAACACCAGGGCGCGGAACTCGTGCAGCACCGAATCATTGGGAAACTGGGCGACCCCCTTGTTGACGATGTCGAGGGCCGCGTCGTAATCATTCTGCTTGAACGCCTCCACGGCGGCGTTCAAGGCGGCGTCCGCCGTATTTCCTTCGGCGCCGACGGCCGTCGGTGCGACGCTGTAGTCCACCGGGATCGGCTGCGCGTAGTCATAGCCCCCAAAGGAACCGTTGTAATACGGGTTCGAGTACCCGAGATATCCGCTGTTGTACGCCATTGAGCCCAGCCCCCAGCCCCCGTACCCCCAACCGAGCGGGGCGAAACCGTAGCCGAGTCCCAAGCCCAGTCCCAGCCCCAGGCCATACCCCGGGCCGTAACCCCAGCCTCCGCCATACCCCCAGCCAGGCCCGTACCCCCCCCAACCGCCTCCATAGCCTCCGCCGAAACCGTAGTTGCCGTTCCAGTAACCGTGATACAACCCGTGACCGTAAAACGCCGGACGGTAATTACTCTGGGCCAGATTGAAACTGCGATTGCCGTAATTCAGTGAGTTGCCGGCATAGGGCCGGCTGGTGATTCCCGCACGGTTCACGCCGCCGAGGCGACTTCCCCCTCCGGCGACGACTCCCGGATGGGCGATCGGGCCGACTGTTCCGCCGCCGAGCCTGGCTCCACCACCGAGTTGCCTGGCTCCCACCGGCGCGCCGCCCCCTTGTCGCAGACCGGCCGCCGGTCCCGTATGGCGAAGACCCGCCCCCGGACCAATGCCCGTGGCAGAATGTCCAGCGATGTGCGGAGCGCCGCCGCCAGTTCTTGCGGCCGGATTCGGATGACTGAACGCCGGGGTGCGACTGATCGCCGGACCGTGCCCGCCACCGGCCCCACCGCCACCTGCGGCTGGATGCGCTCCGCCTCCAGTGACATGTGCTGCACCGCCGCCGACATGTGCTCCACCGCCACCGCCCTGAGGACCACCACCCCCACCGCCAGCGATTCGCGGCGCACCCCCGCCTCCGC
>JACQFH010000385.1 GCA_016200145.1 Planctomycetia bacterium | reverse complement strand
TCGGAAAGATAGGGGCTATAGCCTCCATCTTCTCGACTTCCAGAGATGCTCGCTTGTGCGCCGCCACATTCGACCGCCGCGACACTCGCCCAGCGCCGCCGCTTTGAAACGCCGTCAACACAAGGTGCGAAAGCAAGGTGCCGATTATCGAACCTATTACACTTTGAGATCCGATTCGTCGTCGCGATTCCTGGGATTCTTCGGCAAGCGTTTTTCGCATTTCCGAAAGCAAGTGTCCGACTTCGCGCGGATTGACGACGGGTCGACTTACAGTCTGGAGTGCCGAGCTTCCGATCCGCTGTGCCGTGGCAAATTTACCGCGATGATGTCCTCAATCCAGAAAGCCAAGCCAGACAGCACGACTTTTCGCGATATTGATGCAGCCCGACAGTTCGTCTTCGACCTCGATGGTAGCTGCGGGTACTGCTACGAGCGTGAAAAGCTCTCGTTCCAGAAGATTGATTACCCGCCCTGGGACATGTACTTCTGCCATGAATTCAGCTACGAGTTCCCGCTGATCGAATATTTGACGGGGACTTTTCACCTTGAACCGGAACTCGACTGCGTGCTCTTTATGCAAAGGACGCGGCAGACCTGGGGAACGTCGTGGATGTACCGAAACTGACGGAGACGGCAAACCTGACGAGGCTGGAAGGCTGGAACAGTGGATGCCAATTAACGAGGGTCGTGGATCGGTTCTATTTTCTTCTGGTCGGTCTCGATCAGGCCATTCACCGCTTCGATCGTGACAGACAGTTCGGTATGCCATTCGAGTGGGATCGCATCAGTGTCATCAAATTCGACGATGATCCCGCGACGGCCCTGTGAAACGCCGACCCGGACCTTCGACCCGCGCTCTTTCTGGGGAGCAGCAGACCGCAGCTCGAATTGGTTCACGATCGTTCTCGCGCTGCGAGACAAAACGCGAGACAGGTCGCGCTGCGACGTCTCGTGGCGCCGGCCTATGCCGTCGACGCTGACCGACAGCCACTCTGTCGTTTGCAGTGGGTAAAGGCCAAACGCCTGCGCATCGGTGTGCAGCACGCGAACTTCAGCGTTCTGGGATTTCGAGACAATTTGAAAGGTGACCTCCCACTGCCGTGAAAACTGGTCCGGCACGACAGGCCGATTCTCATCAATTTCAGGATCGCGATAACTGGCGTCCAGCGGGAACGGTTCGGGCAATCGGTCTTGAATGCCTTCCTGTCGCAGTTGGCGATTCACTCCGGCGATTACGCTGAAGAAGAGCGGCTCGAATCCCATCCGGGCCGGCTGTGCCTGTTCCAGCGTCAGCTCGACTGCCCGCGCGCCACTCGCCAGCCGGACGCGATAGGATTTGGAGTCGTTTGCGTCGTGCATCTCGCTCGGCCCGTACTTCTTTCCTTCTGAGTTCGTGAGGTAAAAGCGATTCGTGCACTCGGCAAGAAACCCGAACAGCTCCTTTGCTTCAGCCTGTTCCATGCGCTGATTCAGATCCGCGCCCGCACGACCTCGAATGGCCACGCCCCCATCATGTGAGAATTCGACGCGGGGTCGAGAATAGCGTCGGTGGGGGCCGTTCTGCGGCACGATCGCGACGGACGCCGTCCAATCCGTAAGTTCAGGCGGCACGACGACCCGTTTCCGGGGCTGCTTGCTGTTCGCCGGTTCGGCCATAACCGAGGTCTGCGTCGCCGAATTCAAGACGACGAGGAGAACGCACAGCACCGAGAACAGAAGGCGTTTCATTGAACAGTTCTCAGGCTGCGTGGGACAATCACTGTGGGTTACTTCTCTACCCCGACAACTCCGGGACTATGCACTTAACAAAGCACAGCCGGAAGCATAAGAAACCAACGAAATGTTGTCATTTCTCCGGCAGTCGCGCGGCCCTGCGCCGTCGCCACGTCACCCACGTGCCACATACGAGCAGCAACGCGCTGCCAAGCAGTGACCCCACGGACATCAGTTCCATGACGCCCACGCGCTGGTAGCTGGCGGTCACAGGCCCGCTGAGCCGTCCCGGATTGTTGTCTTGAATGACCTGATGGATCAGGGCGTCCCAGCAGAGCGCCGAGGCCAGGAGGCAGACCCCGGACACCAGCATAATTTCGCCCGGGTGCCGCTTGGCAAACCCAATCATGACGCCTGCCCCTTCTTCGCGGGCTTCCGTCGCGCCTTCGGCTTGCAGACCGCGCCGCCGTCGCGATGCACGCCGATCAAGAGCGCGCTGACGATCCCAACCCGCAGCAGGACCGGTTCAAACGTCCGCAGCGATAGCGGAATCGACCGCCAAGGACGCGGCGACTTGTCAGTCAATGGATCAGGAGTCGCGGTTGCGGGAGCGGGCATGCCGTCAGAATATCCCTGCACGTCGCGCATGTGAATCCCAGTCATCTGTCGCCTGCCGGCACCGTGACTTCGTCGTTTGACAAATTGAAAATGAGTTTGCGTTCACCCTCGTACGGGTAATCGATTTGCCAGATTTTCGTCGCATCTTGAATGATCAGTGCGCGATGTTTCGAGAAGCCGCAAGGCCGGAATGAGTCCGGTGGCGCCACCGGACGCTTGTGGATGTCCGCAATTGGATCAGTCGAGCGTATCAAGAGCTCTTCTCGACTCCTCGATCCGATCACAGAGCCGTCTGCCGAGCCACACAGGGCGGACAAATCCATTCCGAAAACGAAATCTACCTCGGGTACGGGATGTGGACCGTCCAGCTTTCCTGTCCCCGGGTCGACGGTCAGGATAAGTCGACTTTTAGAATTCTTGGACTCGACGTAAAAGGGAATTCGCTGACATGGCCCGCTCAAGCCTGGTATCAGCCAAAACCGTCGCACGCCATCGCCGCCGATCTGGCGTTCGATCACAGCCTGCGAAACGGTCCAGGTGGCCCGGCTCGCCGCGGTAAGCCCAAGGCAACGGATGACAAGTTCGCGGCACTCATCGTCGTCGTCAACAGGGTCCGTAATTTCGCACCATTTGAATTCAATGAGCGACAATCGGTCCCTTCCTGGTGTAAACCGGTGGCGACGAATTCTCGTGACTGTCGGTCGGTCGGGTTTCGGTTGCTCTTCGTCCGCCGACTCGGCCGCAAAGAATTCGGAGTCTGGCGTATGCACGGGGATATTGAAGTCCCCCGTTTCTTCGATTTCGATCTGCGTTGCGACACTGTCTTTGCAGATGCAGATTTGATGATTTCCGGATCTCGCAAGACGGGCCGGCAGGGCAATAGAATAACCTGAGCCGGCCAAAGCCCGCGCCAGCGACTCGACTGGAACGGCGTCACCCAGCGAGCAGACTTCTCCTCGGGAGGGAGTCCATCGCCACATCACCTTCCTTTGTGGTGGGATGTCTGTCGCAGCCTTGCCGGCGACGTGGGCTGGGCGTCGAGTCGGGCGAGAATAGACTACGCAGGAATCGTGTTCCCAGCCAATTGGGTAATCAAGCTTGTCGCCGTGTTCGACCGGACCGATCTCTGCGCCATCCAGGAACAGGTGCCGGCCACTGGCAATTTCAACCGCAACCCAGCCGATCCAGGTGTTCATCCCCGAAGGCCCAAAAGGGAATGTCGTACTCCCGGCAGGCAGCGACGGATCGGCGTCGTGGCGGGCCACGATCGCAACAAGCCATTCGCCGCCAGGAAGGACTGTTGGATACTCAATCAAATAGCCGGGACTCTCGCGCAGTGGCCGTCGGGACTGGCGCATTTCTGCTGGCAACGATCTTACGACTGGTCGGCGACCCGACACGGCGACCGCCGCTGGCCCCTGCTGCGCCGCCAAGGTGCTGGACCAAAATGCCGATGCCGCGATGATCAGGCAGCATGACGCGAGAAGCGACGCTCGCAGTTTCGATGCGGATTTTCGCCCAATCATCGCAGTCCTTTCCCAACGTGATTACAGATCACGGGACACGTCATGCCGAATGCTGTTCAAGAGTGCGAAATCCTGGATGGCCACTTATCTTTTATTTCGGAACTCGATGACATGCCCGCGATTCTAACACGCCGGACGCTGGCAGGGGAGAACTTTCGTCGTGCGATAGTGACGGCCCCCTCACCCCCGACCCCTCTCCCGCGGGGGGAGAGGGGAGAAGACGGAAAGATGCATATCCACCTGTTCGGCTCCACCCCTGAGGAAAGGGAGGAGAAGGAGCGGAAGGACAAGGACAACGCGCTGTGGCATGCTGGATATGGCTACGGCAACCCAAATCCTGATCGAATTAAGAAGGGCCTCCCGCCGGTGGATTTTTAGATGAGCGGATTGTGAATCGGAAGGTGCGGTGGGCGCTGCGCGAGAGGGGTGACAGGAGAAAGAGGAGATTAGAAAAAGGGGGGAACGGAATGACGTTCCTTGCCCACAGCGAATTCTTCACGGGACGCGTAAGGACTGCCGCCCTCACCCCGGCCCTCTCCCAGTGGGAGAGGGAGAGCGCGGAGGCGCGGGGCGCGTCGTCTAGCTCAGGAAACTTGTTCACCCGCCGGATGAACCGGCGGGGGGCTCCATTGGCTGGAAGCCAATAGAGCAGGAGAGCCTTGGAGCAGGTGAGCAGGAGAAAAAAAACGGGCGGCGGAATGCGTGAGTTGGGCCGACTCTCCTGGGGTCACCTGCTCACCTGATCCACTGATCAATTCGCTGCCTGCTCCATCTCCTTTGGTCTACTCTCTGCTGTCGACTTTCTTCTTCCGCAGCGCCCTCCAGAATCACCCGTTGCCACGTCCTGCAGGCCAAGCTAGGCTATACCTGACCTGCAGGAGTGTGACCACGATGCTCCGCCGCCGCGACTGGCTCAATATTGCCGGGATTAACGTCCTGGGGCTGACGGTGCCGGAACTGTTCCGGCTGCGGGCGCACACGGCACAGGCGGCGCCGGCTGCCAGCCACAAGGGAAATTCGTGCGTCTTTCTGTTCCTGTTCGGCGGGCCAAGCCACATCGACTTGTGGGACATGAAGCCAGAGGCCCCAGCCGAAATCCGGGGCGAATTTAACCCGGCTGCGACCAATGTCCCCGGAATCGAGATCTGCGAGCACCTGCCGCGACTCGCGCAGACGATGGAGAAGATCTGCCTGCTGCGGTCGATGACTCATCGGATGAACGTGCACGGCCCGGCGTGCAGCGAGATTTTCTCCGGGCGCGAATACTTCGGCCCTCCCGTGACCGACGAGGCCCGCCCGGAAGACTGGCCATCCTTGAGCGCGATGACCATGCGTCACGGCCGCTCGCCGATCGGGCTGCCGGCGTCGGTCGTGCTGCCGTGGTATCTGCAATTTCCGGGGCAGTCGCGGCGAATCGCCGGCCAGACCGGCGGGCGGATGGGAGAACAATTCAACGCCATGCTGCTGGAAGCCGACCGCGGCCGGTTTCGCCTGGGCGGGCTCGAGCTGCACGACGACGTGCCGTGGAGTCGTCTCAGCCAGAGGCGCGACCTTCTGGCGACGATCGAACCGCGGGCGCGCGTCGCGCAGTCGCAGATCGTCGCCGACTTCGCGCGGCAGAGCACGCAGGCCTATTCGCTGCTCGAAAATCGGGTCTACAGCATTCTCGACGTCGGACAGGAATCGCCCGCAACGCGCGCGCAATATGGCGAGAGCGCCGTCGGGCAGAGCCTGCTCATGGCGCGGCGGCTCGTCGAAGCGGGTTTGCCCCTGGTGACCGTCAACTGGGAGGACGAAACGAAAATCGACGGTGTAAATACCTGCTGGGACACGCACCAGGGAAATTTCGCCAAGCTCAAAAACCTGCTCTGTCCGATCTTCGACCAGGTCTTTCCCGCGTTCATTAATGACCTGCATCAGCGCGGGCTGCTCGATTCGACTCTGGTCGTGGCAATCGGCGAATTCGGACGCACTCCCCGGCTCGGCCAGTTCACGCAGAGCGCGAATACGAAGCCCGGCGGGCGCGATCATTGGCCGCACGCCTTCACGGCGCTGGTCGCCGGTGGCGGCGTGCGCGGCGGCCAGATTTACGGCTCAACGACGCCGACGGCGGGTTACGTTGCCACGCAACCTGTCACGCCGGCTGACCTCACGGCGACGATTCTGCATCATCTGGGGATCGACCACACGCTGGAATATGAAGATGGATTCCAGCGGATGCCGCAGCGATTGTGTGAAGGCGTTCCGGTTACCGACCTGGGGTAGCGTTCGAGGGTGAGTAGCGGAGCGTCCATCGATCGATGTCGTGCACCGAGACGTTCGCCACGCCCTTGGCAGGGCGTGCCACACGACCGGCACCCAGGGTAGCCCGCTTAACGCGGGCAACCCTGGGCTAAGATGCGTAACGCCTTCGGCGTATGAGTACGTTGCGACCTTCGTTCGAGGACGTCGCAATGAGTGGGGGCGGGCGTTGCCGGGAGGCTAACGTCATCCAGCGCCACCGTTTCTTCTGTTTTTCACCACCGGGGCTTCCCTTCGGTCCAGCCCCGGCCACCCCTTTTCGCGTTTCTTAGATTTTCCGGTGCGCCACGCCCATCGACACACGGAGGGCGGTAAGGCCGATTTCGCCGACTTGCCGGGCGGCGATCTGCCAGAACATCGGGTTGGTCAGCTCCAGCGATACGGCTCCCTGATAGCCGATTTGACGCAATCGGTCGAACACCGGCTGCAATCGAAAATCGCCGTCGCCGGGCAGGATTCGATCGGCGTCGGTCGCCAGCTCGCGCGGGCGATCGGCGACATCGGCGACCTGCACGTGAAACAGGTTGTCGGGCGTCAACAGGTCGAGATCGTCGAACTTGCTCGGACCGATGAAGAAATGAAACAGGTCGAGGCAGATTCCGATGTTCGGGTGGGCCGCCGACTGCACCATCATTGCGGCCGTTTCGAGGTTATTGACGAACGTGTTGCGGACCTGGAATTCAAGGGCGATGCGCACTCGCCGGCTGGCGGCCATCTCGCCCGCCTGCCGCAACGAAACCTGCGCACGCTCGATGTCGGTGGACCCGAATGGCCCCAGAAAATCGGCGACGACGACCAGCACGGGCACCTGCAATTCGGCACACAGGTCCAGCCGCCGCGCGAATTGCTCCCACGCCACACGCCGCGCTTCGCCCTGCGAGACCAAGAGGCCTCCCTGGAACGACGCGGCGGCCAGTTTGAGCCCGCGATCGGCGGCCCTTTTCCGGATGTCTCCAGCAACGTGCCCCTGGAGATATTCCTCGACCTTCGTCAGCCATAGCTCAATGGCTGACCCGGCCGCGTCCGCGTAACCATCGATGTCGTCCTCGAGCGACGATCCAAGCGAACAGACCTGCGATATGCACGCGAACATTTGAGAAGGCGCTCGTGGCCGATGCTGCCAGCATCGGCGGATTCCTCGGATTCGTTTTGCGACAGGATGATTTGCGCGGAGAGTCAGTCTTGCTGAAGGACACCCCCCCTTGGGACGAAAAACCGCTACCGCCTCAGGCCTTATTCCTCGCTCGCTCGGCGGCCTTCGTTGCTCCCCCTTACGAAGGGGGGGAGGAAATGCGGATATCGACGGACTCCTGATTGAGATTCTCAAGAAGGATTCGAAGAACACGCCGATGCTGGCAGCATCGGCCACGGATTACCGTCCGCATTCGGCATTTCCTTCAACTGCGCAGGCGGCTGCCGATTTCCTCCACGACCTTGGCGACGGGAATGCGCCATTGCTGCAACGTATCGCGGTCGCGGATCGTGACGGTCTGGTCCTGCAAGGTCTGGCCGTCGACGGTGATGCACCAGGGGGTGCCGATCTCGTCCTGCCGGCGATAGCGCTTGCCGATCGCGGCCTGCTGGTCGAAATAGGCGGGGATGCCTGCCGATTTCAGCTCGCGATAGATGTTGAGTCCGACCTCGGGCATGCCGTCTTTCTTGACGAGGGGCAGCACGGCCGCCTTAATCGGGGCCAGGCGCGGATGGAACTTCATCAGGATCCGTTCCTGCAATTCGCCCTTCTCGTCGGGTTGCCTGTCTTCGGTGTAGGCCTCGCAGATGAAAGCGAGCGTGGCGCGGTCGGCCCCGGCGGCCGGCTCGATCACGTGCGGCACAAACCGCTCGCGCGTCTGGTCGTCGAAATAATTGAGATCCTTGCCTGATCCCGGATGCTTCGGCCTGCCATCGGCCCCCAGCTCGGGCGTGAGGTTTCCGTCGGGGCCGCGGACGAGCTTGCCCTCCATGTGGGAGCGCAAATCGAAATCGCCGCGATGTGCGACTCCTTCCAGCTCACCGAATTCTCCCGCTTCGAGGAACGGGAAGGCGTATTCCACATCGGCTGTCCCGACTGAGTAGTGGCTGAGCTCATCTTTTGTGTGATCTCGCAATTGCAGCTTCTCGCGCGTCAGCCCGAGCTTCAGATACCAGTCGTAGCGACGGTCGCGCCAGTATTGATACCACGCAAACGACTGCGACGGATGGCAGAAGAATTCCATTTCCATCTGTTCGAATTCGCGCGAGCGGAACGTGAAATTCCGGGGCGTGATTTCGTTGCGAAAACTCTTGCCCGACTGCGCAATGCCGAACGGCACCTTGACGCGGACCGTGTCGAGGACGTTCTTGAAATTGACGAACATGCCCTGGGCCGTTTCCGGGCGCAGAAAGGCCTCGTTTTCAGGCCCGCCCAGGGCACCCAGCGTCGTCTTGAACATCAGATTGAATTCGCGCGGATCGGTAAGCTGGCACTTGTCGTGCTCGCCGGGATGTTTGCTCGGCTTGAGCGGACACTCGCTCGATTTCACGTGATCGACACGAAACCTGCCCTGACAGGCCCTGCAATCAACCATGAAGTCGTGAAACAGGTCGTAGTGCCCCGAACACTTCCAGACCTGCGGGTGCATGATGATCGAGCAGTCGAGGCCGACCATCGAGAACGACTGCGGCGCCCCGGGGGGCGTCGCGAATTCGTCGTGGTTGGTGATCATGTCGCGCCACCACGCGTCTTTGACGTTGCGCTTCAGCTCGACTCCCAGCGGACCGTAATCCCAGAAACCGTTCAGGCCCCCGTAGATCTCCGACGATTGAAAGATGAATCCGCGCCGTTTGCACAGCGCGACGATCTTGTCCATGGTGTTTGCTTCCTTTATTCGTGTTACACGTTCAGACACAATCACTGCCCCGCAGGATCGCGAATCTCCCATTCGTTCTTGAACAGCTCCGGAACGAGCGCCAGCGAGTCTTCTCTGGCACACATCCCGATATCAGCCTCCAGGCCGCACTCGATCAGATTGCGCCCGCCACGGCTTGACCGCAACAGGCTCGCGGCGCGATCATAATCGCGGCCGCACGTTTCATACAGGTTGAGGGCCAGTTGCGTCGCATCTTCACTGAAATCGGAGCTCGGCGCGGCGAGTTGAAGCCGATGGGCGATGGCCCCGGCAAAGAGCAGATCCTCCAGTGCCAACTGCCCGTGAAGCCCGGCACAGACCAGATGGATCGGTTCCGGCAATCCCGCCAGAGTGGCCGCGACAGCCCCCACATTCAGGAGAGCGCCGATCAGCACGCGGTTCGCGTCGCGGGCACGGATCAGGGCCTGCGTTCCGTTTGTCGTCGTGAACACCACCGATTTCCCGCGGACCGTTTCGGGCAAGTATTCGGCCGGCGAATTGCCGAGATCGAAACCCGGGATTCGCAGCCCCTGGCGCTCACCTCCCAGCAGGGCGGAAGCTGGCAAGAACGCGTCGCGGCGCCGGCGGGCTTCCTCGACTTCTCCGCAGGGGATGACGCAGCGCGCCCCCGCGGCCAGCGCATGCGTGATTGTCGACGTGGCTCGCAACACATCGATGACGACCGCCACTCCATTCCGCAGCTCAGCCGGCTCGAACAGCGCGGAAACGGCGTGCACGTAAATCGGGCGCGACATGGCGCGATCATAAGGGGCGGTCTGCCGCGCGCCTACGCCAGCAGCCGGTCGATCGGCCGGCCCTTGCACAAAGCCATCGGCCGGCCGATCGGCGTCGTGACCTCTTTGCGGTAGTCGACGCCGAGAGTCTTCATGATGGTCGCGAACAGGTCGTGGACTTCGATCGGGTCAGTCGGATTCGTTTTCTGTCCTGTGGGATCGGTCTCGCCGACAACCAGGCCGCGGCGGATTCCACCGCCTCCGACCACACACGAAAATCCGCTGGGCCAGTGGTCGCGGCCGCTCAGATTGTTGATGAACGGTTTGCGGCCGAATTCACCGATCCAGAGCACGACGGTGCTGTCGAACAAATCTCTGTCGATCAAATCGCGGATCAGCGCGGCAAACGCCGGATCGAAGATATCGGCCTGCGTTTTCTGCCCGTCATGATTGTTGGCATGCGTGTCGAAGCCGTCGAGGTTCACCTCGATCGAGCGCACCCCCGTTTCGACCAGCCGCCGCGCGATGAGGCAACCGGTTCCGAACGGCGTGTCGCCATACGCGGCGCGAGCGGCCGCCGGCTCGAGTTCGACTTGAAATGCCTTGAGCTGCTGCGAACTCATCATCGTGAGCGCTCGCTGGACCGTATCCTGGTGCAGCGTGGCATCTGCCTGAATCCGCCGGCGATTGCGGAATGATTTCTCGACGACGGCCAGGTCTCTCAGCCGCTGACCTTGACGTTTTTCGTCCTGGACCGTGGCCTTCATATTCTGCAGGTTCTGTTTCGGATCGAGCACTTTGAACGGATCGTAATCGTCCCCCAGATACCCGCCTCGTCCGGGCCATTGGCTGTTCAGGATGGAAATGTGATGAGGGATTTCGACGCCCGGGGCAGGCAGCTCGTGCGCGACGATGGCCCCGATCGACGGATGAATGAGCGTTGTCTCGGGACGATAACCTGTTTTGATCAGGTATGCTCCCCGTTCGTGGTCCCCCTCCTGTGACACCATCGAACGGATCACGCACATCTGGTGAATCTGTTCAGCCATGTTGGGAAGAAAGTCGCTGACCTGAACTCCAGGCAGCTTCGTATTGATCGCTTTCGTCTTGCCCCCAATCTCCGTACCGGGATGCGGGTCGAACGTTTCCAACTGGCTGGGGCCGCCCCCCATCCAAAGCGTGATCAGCGATTTCGGCCGCTCGTTGCCGCGTGTATCGGCCGCGCGGCCCTGCAAGCCGGGCAACAGGAATGACAACCCCGTGGCCGCCGCCAACTGCAACACGTCCCGCCGCGAAATTCCGCCGCCAAATTGCTGT
This sequence comes from Planctomycetia bacterium, assembly GCA_016200145.1. GTDB lineage: Bacteria > Planctomycetota > Planctomycetia > Planctomycetales > Planctomycetaceae > JACQFH01. The sequence goes on along the minus strand of JACQFH010000385.1, from coordinate 21,495 downwards.
CCGATTGTGAAATCAATCATGGAATTGAATCGATCGTTAAAGGAACAGATCTTTCCGCGCGTCATGTCGTCAAGTACCGACGCATGTACCCGGGGGCGACCAATTCTATTCGAATCGGTGCCCGTTCCCCCGGCTCACCAACAATTCCGCATTCCGAATTCCGCATTTTTTTTCAGTGGTTCCACGAGTATTCGGTCGAATTGAAGAGCGCCCAGATCAGGTCTTCGACAATCTGGCGGCGATCGCCGCCGTGCGTGTCGCGCAGGCGGCCGACGAAGCATGCCTGCTCTTCGGCGTCGGGGAAGCGCGACAGGCAGCACAGGTAGGCGGTCTCAACGCATTTTTCGTCCGTTGACGCAAAAGCGGAGATTCGACTCACCGCGTTAACGGGATTGCCGCGCGTCGGCCCTGCCGCAAGCTCGCCGTTCAACATCAGCAGCCGCTGTGGAATCGTGCCGCCGCGATCGAGCAGTTCGTTCTCGCCGAGATCGCCGTACTCGTTGACGAACTGCCCCCCCTGAATCAGCCGCAGCGTACGGAAGAGCAGGTGCGAATTCTGATCGATCGTCTGAATCGAAGAACTTTGAAACAGCGAACCGATCACCTGCTCGGGGCGCAGGCGAATGAGCGGAAATACGGCCCAGGCGCCGTGCGCCGCGTTGATTGCTGCCAGTTGTTCAGCCGGCGTGCGATCGGCGGCCGAAGGCAATTCGTATTCGGAGCTGAGGCGGAACGGCTCGGAGGCCGCCACAACCTGGATCAGCCGTCGCAGGTCGCAGTTGTGACTTCGGAAATCATCCCCCAGCAGGTCGAGCACATCGCGGGTCGATTCAGGCGGATCGGCCAGATCGTCGACCGGCTCATGATAGGCCCGTCCGAACAAGAGCGCCCACACACGGTTGGCGATCGCCCGCTCGAAACGGCGATTTGAGGGATGCGTGATCCACGCGGCCAGCCGCGCGCGGCGTGTGCCCTGTTCCGGCAGCCATTCGGAATGAAACGGAACCTTCACGGGCACGACTCTTGTCTTGAGGGTCTTGCGGTCTTCGACCTCGTACTCGATCGGCTTGCCGTCTTTCGATTCAAGATCTTCAATGCCGACCAGCCCGGACGTCCGCACCTGACCATAAAATGACGCGAGCCCCTCGAACTCGCTTTGTTTCCAGTGGTCGAAGGGGTGGTCGTGGCACTGGGCGCAGTCGATTCGCTGACCCAGAAAGACGCGCACGGTCTTGCCGGCCAGCTTGTTCTCGTCGACATCCGCTTCGTTGACGGCAGCCGTCACAAAATTGGTCGCCGGGTTCCCCGTCCACAGGCCGGTTTCCGAAATGACTTTGCGCACCAGCGCGTCGTAAGGGGTGTTTTTCTGCAACTGTTCGCTGAGCCAGTCGACGAAGCGGTCGCGGCGCGAAATGATGAACTGGCCGCCTTCTTTTCCCACCATGCCGCGCGCCAGCCGCTCGGCAAAATAATCGGCGAAACGCCTGTCGGCCAGCAGGCGTCGCGTCCAGTGCTCGAGCCGATCGGCACGCGAATCACCCTGAAACTGCCGGATTTCCTGGAGCGACGGAATTGTCCCGTGCAACGCCAGCGACAGCCGGCGCAAAACCTGCAAATCGTCGGCCGGGCCGGCCGGCCGGATCCCGGATTCTTTCCAGCGATCGGTAAACGATGCGTTGACGCGCGCGACGGCGGCCTTCAGGTCGTCGATTTCGATCCCCACCTCGGGTAGCTTTTCGGCCGGCGGCAGCGGACTGCGCGCCGCCCGCGCCACGAGCGACGCCACAGCCAGAACCACCACCAGCGGCAGCAGCTTCGTCAGATGCTTGAGAACCGGCATATTCAGTTATTCGTCGGCGGGACGGTTTCCTTGAAATCGTTAATCATTCTACCCCCTGCAAGCGAGGATTGTTTCAGCATTTTTTGTCGAAACGTGCGGCATGGCCGGCGGGTATGTCTGGTATGATATCACGTATGGCGGAGGGCGACCAAATTTCGGGGGACGCAGGGCCCGCGCGGCGAATCGCGCCCGCCGCCGACATGATCGACTACGGCGTTTCGCCGCTGCATGTCGAGAGCACCGCACGAACGGCGCTCGAGGTGACCCAGTTCCTTGAGCCTGGTTTTGCGCCCGCCGGTACCGCGACGGACCCGGTCGAGATCACCGACTATCTCGATGGAGTCGCGCCCGATTCTCGCCCGAAACACGGCCTGATCCGCCGAACGGTCGTCGCCGCTCTGGGCTTTGTTGCCTGGTTGATTCAGTCGCTGTTCGGTATTGCCAGCCTGATCCTGCTGCTGGCGTTGATCGCCGCAATTCCCATCGTGAATTTACTCGCGCTCGGCTACCTGCTGGAAGTCGAAGGGCGCATGGCCCGCAGCGGAAAGTTGAGAGACGCCTTTCCGCTGCTGCGCCAGGCCCCGCGTCTGGGCTCGATCGCACTGGGAATCTGGGCGTGGATCATTCCGCTCAGGCTGCTGTCGAATGCCGCCGCCGATGCCCGATTGATCGATCCGGGGTCGTTTGCCGACGTGAGTCTGCACATCGTGGTAACGGCACTGGCAGTGCTGGTGACGGTACACCTGTGTCTGGCGCTGGCGCACGGCGGAAGCTTGTGGGCCTTCATGTGGCCGCTGGCGCTTCCGCTGGTGGTGGCGATCGGTGGGTTGCTGCTGCTGGCGACCGCCCGGTACGTGCTGGCTGGCCTGCTGCTGGCGGTACTCATCGCATTTGCAGTGCATCGCGGACGCACGCTCGAGTGGCTCAACGCCCTCGTTCGCGGCTGGGCCGTCGCGCTGTACAGACACGCGAAGGAGTACCTGGCCTATCTGCGATCGCTTCTGTCCGCGGCGTATTGGAATCACGCTTCGACGACTGTGAGCGAGTTCGTCACGTCGCTGCGCCTCAAGCACCATTTTCTGCTGGGGTTCAAGGGCTTCGTCGGCGCGCTGATCTGGCTGTTGGTCCCGACCGCGATATTTGCGGCTGCCAGGAAAACCGAAGGGGGGCCGATCCTGATGACGCTGTTCGGCGGAGCGCTGCTGATGCTCGTGTTGAGCTGGGTTCCGTTCCTGCAGGCGCATTACTCGGCTGAAAATCGGTTCGGCGCGATGTTTGAATTGGGGACGGTGCGGAAACTCTTCAAGAACGCCCCGTTCTCGTGGATGGTCATCATGCTGGTGACGCTAACAATGGCGCTGCCCATGTACCTGTTCAAGGTCAGGCTGCCTCCCAGTGATGCCCTGTGGATGGAAACCATTGTATTCATCGTGACCATCTATCCGGTCAAAGTGATTACCGGATGGGCCTATCACCGAGCACTGACGAGAGAGCGGCGTGCCTTTTTCGGATTGCGCTGGCTGACGAGACTCGTGCTCCTGCCGTTCCTGGCCACGTACGTGTTTCTGCTGTTTTTCACGCAGTTCATCGGACAGCACGGCAAACTCGTGTTGTTCGAGCACCACGCCTTCCTGCTGCCAGCGCCATTCGGACTTTTCTGATTTTTCCGACTCTGCCGGTTATTTCGATTGCAGCAACCTGCGAAATTCTGCCGATGAGTGAATTGGTGGAATCTTCCTAATTCGCAGGGGGTCGGTTCGTCCATGGGTCGGCCGGGCTTTCGATTATTGACTGTCGCCAGGAGCGCGCGCGCGGGACTGCTGCTGGCCCTGCCGCTGTTCATGCTGGCGCTGAGCGCTTCTGGCTGCAGCGTCGTCCCGGTGAACGTCAGCAATCCGATCCCCGGAATGACGAAGGTCGCCGTTGCGCCATTTATCAATCTGAGTGCCGAACCCAGCGTCGACGGACGGCGATTCGCGATCGCCTACTACGCCGAACTGCAGAAGACCTCGAACTACGAAGTGCTGCCGATCGGCGTGGTGGAGCAGGCGATTCGTGAGAACGGGCTGGTCATCGAGAATCCCGATGACGTCATCAAGCTGGCAAGCATTCTCGACGTCGATGCCGTCGTCGTCGGAGCGGTGACAGAATACGTTCCGTACTATCCACCGCAACTTGGCGTGCAGATCGACTGGTATTCGTCGCGGGGATGGATTTTTGCCACCGGCGATGAGTCTCGATCCGATACCGACTCGATCGGGGGTGGAACTCGGGCAGCTCCGCGGGCAACCACTCCGCAGGCACCGGTCGTGCGCGGCCAGTCACCCGACGGCGATGAACTGTCGGACCGATTTCAGCCATTCCCGGTCGCGCCTCAGATCAGGTTGACGCAGTCAACGGGCGGTAAGAACGCGGGAAGCGCCGCGACGCCCCCGGCCCCGATCTGGCCCCCCGACCCGGATCCGAGTCTCGGCGACGTCAAACAGGGTGCGACAACCAAGGCGAAATCTCTGCAAGGGGCGTTCTGCTCGCCTGACAAGCCGGACATTCTTCGACCGGTCATGTCGTACACGCGATTTTTCGACGGGGCCTCGCCCGAGCTGATCCATCGCCTGAAGTGTTACTACGTACGGCGGGGCGACATGCGCTCCGTCGGTTGGGAGGCGTATCTCCACCGCAGCGACGATTTTCTGCGATTCACCGCCCATGTCCTCGTGCTCGAAATGCTCCAATTGCACGGCGGAACCCTGACAACCGAAAAAGTATTCCTCTTCGGAAAATAACCGAACTCCCCTCGTGCGGACGGTCGATAAATCACAAAGACGCGGCGTTCGGAACCGACTTTTCCGGCCGCGATTCGGGAGTTCCATGATGGAACGCGGAATCAATGTCGTGGCGCTCGTCAAAGATGCCGAGCGCTACATTTTCCTGTACGACAACGAAAGCGCCCCGGCGCTCTTGCAGACGCTGGGCCGGTTCGCCGGCAATCCCGAGCTGAGCTTCACCTGGTACGACGCCGCCGTCCTCAGCCAGAAGGTCCGCAAGTTGACCCAGGAAGTGCCTGCCCCGCACGAAGCGCCGACTCGCACCCCGCGCGCCGCGCGGTAGGCAGAGTGCGTCGCCGTCGGTTTGCAGGTCCTGCCGAATCGCGCCATGCAATCCGCCATCGCCGGCTTCCTGAATTACCTGAAGATCGAGCGAAATTGTTCTGCGCTGACGATCAAGTCCTACGGCGAAGACCTGGCCAGCATTCTGGAATACTTTAGCGAGCGCGCGGGCGGAGTGCCCGGTGTCGCCGCGGTCTCGGTCGCTGATTTGCGTGGCTATGTCGCCTACATGCACGAGTGCCAGTATTCGCGCAGCACGATGGCGAGGCGCCTGGCGTGCCTGAGAAGTTTTTTTCGGTACTGCTGTCGCGAACAGCTCGCCGAGACAAACCCGGCCAAAGCGCTGCGAACGCCACGCGCCGGGCGGCGGCTGCCGCACTTTCTGTCGACCGAGCAGGTCGCCCGGCTGCTCGAAGCACCCCCCGCGAACACGCCGGCGGGGCTGCGCGACCGAGCGATCCTCGAGACGCTGTATTCAGCCGGCCTGCGCGTTGCTGAGCTCGCGTCGCTGAACGTCATGAACTGGGACCGCGATGCTGGTATCCTGCGGGTGATCGGCAAGGGACGCAAAGAGCGCGTGACGCCCGTCGGAAGCTATGCGGCCCAGGCGCTGGGCCGCTGGCTCGAAGTTAGCGAGCCCGACCCGACTGCCCCCGCCATCCAGCAGGGCGCGATGTTTCTTAACAAGCGCGGCCGGCGGTTGACCACCCGCAGCGTCGGCCGGCTCCTGGAAAAGCACATTCGTGAAATCGGGCTCGACAAGTTGACGACCCCGCACACGCTGCGGCACAGCTTTGCCACGCACCTGCTCGACGGCGGCGCCGACCTGCGCAGCGTCCAGGAGCTGCTCGGCCACAAGAGCCTGACAACGACGCAAATCTACACGCACGTCAGCACCGAACGGCTTCGCGACACCTACCAGAAGGCCCACCCCCACGCCTCGGGGAAGAAGTAGAACCCCTGTCGTGAGTGCCGACGTGTCGCAAAACGGTCGTCGGGCAGCGGCTCGTGGTCCGTTTATCGATAAATGCCATGCAGACGTAGGGTGGGTCGAACGGAGTGAGGCCCACCTGCATCGGCAACGTAGCGGGCCTCGCACGGCTCGACTCACCCTACATTTGTCCCTGCCTGCTTTCCAGCAGCAGTATCACGGCGAGTAAGACGCCGCCGCACGACACAAGAAAAATCAGTGCCGCAGCGGCTTTCATGACGGCCGGGCTTTTCGTGCCGGCGCGCGTCATGAGTTTCATTCCTCGCGGGTCGGTCAACAGGAAGTCCGCAGGCGCAAACAGCAGGGGGCCGAGCGCCACGATGCCCAAACACGAAACTGCCATGAACAAACTGCCGATGACCAGAAAGAACCACTCGCCGCCGGCGCCGATCGGCCCCGGCTTCGGCAAGCGCATGGCGCCAAAGATCGCTGCGTAGGCGACGAACGCCAGTCCAGCCACGACCCAGCGCACAATTCGCAATCGATTCCAGAACTGCGCGAACGGCGCCGGCTCACGCCCTGAGGCCGTATCGAGATCCAGCAGGATATTGCTGAGGCAATCCTGCAGGCACGCCTCGAGCATCTTGTCGGAATCGCCCCCGAAGGCGCCCATGTAGCGGGCCGCACGCGTTTCGATATCCACTCGGGCGTCATTGATCGTCCCCGAAACGGACAAGGCGACCCGGGCGGCGCCCGAAATGAACGGGAACATGTACCTCATCAGCCGCGAGCCAGGATCATACCGATCGATGGAAATGATGAGGTCGGCATCGCGGACATCTTCCTTGAGGCCCGTTCGAAGTCTGTTTTCGACCGCCTCGCAGACTTCATCGACCACATCCCGGGGCACGTCGGGGAACCCGGGATCGGCCGTGATGCGGATGGGATCGTCATCCGCTTCGAGGGCAATCGACTCGTCGACTTCGATCTGCCGAGCCGCCGAGCCGCGCAATTCGCCCGCGGCCGAGTCGACATCCGCAAACGGACTTTCCCCGTCAGCCATCGCGACACTATCGGCCGAGCGACCTGCTTGGGCCGGCTGTCTCACGACGAACCGCTCCTGGCAATCGCCGCATCGTCCGCTCCGGCCCACCATGGATTCCGGGACCGACATTTTCGCATCACAGTGCGGACAGCGGATCTGCAGCATGTTCAATTTGGATTGACGGCCATACGAATGACGCAAATCGCTTCTATGCCGGACAGTCAGTCTACCACTGGAAATCGTCCCGCGATACGCGCGTCAGGCAGCGCCGAAACGCCCCGGCCGCTCGATCGCCGGGGCCCGTCATTTTCCATTGGCACTCGGTTCCCGGATCTGCCCGGGACCGCACTGCCCCGAGGCTCCGCCTCGACGTTCTTGACGACCTGCTCGGCGTCGCGGATAATGAGGGCGCGCATGATCGGTCCGGCTGTGGGACACAGGTTTTCGCGAGGCAGATACAGGAGGCTCGCCATGCGGAAAGAGATTTCGGTGTGCGCGTCGTGGCTCGGTTGTGCCGTGCCGATCACATTATTTGCCGCGCTGGCTCAGGCGCAGCACATCCCTCCCTATCACGGTCCCGGCGCGTCGGGGCAGTACTCGGGTCGCAGGGCCGAATTCGGGTCCGGTTCGACCTTCGGCAATGCCGGAGGACGGTATCATGGCGGCCCGACGCTGCATGGACCGGCTGCGCCGGCCTATGGAACGTACAACCGGTTTTCGAACATCGGTTTCGGCGGCCTGAACTGGTATTACGGTCCGCTGGGCGGATACACGCCGTTCGTCACCCCTTACGGTTATACGACGTTTGGCTATCCCAATTTCGGGCCGTATTACAGCTATGTGCCGCTGGCGCCTGTGATCCGGCAGACCCGCCCGTATTGGATCGGCGCCAATCCGTTTGCCGACGCGCCACTGCCGGAGGCGAACAACCCGGCCGCCAACCGTCCCGCCGTACCAAAGAAGATCCCCGCACAGCCTCCCCAGGATGACGTCGCAATCGTCCCGAAAACCCCCTCAGCCGACGCGGTCGGTCGCAGCCTGCGTCTGCAGGCGCAGGGGGACGAGTACTTTGCAAAGAGCAACTACCTTCAGGCTTACGGCCACTATAAGCAGGCGCTCAGTGTCGCCCCGACGCGCATCGAGGCCAGGTTTCGCCTGGCGATGTCTCTGGCGTCGATGTCACACTTCTCGCAAGCCGTCGATGAAATGAAGCGCGGGATGCGGGTCGATCCGGATTGGCCGCGGACCGGCGCAACGCTCGACACATTGTTCGGGGCTGACAATGCGCTGTCGAAGAATGCCGTGTTGCACAAAGCCGCCGACTGGGTGCGCGAAGACATTCGCGATCCCAACCGTCTGTTCCTGATGGGCGTGCTGCTGCATTTCAACGATGATGGCGAGAAGTCGCACACGTTTTTCGAAGCGGCCAGTGCCCTTGCACCGGTGCCTGCCTACGCGCAGGCGTTTCTCGACGCGGAAGACGACGCGCCCGGCGCCAGGCCCGCAATTCAGCCGGCGCTCCCTGCACCTCAGCCCCAGGTTTCGCCCGCTGCCCGCCAGGGACCGAACATCCCAGGAATCGATTCCGCTCCCCCTGCGCCGCAACCGGCGCGCAAACAGTCCGAGCCCGAGGGGCCTCGTCCGCGCCCGCTGGCGGCGCGCAGCGCCGCCAGGGATGCGGGTGCCTGATCGTGGCGGAACGTTTGCTGGTCACTCTCTGCACCTATAACGAGCGTGAAAATCTCGTTGCCCTGATCCCGGAAATCTGGAACTTTGCGCCGTCGGCTGAAATTCTTGTCGTCGACGACAGTTCACCGGACGGCACCGGCCCCTTTCTCGATGAGTGGGCCGCACGCGAATCGCGACTGCACGCAATGCACCGCCCGACAAAGCTGGGCCTGGGGACCGCCACGCGCGCTGCGCTCCGCTACGCTGTCGAGCACAACTTTGCGCTGGTCTGCAACATGGATGCCGACTTCAGCCACCATCCCCGCTACCTCCCGTCGCTGCTGAATGCGATGCAGGACGCCGACGTGGCGATCGGCTCGCGGTACGTCCCCGGGGGGGGAGTCGTCGGCTGGGGACTCAGGCGGCACGCCATGAGCCGTTCGATCAACTGCTATGCGAGGCTGGTCCTGCGCCTGAAGACCCGCGACAACAGCGGCGCGTACCGGTGCTACCGGGTCGACAAACTGCGCGAGCTGGATTTCGATCGGTTTGTGGCGCGGGGCTACGCGATCCAGGAAGAGCTCCTGTATCGCTGCCGCCGGATCGGCTGCCGATTCGTCGAGGTCCCCATCGTGTTCGAAGAACGGCGTCACGGCGAATCGAAGATTTCGCTGTCCGAAGGCCTCTACGCCGGCTGGGCGATTCTGCGCGTGGCGCTCACGGGCACGTAACAGAATCGGCGAACCTATTGCTTGTGCTCGACCTCGTCTGTTTGCGGATCGCCGGCACGCACGTCACGCGACGACTCGCGGCGGCTGAGGGCCTGTTCAGCCGCCAGGTATCGTGAAGTCACGCCGGGCTGCGGGAAAATGCCTCCACCCAGAATCAGCGCGGCCAGAGTCAGCACGGCAAATCTCTCTCGCGGACTGATTTCCAGGGAGACGGAGGAGACGTGCTTGGCGCCCGTGAACAGCAACAGGTAGGCACGCACGACGGCAATCCCGTTGATGGCGGCCGCCGCCACCACCGCCACGCAGACCAGCGCGCTGACTTCAGCCGCGCTGTCGACCAGGAGCTCAGTCGAAATGAATCCGACGGTTGCCGGAAACCCGACCGAGGCCAGGCCCGTAAGCATGAAGCACACCGCCAGCGTCGGCGAATGACCATAGAGTCCCTGATATTTGACAAGCGACATCCGCCCGAATCGCGATTCCAGCGCGCGCAGCGCCAGCCCGAAGCCACCCAGCGAGAGAATCACCGAAAACCACAGGCACAGCGAAGCCGTCAGCGACAGGGCCGTCCGCATTTCGAGCCCGACGAGCACGAGCGACGCGTGGCTGAGAAACAGATAGGCATAAAATCGCCGCGCGTCGCGCTGCACCGTGGCCATGCCGGCTGCATACACGGCCGTGGCCAATGAGATCAGCGCGATGGTGCGCAGAACCCAATCGGGGGCGATCGGCAGGACTAGCCGCACTGCGGCATATACGCCGCTCAACGGAACGACATACAGAATGGCAATTCCAAACGAGGCGTGTTCAAACCAGTCGGTTATCCAGCAGTGGACGGGAATCGTTCCACAACGGACGAGAATCGCGGCCATCAGCAGAATGACTCCCACCTGGGCGCGAACCGAAGAGACGCCCGGAGCCGTGTCGACGATCGCCCACCCGGCGACCAGCAGGGCGACAAACAGCGCCATGTGCAGCGTGTAGACGCGAGTCGGGCAACCGCGATTAACCAGCTCGACGTACGGGGGGACGGTCAAGCTCGCGAGCAGGCCCACGAGCACCCACGGTTCCTCGCAACTGAAGGTCGCCAGGCGGATGGCCTCGGCCGCCAGCGACCACGAAAATGAGTAACGCCGCATTTTCGTCCGTGCAGTCGCCAGGGCCGTCAGAAAGTGCAGCAGCGCGACGCTCGGCACAAGAGGCGCACTGAGCTCGTCGAGCGCAAAGAGTCGCCGGCCGAACAGCCCGGGCTGAAGACTGAAGCGGGCCAGGTCTTCCGCAGGAATTCCCAGATAGTACGCCTGCCACGCCCACAGCGTGGAGATGAACGACGCGCCCATGAAGGCCAGGCCCCACTGATAGGCGTGATTTGGGTCGCGCAGGCGGGCGACGATCGCCGATCCGACCATCGCAAACAAGATCGCCAGCTCGATCCAGGGGAGTTGCAACAGATTCATGTCAGGTCGTCGATGCCTCCGCTCTGCCCCGCGGGCCGGTCGGAGTCGCGAGATGGCCCGCGAGACAAGAAGTCGGTCCAGCGCCGCTCCATCCGATCGCACCAGCGGAAGACGCGTACGAAGGGAGCCACGAAGTACTCGCTCAAAAACGCGTCCAGGTAGCCGCGCTCCAGCGACCAGCGATAGAGCCAGGTGCGATACTGTTCGATCCCGGCGCGCCCGCGCGGCAGTCGCTCGCCAAGAGCGTCTTCCAGCCGCCGATAGTCTTGCAGCAAAGTCGGCGCCCTGACGAATTGCAGCGTGCGCAGACAGGCATGGCCGAGCAGATGAATCAGTGCGATGTAGTGCCAGCCCAGGCCGATCTCGGTCACGATAATGCCGACCTGCACCAGCGACGCGAATGAAAGCGCCGTTTTGATGTCGGTCTGCACGCTGCCCGCCAGGTGCGCGACGACGGCCGTGAGCAACCCGATCACAATCACGGCCGTCGAAATTCCGGGCGAAAGAGCCAGCAGGGGACTGATTCTCAACAGCAGAAATGCTCCGAGGTGGACCGAGAGCGCCCCGTAGAACACGGCGCTCGAGGGAGTCGGCCCTTCCATGGCGCGCGGCAGCCAGCCCGAGAACGGCACCAGGGCCGATTTGCCCGCAACCGCGATGAGCAGCAGCGCTCCCACGAACATGGCCTGTCGCGGCTCGAGTTTCGAGACTTCATCGGGCCAGATGCCGCTCCCCAGGAGCCGGTCGAAGTCCCCTTCGCCGCGCATGTGGTGCATGACGACGGCCGCCAGCAGCAATGCCGCGTCCGAGACCCGGTACACGGCCCAGATCCAGAGCGCGTTGCGCGGCGGCGCCGGCCGCTCCTGGTAAAACGCCACGAGCAGCGTCGAAGACAGGCCCACGAGCTCCCAGCCGGTGAACAGCGTTTCGATCGTTCCGGCCAGCGCCGTCACGACCATCCCCAGCACGAAGATCGAGTACAGCGAGAAGAACCGGTTGAATCCCGGCTCACGATGCACGTACTGGCTGGCGAATGCGCCGATCGTTCCCGACAGCACATACGACAGAATGACAAACGGAACCGAGAGCCGATCGAAGACGATCTTGATTGAGAAATGGTAATGGTGCGGAATCACCACCCAGTCCCCCAGGGGGATGGGGATGTGACGTTTGCCGACGACCAACATGATCCCCAGGATGGCGATTGAAGCCAGCAGCCCGCAGACGATCGTGCCATGTCCCAGCAGAGTCGTCTTTTCTTCCGACAGGGGGCGACCGACCAGCGACGAGATTCCCAGGATGACCGTCAGCAGGAGCGGCGCGGCCACCACGACCAGCCCCAGCGACTGCACAATCTGTTCGACGTTCGGCATAATTGATCCGGCAGCAGGCATCGCCTGCAGTCACGTTCTGTCGTGTGGTCGCGCCGCCTCCGAATCGCCCGTGATCTCGCAGAATTCCAGGTGGTCCCGCCACCCGCGATACCAGTCGACCGACGACTTGGCCCCGGGTAGCGTCGCCGCCTGCGGCTCATAGGGTTCGAACGCGCCGTCGTGAAACACGCTCACTTGTCGCGTCTGGGGGTGCAGCAACGCAAGCTGAACCCAGCCGTTGCGGCACAGCCGGGCGATGCCCTCGTTGCGATCCATGATGCCGTTCATGGCGGCGGAGGTCGTCTCGATGACGAACACAGCGCGAACCGGCTCGTGAATCTCCACCATCTGCCACGGCAGCCCCGTTCGCAGATCGCTGGCTGCGCCGTCCATGACGCCCAGCAGCGACGCGAGGTTGTGCGGCAGCTTTGTTCCCGATCCATAGCCGTAATTGTCCACGCGCGAAAAATAATACTCCAGGTTGATGCCGGCACACACGGGAAACACGGCTTGCAGAATCCGGGTCAGGATCGAGCTCTCGGCGTCGTCCTGAGTGGGATCGTAAGAGGTCAGAAAGGCCCTGCGGTCGAGGAACAGCCCCCGCGTCCATTCACGCCGGCCGACGATCGTGATGGCGTTCGTCGCATGGCCCAATTCGGGGCGGGTCTGGGCCAGGTCCTCTGCGCGTTCTTCGACATGCCGCCGCGCCTCACCGAATGACAGAGTCAGCGGCGCCGACATGAACCGCCGGCAGCGCTCGTGCGCATTTCGTTCGCAGGCGGCCTCGATCGCCTGGCGGGCGTCGTGAAATTCCTGCTGATGCGTCTGCGGAATCTGACCGCGGTCGAAGTAGACGACGGAATCATTGCAGGTATTGTGCAGCCCTCCGACAAACACGGTGTCCGAGGACAGCACAATTCCGCGCTGCGCCAGCAAGTCGCGGACGCGCGGATCGTTCAGGATCTGCGCCATGGCCCGCGCGTTGGGCCCTCCGGCCGAGCCCCCGCACGCGCCGCAGTTGTACGCCGAGTTGTACGGATTATTGAGGCTCTCGGAACCGTGCCCCAGCAGAACGACCAGGCGCGAAAAGCCCGACGTGAAACCCATGTCACGCAGCAGGCGCTCGGCCGCGCCCGTCATTTCGTCGACGGAATATCCGACATGGCCGTTCTCCGGGCCGCAGCTCGCTTCCCGCCGTTCGATCTGCAGCCGCGTGTTGGAGGGTGGTTGCACAATGTGAGCCAGGCGCCGGCGAATTCGCGCGGCGACGCGCGGAAACAGAATTCGCGCGACCAGCGGAAACGTGGCCAGCACGCCGACGAGCCCCGACAGGAGCGTTCCCGAAGCGATCGTGCGGCTCCCGCGGTGCAACACGTGCGAAGCCGAGCCGAGCGCGCGGCGTGTTCTGGCGCGCCGGTGGTGCACCTCGGCGTGGCTTTCGCCGACCTCCTCCGTCACCCAGTGCCCGGGCTTCAGCACAATGGGGCAAAGCGGCGTGAAATGGGCGTCTGCCGCTCCGCGATAATAGATCGCGACGCTATAAAACCCGGCAACTCCAAACGTTTCAACCCGCGGAGCGATCTCCTCCAGGTGCCGCCGGAACGATTCTTCGCGTTCGTCCAGGCAGCACGAGACCTGAAAGTCCGCGTTGGCGGGCCGGCCCCAATGCTGCTGCGAATGGATCGCGATGGCATCGAGCGCCTGTTCGGTAAACCGCCGCTCGTATGCCAGATGAAAGATCCGCCGCCGCTCGAGGCCCGTGAATGCCTCGATCTCGCGGACGATCGTCGCCCATTCCTGATCGGACAGCCGGTACAGCACGTCGGGCGACAGGCCGGCGACCTGCGCCAGCTGGAAAACGAGGAATGCCCGCTGTTCGGCGGACGGCTGCCATGGTCGAGCGAGCTGCGTGAGCAGCCGTCCGCGCAATTCCGCGAGAGTTTCGGTGAATTCCAATTCCGAGCGGGCAATATGCTCTGCTGCGAACCGGTCGAGAAGCAGGCGAATCGCCAGGAACTCGACAAGGCTGCCTGTAGGAACCGGCCGCACCGACCGATCCCCGCGCAGCTCGATCTGGCGCACCATGCCTCCCCAGCCGCGAAGCGAAAGTAACGTGGACGAAACGAGCTTTTGCCAGTCGTCGCGGGGCACGCCCAGGGCCTGAATGCTTTCATAGATCGATTCCAGCGGCGAAAGCTGAAGGTCGAGCAGGCGTCTGAGCTCGCGCGACAGGCCGCGCAGCCAACGGACGGGAGGTCCCAGCGGCTGGCTGTACAGCGTGCAGAATGCGCGAAAAAATCCTTCGTCATGAAGCGGCATTTCCCGGGAGGCCAGCCCCTGATCGAGAAATGCACCTACGAAACGGATCAAAAGATCGTTAACGAGCAGATCCGGATCGGCGCCGGTGGCCTCCAGCAACAGGTCGCGGTGCCGGACCGGAAGCGCCGGGCCGCTTCCAAAGGCCGGCAGGCTGCGAACGCCATCGCAACAAACCCGCCACAGCGCCTGGAGCGTAAAACCTTCCCAGTCGTCGTCGCTCCAGTTTTCTATAGCCGATTCGAACCGGTCGAGCAGATCCGAGAGGCCCTGGGACACATCGGCGGAACGGTGTAAAGTCGAATTCGAGCTTTCTGGCTCGGTTCCTCGCCGCAGGTCGCGCATGACCCAGCGGCGGGTCTCGGAAATCAGCGCGGCGCGTACGGCGGCAGAGACTTCCGGACGGACGCGGCGCAGGGCGTCGGCCTCGGCGACATGCCACACGAGTTCAGCCGACGGGCCGGTCCGTACGGGGTCGTGCAGCATCGCCAGTTGCAGATCGAGCCGCGTACCGAAACACGGAATCAGCTCGCCCGCGCGTTCCGCCAGGTCCCGCTCGAGGACCTGCTTCAGGTGCGAAAACCGGATGCGTCCGCGGCGGAGCGCGTCGCGGTACTGGTCTTCCTGCAGGTAAGGGTGACAGCCAAAAACATGCGCCGCTTCTTTGACTGCCTCTTCGAACGGCAGGTGCTCGAACGCGTGCAGGGTGTTGTGGTGGATGAAGACCGTAATCGGCCCCTGGGCCGGCAGCAGATGCGAGGCATGCTCGATTGCCTCTTCCAAGTCGTGCAGCGCGTCGCGACAGCCTTTATCGACGTCGTGTCGCTGCGCCTCCTGCCGGACGTCGACCATAAATGACTCGATCATCACGATTCGTATATGAGATACCGGCCCCCTGCGTAAAGGAAGATCGGCAAACCTTACTTTTTTGTAATATGCCGTTGTCCAGACTGCCGAAGGTCGCGTGTCAAGCCGCGCCAATCGATACGAACGTCATCGTCGAGATTTCCGCCCCAATCGGCGCTTCCCGCAAATGCGCTACGATGCGCAGAATCAGTGCAACTCCCCTTCGCCGGCCCGGATAGGACGGCTGCGACGATTCTATCGGGAATAGCGGCCGTACCAACGGTACGGAATATGCGGGACTGCCTGCCCGCAGCGCGACACAGTCGACCTGGCACGCGCCAGGCCGTTGCGCAGAAATCATTGCGCGCGTTCACTCAGGCCGTATCGCCGGATTAACGGGACGGCGCGAGCTGCACGGCCTGCGCGAATTTTCCGTGCACGCCGGTCGCCGCGACCGATCCCCGCGCAACGCCTGTAACGTCCATGCGTTAGAGTCGGGTACCAACGACGGCGCGGACCGCGCTGGTTCTGCCGGTTGCACGGATCGTCCCAGTGGCACGGTTCGTGCTTTCTCTTCGGGTCGTTCAACAAACTCCGGCTGTGACAATCAGTGGAGTTGTAACTCGTGTGAAGCCGCGAAGGCCCGCCGTGTTGCGGTTGGATTTCGACAAACCTCTCTATCTCTCTCACTCTCTCGAAAGGCGAAATGATCATGTTGCGGAAATTCCTGAATGACGAAACCGGATTTATTATCTCTTCGGAACTGGTGCTGGTCGCCACGATCTGTGTGATCGGGTTGATCACGGGACTGGTCGAAATTCAGTCTTCGGTCGTCAACGAGCTCAACGACGTCGGCGAGGCGATCGGTTCGCTCAACCAGAGCTTTTCGTTCACCGGCTTCACGAGCAGGAAGTTTGACGGCAGCGTCAAGGCCATTACCTTTGGGTCGTACTTCACCGATCACGTCGACCAGTGTGACCAGAATGAGTGCACTCTCGGTTGCGACGCTCCTCTTCGCGAATCGGATAAAGGACTCTAGTCTCGCGTGACTTTCCAGGCAGAGAGCGCACCCTCAACAATCAACAGACGACAACAATCGTACGACGGCCTGGGAAGACAGGGGCGGGTTCGCGACAGCGTTCCCGCCCCTGTTCTATTGTGGGACGCCGCACGTCACACATTAAGAAAATGTAACTAAAAACGGTGCTCTCTTCTTAATGCAATCTGTGTACGATGGGTCGCTGACCAACCCCGGCGTCGCAGTCGATCGTGTGCTGGAATGCGCTGCGGTGGCTTAGGTTTTCCTGCGCTCGCGCTGCACCATGACCGATCACAAGCCTACCCGCGCTGACGTTCCCAAAACTGGGATTGCCGGTTTCCGGGAAAACTGGCGGGCCGATCTGAACTCCGGCTTTCTCGTGTTTCTGATCGCCCTGCCTCTCTGCCTGGGCATTTCTCTGGCGAGCGGATATCCGGCGATCGCCGGCGTGTTTACGGCCATCGTGGGGAGCGTTGTCTGCAGCCTGGTCAGCAATTCGGAGCTGACGATCAAGGGGCCGGCGGCGGGGCTGATCGTCATCGCCCTGGGGGCCGTCACTGAATTCGGCTTTACCGGGGGCGAGGATCCTGCCGCGGATTTCCAGGCTTATCGCCTGGCGCTGGGGGTGGGAGTCGCCGCCGGTGTTCTGCAGATCGTTTTTTCGCTGTTGCGGTCGGGCGTGCTCAGCGAGTTCTTCCCGACGTCGGTCGTGCACGGAATGCTCGCCGCCATCGGCGTCATCATCATCTCCAAGCAGATTCATACCGTCGTCGGCACCCCGTCGAAACACGGCGAACCCCTGCTCCTGCTGCGCGACATTCCCCATTCGATAATGAACTGCAACCCCGAAATCGTCGTGATTGGCCTGTTGAGCCTGTTGCTGCTGTTCGGACTGCCGATGTTCAAGTCACGCTGGGTCCGCGCCATTCCCGCTCCGATGTGGGTGATCCTGGTTGCGGTGCCGCTGGGGTTGTGGTTCGATCTCGAGGACGAGCACACCTACTCGTTCGGAGGGCATATCTTCGGGTTGGGGCCCAACTACCTGGTTGACGTGCCGAAGAACATCTTCGCGGCAATCACACTTCCCGACTTTTCCGGGTTGCAAACGGCAGCGGGCTGGAAATGGGTGATGATGTTTGCGCTGATTGGCAGCCTCGAATCGCTGCTGAGCGCCAAGGCCATCGACCTGGTCGACCCCTGGCGACGCAAGACGAGCTTCGACAGGGATCTTCTGGCCGTGGGATTGGCGAACGTGGGAAGCGCGCTGATCGGCGGGCTACCGATGATCTCCGAGATCGTGCGCAGCAAAGCCAACATCGACAACGGCGCCCGAACCCGTCTCGCTAATTTGTATCACGGCCTGTTTCTGTTCCTGTTTGTGGCGTTCGTGCCTGGACTGGTTCACGAGATTCCACTGGCGGCCCTGGCCGCAATGCTGGTCTATACCGGATTCCGCCTCGCGTCTCCGCAAGAATTCATTCATGTGTATCACACCGGCAAAGAGCAATTGGCGATTTTTTTGGTGACTTTGTTGGGAGTTCTCGCGACCGACCTGCTGAAAGGGATTGCCATCGGGGTCGCCGTCAAGATCTTGCTGCATATCTTTAACGGGGCGCCGCTGCGATCACTGCTGCGGGCACCGATCACGGTCAACCGCGACGACCGCGACAACACTGTCGTGTCGGTCCACGACGCGGCCGTGTTCAGCAATTGGATTCGACTGAGGCGGCAGATCGAAGATGCCAGCGACACGGCCACGGTTCAGCTCGACTTGTCCGAAACCCGCCTCGTTGACCACACGGTCATGGAACGCCTGCACATTCTGCAGCGTGAGTTTGCCGAGCGAAATCGCACGCTGGTCATCACGGGTCTGGATGACCACACGAGTTCGTCCGGTCATGAATTCGCGTCTCGTAAGAAGGCCAAGAAATCAAGCGCGTGATGCGACTGATGCAGCACTGCGAACGGCCTGGATCAGGACTGTTGTGAGTCACTGGGTGCGGATCTTGAAAGACAAGCTTCGGGCCGGCTGACCCAATTGAACGAGCGACTTGGAAACGGCGCTTGGCCTGTTCGATCCCCGCGTGCAGACCAAGCACGCGCCGGTGCGTCTCAAATTGAAGCGGGCCGTGCCAGAATCCCCGTTGACGTTGATTCTCGCCAATCGCGCCGTCATCATCTGTGGAGACTGTGACTTCCGTCTGTTCAGTGGCTCGGCGCGCGCCTCATGATCGGCAACGAGTGGCTATTGCTCAGCGGCATTCTGCTCACGGGGTTCAGCGCCGTTCCGGGATTGCTGTTTGGACGGCAGTCGTGTTCCGGACAATTGCTGACGACGGTTTTGGCAGTGGCGGGCGGCATCTGCGGGTTGTGGGGCGCCGCACTCGCCCTGACTGCGCCGCCGGCAGAGATCGCGCGGTTTCCGTCGCCCATCCCGCAAGCTGAGATTGTTCTGGCCGCCGATCCGCTTTCGGCGGTCTTTCTCGTCCCGATTTTTCTGATATCGCTTCTGGGCTCGGTCTACGGGCTGGACTATTGGAAGCAGACGGGGCACCCCGACAACGGTCGCAAGCTGCGGTTGTTTTATGGGTTCCTGACAGCCGCGCTGGCCGTTCTGGTGCTGGCGCGGAATTCGGTAACGTTTCTGTTGGGCTGGGAAGCGATGGCGGTCTCCGCATTCATGCTCGTCGCGACCGAAGATGAAGATCCGGAGGTGCGCGAAGCGGGCTGGCAATATCTGGCCGCCAGCCATGCCGCGACGCTGAGCCTGTTTGCCATGTTCGCCGTCCTGTACGGTCTGACCGGGAGTTACGACCTGGCGCCGCTGGCCGCCGGGTCGATCTCTCCCGCCGCTGCCAACGTCATATTTCTGCTGGCGCTGGCGGGATTTGGGCTGAAGGCGGGATTCATGCCGCTGCACTTCTGGCTGCCGAGCGCCCACGCGATGGCGCCGAGCCACGTGTCGGCGATGATGTCGGGAGTGCTGATCAAGATGGGCATCTATGGCTTGGTGCGGATCACGTCCCTCTTGCCCGACCCGCCGGTCTGGTGGGGCGGCCTGCTCCTGGCAGTGGGCATCGTTTCGGCCGTGTTGGGAGTGGCCTTTGCCATTGGTCAGCACGACCTGAAGCGGCTGCTGGCGTATCACAGCATCGAGAACATCGGAATCATCGTGATTGGCCTGGCGCTGGCCGTGCTGGGACGTTCAGTCGGACAAGAAACGTGGATCGTTCTCGGCCTCAGCGGGTGTTTATTGCACGTCTGGAATCACTCTCTGTTCAAGTCGCTGTTGTTTCTGAGTGCGGGGTCGGTGATTCACTCGCAAAAGACGCGGGAGATCGACCACCTGGGAGGACTGGCCAAATCGATGCCGTGGACGGCTGGGTTCTTTCTCATCGGAGCGGCGGCCATTTGCGGGCTTCCCCCGCTCAACGGATTCGTCAGCGAATTCTTCATCTATCTCGGTCTGTTCCAAACGCTGGGACTGGGCACCGGGCCGGAATATCCATCGGCGGCGTTTGCCGTTCCGGCGCTGGCCCTGATGGGAGCGCTGGCCGTCGCCTGCTTTGTGAAAGTCTTCGCCGTCGTGTTTCTGGGGACAGCGCGAGCATCGCAGCCGCATCCCGGCCACGAATCGCGCTGGACGATGCTGGCGCCGATGGGAGTCCTGTCAGTCTGTTGTGCGGCAATCGGGCTGGCGCCGCCGCTGGTGGTCCCCGTTCTCGATCACGCGGTTTCCGTCTGGACCGGCGGTTCGCCGATCGGCGCCGGGATGCTGGGGCAACTGGCGCCGGTCTCACAAATCAGCACGTCGGCGATCGCGTTGCTCGCGTCGCTGGCGCTGGCCGCAGGATTGCTGCGTTGGCGCATTCGCACCCGGCCATTTGATTGGACCGAAACATGGGGCTGCGGATATTCCGCCCCGACGCCGCGGATGCAGTACACGGCCTCTTCGTTCGCACAAATCCTGGTGACGCTGTTCGGATGGGCGCTGCGGCCGAATGTCCACTGGCCCCGGATTACCGAACTTTTTCCCAATGCCGCCCGATTCGAAAGTCACGTGCCGGAAATCGTGCTCGATCGGGTCGTGCTGCCGGCGTTCCGTTTCCTTGCGCGAACTCTGTTCTGGATCCGCGTGATGCAGCAGGGGAGCGTTCAGATTTATCTCGTGTACGTCTTCGGAATTCTGGTGTTCCTGCTGTTGTTCTGGGGTTAGGACGGTGCGCCCGGAAATGATCCACTTTGTGCCACATGTGCTGATGGTGATCGCCTTCCCACCGCTGTTGCAGGGGATGATCAACCGGACGAAGGCATTCTTTGGCGGGCGACAGGGGCCGCCCCTGTTCCAGGCGTACTACGACCTGTGGCGACTGCTGCACAAAGGCTCGGTCGTGAGCACAACCACAACATGCCTGTTTCGATTCGGGCCCGTTGCCAGCCTGGTGACGACCGTGTTCGCCGCGATGCTCATTCCCATGGGACAGCCCGTCACGCCGATCTCATTCACCGGCGATCTGCTGCTGTTCGCCTATGTGCTCGCCCTGGGTCGGTTCTTCCTGGTGCTCTCAGCCCTCGACACGGGCTCGTCGTTTGAAGGCATGGGGGCCGCTCGCGAGGTCTCGTTCGCGTGTTTGGCCGAGCCGACGATGTTCTTCTGCCTGCTGATCCTGGCCAAAGTCTCCGGATCCTTGCGGATGGTCGAGCTGTTCGGCGGTTCTCTGTCTGCGGAATCGGGGGGGGCGGGGGTGCTGGTGCTGCTCGTCATCGCCAGTTGGTTCCTGCTGATGCTTGCCGAAAACTGCCGGATTCCGTTCGACGATCCCAATACGCACCTGGAACTCACGATGATCCACGAGGTGATTATTCTCGATCACAGCGGGCCGATGCTGGCCCTGCTGCAACTGGCTGCCGCAATCAAGCAATTCGTCTTCGCGGCGCTCGTGGTGCGTCTGGCCGTCCCGCTCAATTTCAGCAGCGCCTGGGCGAATTGGCTGATTTTCACGGCTGCGGTGCTGGGCGTGGCCGTGCTGCTGGGAGTCGTCGAATCGGCGATGGCGCGGCTGCGGATGACCATCGTACCGCATGTCTTGACGGCAGCCGGGGTCATCGCGGGTTTTGGTTTTGTTCTGCTGGTGGTCTTCC
>JACQFH010000384.1 GCA_016200145.1 Planctomycetia bacterium | reverse complement strand
TCGGCATCGTGCTGCAGGAGCCGTTTCTGTTCTATGGGACGATTGCCGAGAACATCTCTTATGGAAAACCGCGCGCGACGCACGCCGACATTATCGCCGCGGCGCGGGCGGCCCGCGCCCACGAGTTCATCCTGCAGCTTCCGGACGGGTACGATTCGATCGTGGGCGAGTGGGGCCAGACGCTGTCGGGAGGCGAGCGGCAGCGGATTTCGATCGCGCGGGCCCTGCTGATCGACCCGCGGATTCTGATCCTCGACGAGGCCACGTCGTCGGTCGACACGCAGACCGAGCGGCAGATCCAGGAGGCGCTCGACAACCTGGTGCGCGGGCGCACGACGATCGCCATCGCTCACCGCCTCAGCACGCTGCGCAAGGCCGACCGGCTGGTCGTGCTCGAACGGGGACAAGTCGTCGAAATGGGAAAACACCAGGAGCTGCTGGCCAAAATGGGTCCCTATGCCCGCCTGTACCTGGCCCAGATGCAGCTCGCCCAGGACTTCGACGGCGCCCCGTCGGCCGAGGACGCCGGAACGCATTCGATGGATTTCCCGGGCGGTGGTGAAGAACGGAAAGACGACGCGGCGGATGAATCGGACGTGGAATGAATTCGCAGGAACTTGAGAATCTCGTCCATCAATCGGGAGATCCGGCAGGAGTCGGCGTTGCGAACGGGGGTTCCCGCTCGACCCCGTCAGTCCGGCAGACAGGACCTGCTTTGCGGTACTTTGCATACTTTTCACGTTGCGAGTGAGCTGGCGCGGGTTGTTGGGGAGGTCGAGGAGCGTCGAGAGGGTGGCCAGCCTGTTGGAGGGGAGGTCTTTCTTGACTTTGGCCCAGCGACCTGCCATTCTGGTCTAAAATTCAGACTAGGGGTGCCGATTGAGAAGCATTGGAAGTTACGAGCTCAAAACTCATCTTTCGGAAGTGCTGGATGCCGTCGAGCACGGACAAACCGTGATTGTCACCAGGCATGGCAAGCCGATTGCCCGGATTCTGCCCAGCGAGGTGGCGAAGCAGGAGCAAGTCAGCCGTGCCGTGCAATCGTTACTGAACTTCCCCCGGACGCGGCTTCCGAAAGGCGTGACGGTTCGCAGCCTGATTGAGGCAGGTCGTCGTTGAGCATTATTGCCGACATTTCGGTCGTCCTTGCCTGGCGTTTTGAGGAAAAGCAAACCGAGCAGGCGCTGGATGTGCTTCGTCTCATCGAGAGAGAAGGACTGCTCGTTCCTTCTCTCTGGTGGAGCGAGTTGGAAAACGGAATCCTGATGGGTGAGCGCCGAGGCAGAACGACAGCGGAGGATTCAGCAGCTTTCGTGAAGCTGGTACGGGCATTGCCGATCCGAACGGACGCGGCGCCGCGGCACCAGATCAGCGATGACATCATCGACATCGGACGACGGCACCAGCTCACGGCTTACGATGCCGCCTACGTTGAGCTTGCGATGCGCGAAGGCGCGGTGCTGGCATCGTTCGATGCCGCCATTCGCCGCTGCGCGAATAAGCTCAAGCTCATGGTCTTGCCGGCGACTGTGTAGTGGTGCATTCCGAAATCCGAGATCCGAAATCCAAAATCCCCCCCCGCGCCGTCGTCATCAGCTTTGACCGCTGGCACATCGGGTTCATCGGCTGCTACGGCAACGACTGGATCGAAACGCCGAACCTCGACCGGCTGGCGACGCAGGCCGTCGTGTTCGATCAGCACTTCGCCGAGAACATCGATCCCACCGCGGCCAATCACGCCTGGTGGACTGGCGCCGTGCAGTTTCCGCTCGACGAAGAGCAGCAGCGCGCGTGTCCCACCTGGATCGACGACCTGCACGCCCGCGGAATCGCGACACAACTGATTGTCGAATCAGACGGCCGCGACGACACGACCGTCGCGCCCCCGTTTGGCCGCATCGTGACGGCGCGGGGGACCGACGGTTTCGAAGTCGCCGAGCAGGACACGCCGTTCGCCCGCACGGTGCGCGAGGTCGAACGATGGCTCAAGTCGGGCGCTTGCACGACGCAGCCGGCCGTGCTGTGGATCAAGTCGCGCGGGGTTCCGGCGCCGTGGATTCCGCCCCGCGCGTTCGGCGAGCTGTATCTCGAAGAGTTCGGCCTGGCTTCGCAGGGCGAGAGCCGGCGAGAGCCGGACGAACCCTCGGCCGACGACGCGCCCGAAGGCGAAGAGACCCCCGACCGCGAAGACACCGAAGAAGAACCGGCTCCTGTGGGCGTCGACGAATCGCTTGACTGGCGATACGGCGCGGCGATGTATGCGGCGTACGTGACGCTGCTCGACCGCTGGCTGGGAAAGCTGCTACAGATCCTGGAGACATCGCCAGAATGGAACGGGGCGCTGTTGATCGTGACGGCCGGCGCGGGGCAGGCGCTCGGGGAACACGGCCGAATCGCGGATGAGCGCTCGCCGCTGCGGGCCGAGAGTGTCCACGCGCCTCTGTTCTTGCGGGTGCCGGGCACCGATCAGGAGGGCACACGGCGGCAGGCCATCGTGCAGACGATCGACGTGGCGCCGACTCTGCTGGATTGGTTTTCTGATCCGGCTGATTCGCAATACACGGAGGGACAAGAGCCAGTCGGCCGGGGGCGCAGCCTGCTGTCGCTGATTCGCAACGAAGTCGCAGCGCTGCGCGACGTTGCCTGGATGGGATCGGGGCGATTGGAATGGGGCCTGCGCACAGTCGACTTCTTCTATGCCGAACCGGGAGACGGAAATCCGGATCCCGAGCCGCCGCCGGCTGTGCTCTTCGAAAAACCGCACGACAACTGGGACCAGTTCGACGTGGCCCCCCAGTTCCGGCAAGTCACGGAGGACATGCACGGGATGCTGAATTGGGTCCGGTGAGTCCGCTTCAAGGGAGACCGCTGAGTTCCGGGAACGAAGACAAGGAGAGGGGGAGACACGGAGACAAGGAGAAGAGACGTACAGATACCTGTCGATTACTTTTCTCCTTGTCTCCCTCTCTCCTTGTCTTCTCTCCCCGCACCTGCCGCTCGTATGGCCGACGGAGTTACTCCCCCGTCATTTCTTTCAGGACCTCCGGGGGGGCTTCGGCGTATTTAAGGGGTTCCATCGAGTACGAGGCGCGGCCCTGTGACAGGCTGCGAACGTCGGTTGAATAGCCGAACATCTTCGCCAGCGGCACCTCGGCCGAAATCACCTGCAGATCGCCGCGCTGGTCGGTCCCTACGATCATCGCCCGCCGCGACATCAAGTCGGAATGAATGTTCCCCAGGAACTCGTCGGGAGTGACGACCTCGAGCTTCATGATCGGTTCGAGGAGCACGTCGCCGGCTTCGCTGACGCCGCGATGCACGGCCTCGCCCGCCGCCTTCTGGAACGCGGCCTCGGGGTTCTCGAGCTCGGAATGCTCCACCGACTGAATCGTGAATTTCACCTGGATCAGAGGGTAACCCACGAGGCCGGCCCCTTGGGCCGTGTCGCGGACCTCCTGCTCGACGAGCGCCAGCATCCCCGGGGGGAGCGCGTCTGGCTTGACTTCATTTTTGACGACCACGGCGTCGCTTGAGGGCTGTGGCTCGAGCTTCAATTGCACGCGCGCGAACTGCGTGACGCCGGCGACGTGCCGCGAAAACTCGCCGACGGCGGTCTGCGTCTTCTTGATCGTCTCGCGGTAGCTGACGCGCGGGCGATGCACGCGCACGTTGAGTTTGAAGTCCCGCTGCATGCGGTGCTGAATGACTTCCAGGTGCAATTCTCCCATGCCGCTGATCAGAGTCTGGCCCGTCTCTTCGTTGACGGTTGCGCGGAACGTCGGATCCTGGCGCGAAAGCATCTGCAGCGTTTCGGCCAGCTTGCGGCGATCGGCGCTCGACTCGGGCTCGACGGCCATCGAGATCACCGGTTCGGGAAACACGATGCTCTCGAGCGCGATGGGGTGATTGGCCTCGCAGAGCGTGTCGCCCGTGGCCGAATCTTTGATCCCCGTGATGCCCACGATTTCGCCTGCGTCAACGGCGTCGGTCTCGAGCTTTTCCCGCCGGTCGGCCTGGATGTGCCAGAGCTGGCTGACCATCTCTTTCTTGCCCAGGCGCGGGTTGAGCGGCCGCGACCGACTCTTGAGCACCCCAGAATACACGCGGACAAAGCACAGGTCGCCGTGCGGGTCCGCCACGATCTTGAATACCAGACCGCAGAACGGGTCCTTCGTGGAACACTTGCGGGTCTCGATCGTCTCTTTTTTGGCGTTGGGATTGAGGCCCTGAACCGGCGGGCGTTCGAGCGGGCTGGGAAGGAAGGCGCCCACGGCGTCGAGCAGCGGCTGGACGCCAATATGCTTGAGTGACGATCCGCACAGCACCGGCTGCAACACGCGCTGCAGCGTTCCCACGCGGAGCAGGCGGCGGATGTCGGCCGCGTCGATCGGCTGTTCTTCGATGTATTTCGCGAACACGGCGTCGTCGAGCAGGGCCACCTGCTCGAGGAGTTTGGCCCGCCATTCGCCGGCCAGCTCCTGGTGATCTTCGGGGATCTCCCGAACGTCGAATTTCGACCCCTGCGAAGATTCGTCGAAGTAGATCGCCTGCATTTCGATCAGGTCGATGATCCCGCGGAAGGCCTGCGGATCGGGAGGCGACCCCGCGCCGATCGGCAGGAAGATGGCCACGGGGTTGGCCGCGAGGCGCACTTTGATCTGTTCGAACGTCCGTTGGAAATCGGCGCCGATGCGGTCCATCTTGTTGATGAAACAGATCCGCGGAACGCCGTACCTGTTGGCCTGCCGCCAGACGGTTTCGCTCTGGGCTTCGACCCCTTCCCGCGCAGAAAAGACGACGATGCCGCCGTCGAGAACGCGCAGCGAGCGTTCGACCTCGGCCGTAAAATCGACGTGGCCGGGGGTGTCGATGATGTTGATCTGCCAGTCGCGCCAGCGGCAGGTGATGGCAGCGGAGTAGATCGTGATCCCGCGCTGCTGCTCTTCAGGATCGAAGTCGGTAATCGTCGTGCCGTCGTCGACATCGCCCATGCGATGCGACGCGCCGGCGTAGAACAGGATGCGTTCGGTGGTGGTCGTCTTGCCCGCGTCGATGTGGGCAATGATGCCGATGTTCCGGATTTTCTCAACGTCGGTCGGCACGGGACGGCGCTACCAGGCGAAGTGGGCGAAGGCCTTGTTCGCGTCGGCCATGCGGTGCACGTTGTCGCGCTTGGTCATCGCGGCGCCTTCCCGCTTGTAAGCGGCCATCAGCTCTTCGGCCAGAAGCAGGTGCATGGGCCGACCCTTCTTTTCGCGGCACGCTTCCAGGATCCAGCGGATGGCCAGGGCCTGCTGCCGGCGGGAATTGACCTGCGTCGGCACCTGGTAGTTGGCGCCGCCGACTCGACGCGAGCGGACTTCAATCGAGGGTTTGACGTTGTCGACGGCGGCGTGAAACACGTCGATCGGCGGGTGGTCGCTGATCTTCTCGACGATCATGTCCATCGCACCGTAGAAGACGCGCTGGGCGGTCGTCTTCTTGCCGCTGCTCATCAGGCAGTTAATGAACTTCGACGCCAGAATCGAATGATACTTCGGATCGGGCTTCAACTGAGAAGAACTCGCCGTCATACGCTGAGCCATAAATCAAAACCTCGTGATAGACGCCTGTGCTATCGTGTATTTCGGAATTGGGATTTCGGATTTCATTAGACATTCGGTTTTCGTCAGTCGTCATATCGCGATGATGCAACCGAACGTCTGTTACGCGCGACTATTTCTTGGCTTGCTTCGCGCCGTAGCGGCTGCGGGCCTGTTTGCGGTCGGCGACGCCCAGGGTATCGAGCACGCCGCGAATGATCTTATAACGCACGCCGGGCAGGTCACGGACGCGGCCGCCGCGGACGAGAACGATCGAGTGTTCCTGCAGGTTGTGGCCTTCGCCCGGAATGTACGCCGTGATTTCTTTTCCGTTCGAAAGCCGGACGCGGGCCACTTTTCGCAGGGCCGAGTTGGGCTTCTTGGGGGTGACGGTTTTCACCTGCAGGCAGACGCCGCGCTTCTGCGGGCAGCCGTCCAGCACGGGGGTCTTGGATTTCGACTTCTGCACTCGGCGGGGTTTCCGCACAAGCTGATTGATCGTAGGCATTTAGCACAAACCTGAACGGGAACGCCAGTTCCCTGGAAACGAACCTCCGCGGGCGCCCAAACGTCGAGCCGGCGGTTCGCTGGAACCGGTCCCTGCGGCGTGGAATTTACCGAAACAGCCAATTTATCGGCCCCCCGGGAAATGGTCAAGTCGCCGGCGGCTGAATTCGCCGGTCCGGGGAGGGTGAGTTTCTGCGGATGTCGCGATCGCAGCAGACCGATTTCGCTTAACCGCGACCCGCAAGGGGAGCGCGCGTCGAGGGGTTCCGAGCGACTCGGCACGGCCATCACAGCCAGTGCCAATTAACATGGTGTGTGCCCAGCAGCCGGCGATACGCGCTCCCCTGACGGGTCCGGTTAAACGACTCGCTTGCGGAGCAACTCTTGACTGCGGAGACTGGAGCGCATTCCTCGCTGGCTTGCGGCATACGTCTCGACATGGGAACGAAGCATGACAGAACGTCCGAATGCCCTGACACAACAGGTTGCCGACTGGCTGGCGCGATTTGGCGCCGCGCTCGAGCGGAATGACCTGGCCGGGGCGGCGAATCTGTTTGCCGACGAGTGTTACTGGCGCGATCTCGTTGCGTTCACCTGGAATATCAAGACGCTGGAGGGGAAAGACGAAATCCAGGCCATGCTGGCCGCGACGCTTGCTGACGCGCGACCCAGTGCCTGGCAGATCGACGGAGAGGTCACCGTTGAGAACGGCGTGACCGCAGGCTGGTTTACGTTTGAGACGGCCGCCGCGCGGGGGAAAGGCTACCTGCGTCTGAAAGACGGGAAATGCTGGACTCTGCTGACGACGATGACCGAGCTCAAGGGCTTCGAAGAGAAGAAGGGGCCGACGCGCGCGGCTGGTGTACATCATGGTCTCGTCAAAGATCGGCAGACCTGGCTCGAGCGAAAAACGCAGGAAGAAGCGGAGCTGGGTTATGCCAGGCAGCCCTACTGTGTGATCATCGGTGGCGGGCAGG
>JACQFH010000365.1 GCA_016200145.1 Planctomycetia bacterium | reverse complement strand
GCTGCGCTGCTCGAAAAGAGCGGCCTCTTGCCGCCCGAGCAGATCGCTTCGGCCTTGGAACGGTTCGCCCTGCCGCCTGATGCGCCCGCCAAAGATCTGGCGAAGGCGTTTCTCAATTCCAGGCTGCTGACGCGCTTCCAGGCCGAGCGAATTCTCGAAGGCAAGTTCCGCGGATTCTTCATCGATCATTACAAGGTTCTCGAAATCCTGGGGGCAGGGGGCATGGCCTGCTTGTACCTGGCTGAGGACCTTGAAACCGGACGGCGTGTGGCCCTCAAAGTCATCTCCGACAAGCACAAGACCGACGCGGGGATGCTGACGCGGCTGAAGATCGAGGCGCGGGCCGGCAAGAAGCTTTCCCACCCGGCTGTCATCCGCACGTTCGAGATCAAACAGACCGACGACGTCTTTGGCGAGACTTCGTACCTCGTCATGGAATTCGTTCCCGGAATCAACCTCGAAGAGCTCATCAACCTGAAGGGGCCGATTCCCTGGGAGCAGGCGGCTGATTTTGCCCGGCAGACCGCCGACGGCCTGGAACACGCCCACCAGGCGGGCCTTGTCCATCGCGACGTGAAGCCCGGTAACCTGCTGGTCGACGCGAGCGGCGCGATCAAGATTCTCGACTTCGGCCTGGCGCTGCTCGACGCGCGCAAAGACGAAGACGCCGATGAGTTTTCGCTGGCAATGATCTTCGGCCATAACTGCCTGGGAACGGCTGACTACATCGCCCCCGAACAATCAGTCGACAGCTTTGCAATCGACCGGCGGGCTGACATTTACAGTCTGGGATGCACGCTGTACGTAGCCCTCACCGGGAAGCTTCCGTTCCCGATGCCGTCGACCACCGACAAGCTGGCGGGACATCGTTACCAGCCGGCGCCGCCGATCTGCGACCTGGCGCCCGACGTTCCGGTGGGCCTCGCGGCCGTCGTCGCGAAGATGATGGCGAAGCGCCCCGACGACCGCTATCAGACGATGGCCCAGGTGGCCGCGGCGCTCGCGCCGTTTGCGAAGCGCCTGCCGGTGGAATTCGACTTTCCGAAGATGCTGGCGTGGCGCGCGAAGATGGCCCGCCGGCGATTCGCCGGGCAGCGCGGAACGGGCAGCAGCTCGCGCGGCGGTTCCAGCGTCACTTCGAACCTGTCGCGGAACGGCCTGCAAAGCGCATCGACGAAGCGGCTGCCGCAGGCCTCAGCCGACACGGCGGTTTCGCCGTCGTCGCGCGGCAACTCCCAATCGGTCTCGCTGGCCGCGCCGTTTGCCGGACCTGCGGTCGATTCGGGCCTGTCGCGCACCGATCTCGTGCCCGATGTGCCGCCGTCAGGGCCAGAACTCGTTCCGCTCAACGGGGGACCGGCATTTCCACTCACGAAGAACCAGATTATCATCGGCCGCGACGCCGATTGCGACATTCAGGTGCTCTCGGGGCTGGTTTCGGGCAAGCACTGCGAATTGCAGTTCGACGGCACGCACTGGCGGGTGCTCGATCTGGGGAGCAAGAACGGAATTCAGGTGAACGGCCGGACGGCGTCGGACCAGGTGCTGAACCCGGGCGACCGCCTGTCGCTGGCGTGCCAGCACCATTTCCACATTGAATACGACGTGACGACGCCAGCCATCTCGAAGCGGACTGCACGCTGGGCCGCCTGGAGCGTGGCCTTTGCCGTCATCGCCGCCGCCGCTCTCTACGCCGCCGCGCTGTGGTTCACTCGGTAGATCAGGCTTTCCAGCGTGACGAAAGTAGGTCGGGCTTTCCAGCCTGACGGCAATCTGCGGTCGGTCAATAGGAAGCGCCACCGGCCCCAAGTTCGGCGACGAATTATCGAGCGCACGCTCACGCTGTTGGCCATCAGCCCGCAGTTCTTGACGTGAGCCCAGCGCTGTCAGGCTGGAAAGCGCCTGACCTACTTTTTTGGATCTAGATTAGCTTCGACGTCTTCGGGGGTGACGTTCGAGGCGACGCCGTCCTTTGGGACTTCGGCCTTCGCCGTCCAGAGGAGCGCATTCAGGACCAGCTTGCGGAAATTGGGGTCCGCCCAGTTCCTATGGACGTGGCCACCGGTAAAACCGAAGCCGCGGCCGCCGTCTTCACGTTCGACGACCCAGGCGACATGTTGCGGCTGTCCGACTTTGGCGCGCACTGCCGGGTTGCCGCTATGCGGGCCATCGGGCCGGTCGAGCGTGCTGGCTGGCGGTACCGCCGTCAGGATCGGCTTCACGTTCTCCATGTCTTCCCGAAATCGCATGTGATAGTACCACTCGTCGTTGATCTCGAATGGTTTGACGCCCCG
>JACQFH010000364.1 GCA_016200145.1 Planctomycetia bacterium | reverse complement strand
CGCGGCGCACGGTGCGGCCGGCCATCGGGAGGCGCCCAGTCCGGCTCCGATTCGTCGGCGGCCCCCGCCATTCCTTCGCGCTGCAGCAGCGCCTGCAGCGCCACGCCTGCCAGGCCCATTCCCGTCGACGTGAGGAACGAGCGGCGCGGCAGGCCGGGGCAGCAATTCGAATGGTCTGACATGTTGTCGATCACCTGATCGTTACGAAGTCGTTGTGGTTCAGCAGCACGTGAATGAACGCCGCGCGGGCCCGGTCGCGTCGCGTGGCGCTGCTCTGCGCGGGAGCCTGTGTGCCGCCGGCGGCACTCGCCTTCGCGGCCGCGGTCTGGGCGTCGGCGGCTGCTGCTTCAGTCCCCTCGATTGCTGTCAGGCTCTCCAGTCCTTCGATCGCTGCGGTGCGCTCGGCGTCGGTCGGCGATCGCCCGAGCAGGTGTTCAAACGCCGCGACGACGAAATCGGCTGACGAATCGTCGCAGACCTGCGCAGACATCGCCCGCGCGATGTCATCGGCACGATCGAACGCCAGCTTGCTGTTCGAGAGGGCCAGCGCCTGCTGCGGCACGATCGTCTCGTGGCGGCGGTAACACTCTTCGACGCTGGGCGCGTCGAACATCGTCAGAAACAGCATCCGGTCGTCGCGGGCGTGGTGATAGTAAACAGTCCGCCGCAGCCCCTCTTCGGCCGCCGCCACCGGAAGTGCCGGACCGCCCCGCACCGAATCGAGCCGGCCCGCCAGGTGCAGCAGGCTGTCGCGGATCACTTCACCTTCCATCCGCCGCGGGTTCATCCGCCAGAAATACTTGTTGTCGGGATCAATCGTCCGGTTGGGGTCGTCGGCCGCGACGGGCGACGACTGCATGCGATACGCCTGAGACGTCACGATCAGCTTGTGCAGATGTTTCATGTTCCAGCCCGACTCCATGAACTCGACCGCCAGCCAGTCGAGCAATTCGTGATGCACGGAACGCGGCGTGCGGAGACCGAAATCGAAGGCCGAACCCGCCAGCGGCTCGCCAAAATGCCGCATCCAGATGTGGTTGACCGCGACCCGCGCCGTGAGCGGATTGCGGTTGTCGGTGATCCAGCGGGCCAGCGCCAGCCGGCGACCGGTGCTCGTCCGCGCGTAGGGGGCCGTGCTGGGAACATCGCGGAACGCGATTTTGGCCCGCGGGAATTCCAGAGCGCGGGGTCTGTATTCGGTCGACAGCGGCTGCCCGCACTCGGCTCCTGCCGCGGTTCGCTGCTTGCCCGCCGCGGCCAGCTTCGCGTGGGCATCGACCAGCGCGGCAGTGGCTTTGGCCAGCGCGCTTTTGAGCGATTCGTCTTTGGGATCGGTTGCCGCGGCAATCAACCCGTCGACCGCCGTGCTCGCCTGTTCGACCGCCTGTCGAGCAGCAATTTCTGCGACGATCGCGTCGGCCACGGCCTGCCTGCGCTGGCAAGCCACCGCCTGGCGCGCCGCGTCGGACCAGACGGCGGGGCTGGTCTCTTTTTCTCCTTTGTCTTCAAGGTGCTCGACCGCCAGCACCGCCGCGAGCGAGTCGCGGGCCGCTTCGGCTGCGACCTGTGCAGCTTCTGCCCGGTGTAGCGCCGCCGGTGCATCGATCACCGCGCGCCGGGCCCGCGCCCTTTTCTCGGTTGCGGCGATCGCCGCCGCGCGCGCGGCGGCCTGGTCTTCGGGCTTCGTCGCCGAGTGCAACTCCTCTTCAGTCTGCCGCCAGGCAATTTCAGCCGCGGTTTGCGCCTGCACCGACTTTTCGAGCGCAGCGCGGGCCGTCTTATGTCCCTCGGAAGCAGCCGCCGCCGCGCGGTCGGCGCTGGCGCGCGCTTCGTCAATCACGAACGCTTTCTTATCGGGATTGTAAGCTGAAACCGGCAATGCAATCGGTTGCACGGCGAATGTTCCCCCCAGAGCCGCCGGCGTGCCCGCCAGCACGGCACGGTTCGTGTCGGGCCGGGTTTCGTCTCCACGGATGAATACGTGCGTCGGCGTGTTGTGAAAATCATCGAACGCCCGCACCAGGCCGTCTTTGACGCGGTCGGGCTGGCCGGGAACGCGATCGATACGGATCTGGTACGGCTCAAACACGGCCCGCATGCGGAAATAGTCGTCCTGGGCGATCGGGTCGAACTTGTGATCGTGACAGCGGGCACACTGAATCGTGACGCCCAGAAAGGCGCGTGACGTGTGCTCGAGCGTCGTATCAAGCCATTTGTGCCGATTGAATAATTCCCAGTTGCGGGCGAGAAAGCCGGTCGCCCGCAAGGTGCCGGGATCTTCGGGGGCGACTTCGTCGCCGGCGAGCATGGCGACGACCATCTGGTCGTAGCCCGTCCCCGCGTTCAGCGATTCGATGATCCAGTCGCGCCAGCGCCAGATATGATGGTGGCTGAACAGCAGCTCTTCCCCGCGCCCGTACCCGTCGCAGTAGCGCCACACGTCCATCCAGTGCCGGGCCCAGCGCTCGCCATGCGCGGGACTGGCCAACAGACGGTCGACCGCCACGTCACAGGCTTCGTCCGAACGATCGGCGCGAAACGCCTGCAACTCGTTCCGCGTCGGGGGCAAGCCGACCAGGTCGATGGCGACCCGGCGCAGCCAGAGGTCCTTCGAAACCGGCGGGCTCGCCTTCAGGTTCTTTGATCCGCGTTTCGCACTTAAGAAAGCGTCGATCGGGTTGGAGACGTCCGGCGCGCTGGCCGGAATCGCCGGCCGGACCGGTGGACGATACGCCCAATGGTCGCGCGGGTCCTTTTGCGGTTTTTCGCCTTCCGGCGCTGCGGCCCCCGCCGCGATCCACGCACGCAGCGCGGCAATCTCGGCCTCTGTCAGCGGCTCCCCCTCGGGAGGCATGCGGAGCTTCGGATCAGGCTCGGTGACCTTTTCGATCATCAGGCTGGCCTGAGAATCTTTGGGTACAACCGCCGGGCCGGAATCTCCGCCGGCGCGAATCGATTTTGCCGTATCGAGCCGCAGGCCGGCCTTCTGGTGCACCGTCCCGTGGCAGGCAAAGCAGCGCCGTTCGAGCACCGGCCGAACGTCTTTGAGATAGGCCGCCGCCACGGCTTCGTCAGCCGGCTCCGCCACCATCGGAATGAGCAGGGCCACGGCCCAGGTGAACAACATGCGCGGCGTGCCTTGGCGGAAATGAGGGATCAGGAAGGCAGTGGAGGCCGGACGAACAACTGTATTCGAAGCATACCCCCGCAACGAAGAGCGGGCAAGGAGTACTCGCCCATGTCTGGCCGACGAACGTCGCATCGCCGCTGGTCTCGGGCTTGCCGACCGCCACCGCCGTGCAATGCGAGACTGGCGGCAGAACGCCACGGTGATACAGTTCTTCGTGCAGAGTCAGCGGGCGTGGTCGACCACGGCCCGCGTTCCCAGCAGGCGGTCGTGCAGCGCGAGGCGCTGTTTGTCGATCACCATCGACGAGAGGTTCAAGACCAGCCACAGCGCCGAAACGACCAGCCCTCCTCCCACCAGCCATAAGGACAAACTCACAGTCAGACGGTCGAAAAAATCGAGCACGATGCCGAGTGAGATCGGGAACAGAGCCAGGGGCAGGCGCAGCATCAGGCGCATCGGCGTACACGGCAGTCCGTGCACGTCGGCAATGGAAAGCTGAAACAACCGTTTCCCCGGCGTTGTTTTGAATCGGCCGTACGCCAGGATCAACAAAAAGAACACTCCAGCCTGAATCACGTTGGCCGCGAAATGCGCCAGTCCCGATGCGACCGTCTCTGACAAGCCGAGGTGGACAAACCTCAGCGCCCATTCGGAAAGCACAGACACGCCCAGCACCACCAGCACCAGCACCATGTCGATCAGCCAAGCCTCGGCGCGCGGCACAATCGCAGCAGGCAAGCGTGCCGTCGGCTGCAATTTGCGAATGTCACCATGCAACTGACTGTAATCGGCATAGCGCTGCTCAGGCTGTTTTGCCAGCAGCCGGGCGAGCACTTCTTTCCAGCCGCGCGGCACGTCGTCGGGCCAGTGGTGCGGGAATTCGACGTCCGCCGAGCGGTGCAGGTCGAGTTGCTCCTGCATCGTCGTCACGGTCTGGCTGTAGGGATAGCGCCCCAGCGTCAGCTCGTACAGGGTGATCCCCAGCGCGTACATGTCGCTGGCGATCGAATTCCGGCCACCGGTCAAAAGCTCGGGCGCCATGTAGCGCGGCGTGCCGGTCAGGCCCACATACCGCTGGCCAGCGGCCGTGTTCCGCTGCGCGAGGCCGAAATCCGAGAGCTTGGCGATGCCGGCTTCGTCCAGCAGGATGTTGCCGGGCTTGATGTCGGCGTGCACGATCCCCATTTCGGCGGCGCGGCGCAGCGCCTCGGTGATCTGTATGGAAATTCGCACGATCTCTCGCGGCGTCAGCACGCGCTGGCTGATCCTCTCGGCCAGCGTCGTGCCGCGCACGATCTCCATCGCCAGGAACGGGCACTCGGGCTCGAGGCCGACGTAATAGATCTGCACGACGTGCGGGTGATTGAGCCGCGCCTGCGACCGCGCCTCGTGAATCAGCCGGGCGTGATCGGCGGGGGAAATGTCACCCGCGGCGCGGATGATCTTGATCGCCACGGTGCGCTCGAGCGATTCGTCGTGCGCCTCGTAGACGTCCCCCATGCCGCCGCGGCCCAGCAGGCGCACGATGCGAAAGTGCTTGAGCAGCGCTCCAGCGGCGAGCGTTCCTTCGTCGGGCTGATCGGGCGCCGTCGACTGGTCTGCCGTCGCGCCGGAATAGACCACTGTCGCCGGCAGATCGTGGAGGCCGACCGAATCTGGCTCTGCGGGAGTCGCGCCGGCAACCGGCGTCTGCTCAGGGCCTGAGCTGGCTGACATCGTTTCTCCATTGTTTCCGCGACCAATCCGTTATGGCGGAAAGTCGGTCGGAAAACAACAAGAAACGGCCGCGATCGTTACGCCGGCAGCCACCACGCAGCCTGTTCGTACAGGCCGCACGCGACTGACCAGTGTTTCGAGTCGGGCGAGTAGAACATGCAGCCGATTACGGTCCCGTAAGAATCTCGCATAATATTACGAAACTGTAAGGTTCCAGCGGGATTGATCGGAACCTGATCGCCGCTGATTTTCCCGGATTCTTTGAGATTCGACGCACACCCTCCTAAAATGGCGCCCGGTTCCGAATTCACGGCAATTTCTAATGCACCAGGGAGCTCGATCATGAAAACCATTCAATTTCTGGCCGTCGCGGGGCTGATGCTGGCCCTGGCGACGGCGCATGCGGAGGACAAGCCCGTGCTCAAAGAAGGGGACAAGGCGCCTGATTTCAAACTCAAGGCATCCGACGGCAAGGAGTATTCGCTCAAGCAGTTCGCCGGCAAGCAGGCGGTCGTCATCGCCTGGTTTCCCAAAGCGTTCACCGGCGGATGCACGAAAGAATGCAAGTCGATGCGCGAGAACGGCGAGAAGATCCGCAAGTACGAAGTCGCCTACTTCACCGCCAGTTGCGACACGCCCGAAGAAAACACCAGGTTTGCCGAGAGCCTGAGTCTCGACTACCCGATCCTCAGCGACCCCACCACCGACGTCGCCAAAGCGTACGGCGTGTTCAATCCCGAGCGGAAGGTCTCGCTGCGGTGGACGTTTTACATTGATAAAGACGGCGTCGTGAAGGCGATCGACAAGACCGTCAAGACGGAAACACACGGCGAAGACGTCGCCAAGAAGCTCGAAGAGCTGGGTGTCGCCAAGAAGAAATGAGGCACCGCGGAAATTGCGATCTGTTCACGATCCACAGACCAAACCGATTCACCCAGGCGCCCGGTAAATACCGTTAAGACGGCCTGCGAAAATCGGTGAAGTCTGTGGATCGATTTGTTTCGTGTTCGTGTCATCGGGTCTGAATCTTCATGTTGCAGAAACTGCGGCACATCCTGGAGATGATCCGCTTCAGCCATACGCTGTTCGCGCTGCCGTTTGCGCTGCTGGCGGCATGCCTGGCGTGGCGGCAGAACGCGCGCGAGGGAATTCCGTTTCGCGCGCAGGACCTCGCCGGAATTGTGCTGTGCATGGTCTTCGCACGCTCGACGGCGATGGCGTTTAACCGCTTGGCCGACCGGCGGCTCGACGCTTCCAACCCGCGGACGGCAGGACGACACTTGCCGGCGGGCCTCTTGAGCGTCGCCAGCGTCGTGGCGTTCAGCGCGTTCTGTACCGCCGCGTTCGTGGCCTCGACACTGCTGTTCCTTCCGAATCGCTGGCCGCTGTATCTGGCGCTCCCCGTGCTGGCGTTTCTGTGCGGGTATTCGTACGCCAAGCGGTTCACGTCGCTGTGCCATTACTGGCTGGGGGCGGCCCTCAGCCTGTCGCCAATCGCCGCGTGGATTGCCCTGCGCGGCGAGGTGGCGTGGCCCCCTGCCCTCCTGGCGGCCGCGGTGTTTTTCTGGGTGGGCGGCTTCGACATCATCTACGCCTGCCAGGACGTGGCGTTCGACCGCGATCGGGGGCTATTCAGCATCCCTGCGCGAATCGGCGTGCCCCGGGCGCTGAAGCTGGCGCTCGTGAGCCACGCAGCGATGCTGGTGTGCCTGGCGGGCCTGTGGCAGCAGGCCGAGCTGGGCTGGGTCTTCGCCGCCGGCGTCGCTGTCGTGGCTTGCCTCTTGGCCTACGAACACTGGCTGGTCCGCCCCGACGACCTGGCGCGCGTCAACCTGGCGTTCTTCCACGTGAATGCCGTGATCAGCGTCGGGCTGCTCGTGCTCGCGCTGGCTGATATGTGGGTGTCGCAACGCTCGTAGTACCGCCTCTACGAGCGCAACGGGCCGTGCAGGTAGATGTCGCCGGCGACGGCTTCGACTTCCAGGGATTCGAAGTCGGGGAGAATCGGCAGGGCAGACCGGCCTTCGCCGGCGACCGGCGATTTCGAGGCGGCGCCCCCCAGCAGCTTGGGGGCCAGAAACACGTGCACTTCGTCAATGAACTGACCGTCGAAAAACGATCCCAGGATCTCACCGCCTCCTTCGACAAGCAGGTTCGTCATCTGGCGACGGCCCAGTTCCAGCAGAGTTTCGCGCAGTTCCGGGCGATCCGTGGCGGCAGGAGGCCGGTTTGACGGCCTGAGCACTTCCACACCCCGCGACTCGAGCGCCGCGATGCGTTCCGCCGGGGCCGCCGATCCAACCGCCACGACGAGCGGCGCCTGGTCGACTGTGCGCACGAGCTGCGAATCGATCGGCAGCCGGGCACGGCTGTCGAGCACCACGCGCGTCGCGACGCGCGGTCCGGCCGGCCGCGCCGTCAGCAGCGGATCGTCGGCGAGCGCCGTCCCGATGCCGACCAGGATCGCGTCCATCCGTCCGCGCAGCGCATGAACGCGGGCCCGCGAGGCCTCGTGCGAAATCCATTTCGAGTCGCCGGCGGGCGAGGCGATCTTGCCGTCGAGCGTCATGGCCCACTTGGCGTGCACATACGGAATCCCCCGCTCGACGAGCTTGCGGAACGGCGCCGTCAATCGCCGGGCCTGCGATTCCAGCAGGCCCACCTCCACGTCGATGCCGGCCTCGCGCAGCTTCTGGATGCCTTTCCCGGCGACCTGCGGAAACGGGTCGACCATCGCGACGACGACGCGCCGCAGTCCCGCCGCGATCACGGCGTCGACGCACGGCGGCGTCTTTCCGACGTGACAGCACGGCTCGAGCGTGACGTACAGCGTTCCGCCAGCACATGCAGCGCCGGCCCGGGCGATGGCGGCAACTTCGGCGTGCGGCCCGCCGAATTTCTCGTGCCAGCCTTCGCCGACGAGATGCAGGCTGTCGTCGACGACCACGGCCCCGACGGCCGGATTCGGTTCGACCAGTCCGACGCCGCGGCGGGCCAGCTCGATCGCACGACCCATCACCGCTTCGCGACTGGCGAACGTCGTGTCGGTCATTCCTGGCCCGGCAACCAGAGTTTGGAGGGCTGACCTGCCGGTTGTTCGGATTCCGGAGTCCACAGCCCCTGCCCGCCGACGGCCGACGACGCCAGCGGCTGTCCGGCGCCGATCGGCTGAACGGGGTCGTTCCACAGACCGGGAAGTGCCAGTTCTTCGAGGATTCCCGCGATCATGTCCCGGACTTCAGGAAGTTTGGGGACGTAGT
Organism: Planctomycetia bacterium; assembly: GCA_016200145.1. GTDB lineage: Bacteria > Planctomycetota > Planctomycetia > Planctomycetales > Planctomycetaceae > JACQFH01. Next base: position 27,103 of record JACQFH010000364.1, on the reverse strand, counting down.
AGTTCCACAAACGGGAGGCGATTTCGGCGACGCGGGGGTCGTCGGCATGCTGCGAGCGCAGCATCAACTCGTGAATTTCCCAGAGCGCGACTTCGTTGAGGGGCAGCTTCTGGGCGATCGCCGCTTCTTTCCCGCGGGCCGCCCACTGCAATGCCGAATCAATTTCGAGCCGCCGCGCGAAGATTCTCGACAGGAACATGCACGTGCGCGGCACGTCGAACTTGCCGTGCAGCGACGGGCGATCAAGGGCCTCGGTGAGCAGCGCACAGCAAAGCCCGGAATGCCCGATCACCATTGCGTGCTCGGCCGTCAGCGCCAGGTCGGCGTCGGACAGCTTCTGGATCGCACAGTGCCGCAGCGCCAGCAGCGACGCCGACCGACCGGAAAATAACGGGTCGCTTGAGGGATCGGTCGGCACGACGGCGGGCAATCCCAGCCGGGCGCGAACAGCCGCCGGATCGAAGGGAATGGAATTCTTCTCGCAGAACACATCGAGCTCGACGACCGACGCGGCCAGAGCCATCTTCAATTCCGGAGACTGGGCGGCCTCGAGGGGCGTTTTGCCCCCGAGCGCTTCTTGCGCAACGGTGGGCCAGACTTCGTCGACGACGCGCCTCGCATAGGCGCGGCGCAGATCGTTGAGGCGTGCGAGCGGCAGGTCGGCCGGGAAATGCCAGTCCTGAATCAGCGGCAGATGCTCAGACGACAAGAACCCGTGCTCCCGGGTGTCTCCCTGCGGCTTAGCCAGATCTCCCGCCGCCGCAGTGAACTCGGCCCGCGCGAGCTCGAGGCGCTGGGCGCCGTAGACGGTAATCGCCGCTTTCGCCGCCGCCCCACCTTCCTCGCGATCGAATATGATCACCTCGCCCACAATGTGTGCGATGTTCTCGGGACAAAGATCGGCATTTGCGACGGAGGCCGGGTCGCGATCGAGGATGCGGTAGACGGCGGCCGGTTTGATGTCGCCGAGCTCGGGGTCTTCGGCATCGAATTCGACCCGGATCAGAGTGGGGCGCGCATCGAGGACCGTGAGCAGCTTCGACACCGCCTCGACATTGTAATCGGCAATCAGGTTGGGCACCTTCACCGAGGCTGCCGGGCCCTTCAGAATCCGCGACAGCATGAGACAATCGACGGCTGATTCGAAATCGGGCTCGTTGGCGGCCGCCGCCTTGAACGCCTCGACCGCCAGCGGGTCTTCTGCGGCCCAGGCATGACAGACCGCGATATTCCACCAGGCGGCGACGCGTTTGGGGTCCTGCCGGGCGGCCTTGCCAAACGCTTTGGCGGCGTCGCTATACCGGGCACGCGCGGCAAGCAAATGCGCCTCTTCGAAGAGCGGCCGCAACGGGTCGTCTTCGGAAACCTTTCGCAGCGTATAGCTGTCGCGCAGCGGGTAACTGATCCGCGGATCGCGCAAGAATTCACGATACTCACCGACCGCTTCTTCGCTTTCGGAATCGAATGTCACGGCCAGCCCCAGGTGCATGCCGCATCCCAGCAGGTGCCCTTTGCTCAGCATGTGGTGCGCAACGGCCACGCACAGTTGCGACATCAAAAAACGCTGAGTCCGGGTTGAGAACTCCATGGCGCGATACAGGGCCCGCATGCAAGCCGGGTAGCCGTCGGCGGACACGGCCAGAATGGCATTCACCGCGACCGCCAGCGGATGTTCGGGGAGCTCTTCGAGCACTTCGCTCACGAGTTGTCGCGCCGCCGCCACATCCTCGAGCGCGAACTTCAAAAAAGCCCGCGAGGTGCGGACCCAGGCGCGGCTCCACACGTCGCGTGACTGGACTTTCTTCTCGATCGCATCCAGCAGCGTCAATGCCGCCTGGTGCTGGTGGCTTTCCTGCAGTTCAGAGACCTTGACCATCTCGGTCACGATCGCGTGGCAGCAGAATTTCAGCTTGCGGCCGCTGCCGCACGGACAGAGTTGATAGACATCAATTTCGCCAGCCATAGCCGTCACGTTCCTGCTGAATCTTCGGCTCGTACTGCGCCCGCGGCGCCGTCGTGGGACGGCGGAACCTGCCCGCCCTGTGGCCCACCCGGCTGAATTTTAGCAAAACGGCGCGAAGATCACAGGGTTGGCGAGAAGGCCGGATGCTGGCTTAAATTCAGCGGGGAAATGCAAAAGTGCCCCGGCTGCTCGCAGCGGCCGGGGCACTTGATTCGCAACAGACGCGACCCGCTCTACACCAGCTCGCGGATCGGCCTGGCCTGATCGGGCAGCAGATACTGCGGTCGGCCGGACTGGTCGATGAGCTGCGTCTGCGGATCGATTCCCAGCACGTGGAAAATCGTCGCCATCAGTTCTTTCGGATGGATCGGCGTTGATTTGGGAACTTCGGCCTTCGCCGTCGATTCACCGATCACCTGACCCATCTTCAACCCGCCGCCCGCCAGCGCCAGCGTGCACAACGGCCCCCAGTGATCGCGCCCCGCGACCTGGTTAATACGTGGCGTGCGACCGAATTCCCCCGTGAGGACCAGCAGGATTTTCTCCGAAAGGCCGCGCTGTTCGACGTCTTCGAGAAACGTCGCCACGACGTGGTCTAACGGCGGGCAGGCCTGCTTGAGTTGCGGCTCAATTTTTTCGTGCATGTCCCAGCCCTGGTACGAATTGGCGTAGTTGAGCGTCACGAACCCCGCCCCGGCTTCGCACAGCCGGCGCGCCAGCAGCATCTGGTCTCCCAGGCTTGTGCCGGCCGAATTGTACTTGTCTCGCAGCCGCGGATCTTCGCGCGTCAGGTCGAAGGCCTCTTTGGCCCGTCCCAGAATCAGATCGAACGCCTGAAGTTCGAACTGGTCGAGCCCCGACATGTTCCCCGTCCGGTCGACCTGCCGGTTCAGGCGGTCGATCTGGCCCAGCAGCGAGCGGCGGTCGCCCAGCCGGTTAAGATCGAGCTGGACGTTCATGTTGTTCCGCGCTTCGCCACCGACGTCGAACGGCGAATATGCCGATCCGAGCCATGTCGGACCGTCGGCAAACAGCCCCGACAGCCGGATATAAGTCGGGATTCCCGACGAGGAATTATTGATGCCTCGCATTCTGGCGGCGATCGACCCGAACGAAGGCTTGATGGGGGGCATGCCGGCGTCGGCCGGCGGGTGGTCGACACCCGTCATCACAAAATGCGTTCCCCCGGCGTGCCCCGAATTGCCGTGCGCGAACGAGCGCAAAAACGCCATCTGGTCGGCCTTTTGGGCCATCTTGGGAAACAAGCCGCCGATTTCGATTCCGGGGACGTTTGTTTTCACCGAACCGACGCAACTGCGAAATTCGACCGGCGCTTCCATTTTGGGGTCGAACGTTTCGATATGCGTCGCGCCGCCGCCCAGCCAGATCCAGACGACCGAAGTGTCTTTGACCGACCGCCCTTCGGACCCGGCTCGCGCTCGCTCGCGCAGCAATCCCGACAGGCCCAGCCCGGTCATTCCCAGGGCGCCAACCTTCAGGAAATCGCGGCGATTCGATCCTTCACAGTCACCGGCCAGCCGCCGACCCAGGAAATTGAGCATGGCGAGTCCTTTTTTTTGAGATTTTCCGACGGACGCAGTTTCCAGTTGGGACGCACTCGTCAGCCGCACAGTTCCATCGCCCTCCACCTTATGTAATCGGCATGCACAAGTCAATAGACATATAAATGGAGTTGGATATGTCCGGCTGGAAAGCCTGTCCTACGGCTTGCGCAGGTGATCAATCAACAGCGACATATCTTTCGGCAGCGGCATCACGAATTTGAGCTGCTCCCCCGTGATCGGGTGCTGAAAGCCCAGTTCGGCGGCGTGCAGCGCGAGGCGCTTGGCACCGCTCTCGTCGGCAATCGGCTTCCCGGGGAACGGCCCGCGATACACTTTGTCGCCGCACAGGGGATGCCCGTTTTCGGACAGGTGGATGCGAATCTGATGGGTGCGACCCGTCTCGAGCCGGCATTCGACAACCGTGTAACCGGCCAGCTTTTCAAGCGGGCGCACGTGGGTGACGGCGTGCTTCCCCAGCTTGGGGTTCTGCGTGCTTCCGCGCCGGCCATCGCCGCGATCAGGGACGAGGTTCGCTTCGATTGTCTGCTCGCGGACGCTTCCCAGGGCGACGGCCAGATAGACCCGATGCAGGCTGTGTTCGCGAAACTGCGTCCCCAGCAGGCGTTCGGAATCGACGGTGCGCGCGAAGACCATCAACCCGCTGGTCTCGCGATCGATGCGGTGCACGGCGCGCAACCTTCGCGGCGGGCCCAATCGCAGCGGCGGACGTTTGTGCACCGGCCGCTTGCCGCCGCGCTGCGGCGCCGCCGGTCGCCTGCCCGACCGCTCTTTCTTTTCGATCACGCGAGGCAAGAGTTCGTCGAGCGTCGGCTGAAGCTGCCGGCGACGCTTGGGCCAGGCACGCTCTTCGGGGTGCCGCAGCGTCGTCATGCCGGCCGGCTTTTCGACGACAACCAGGTGGGCGTCGAGGAACCGGATCCGCACGTCTTCTTCTTTCGGAGGGGCCGCCGCCGGTTGCGCCAGCAGCTTGACGACTTCCTGCTCTTTGAGGCGTCGGCCTTCGTCGAGACACAGGTTGCCGCTCACCGTAACGTGCCGCGTGGCCAGCAGCCGGCGGATGTCGGACCACGACTTGCCCGGCAGCCAGCGCCTCAGCGCAGCGGCGATCGTCTGGTTCGCCAGATTCGGTTCGACGCGAAACGTTTTTGCCTCGGATGACTTCATGCGTGCCATGAATATCAGAAGACCGATGCACCGGCCAGCTACGCGCTCAGGCCGCAGAACGGGTTCGTCCGTTTCTCTTCCCCCACGGTCGTGGGATCGCCGTGGCCGGGATAGACGACCGTGTCGTCGGGCAGCGAGAAAAGCTTTTTGCGGATTCCCGAGACGAGCAGCTTCTGGCTGCCCCCCGGCAAATCGCAGCGCCCGATGCTCCCCTGGAACAGCACGTCGCCTCCGAACACGAGGTGCGGCTCTTCGGTTTTCAAGACGTAGGCGATGTGCCCCGGCGAATGACCGGGCAGGTCAAGTACCTCCAGAACGAACCCGGCCATTTCGACGCGATCGGGTTCCGCCAGTAGACGATCGGCAGGGGGACTGGTCACCGCCGGGCCACCCTTCAAGCTCAGATTGGCCCGCGCGTCGGTGAGCATCGGCGCGTCACCCGTCCCGATCAAGATCGGCAACTCCGGCCAGCGACGGCGCAGTTCCGCATTGCCGGCGATGTGATCGACGTGCCCGTGAGTCAGCAGGATCGCCGCCGGGACCAGCTTGTGCTCGTCCAGAATTCCCATCACGGCTTGCGGCGTGAAACCGGGATCGATGACCAGGCAATCCTGGCGACCTTCGCGCCGGATCATCCAGGTATTCTCCATAAACGGCGGAGAAACCACGACGTCAATTTGCACCGACGGGTCACTCATGCGTAATTGCGACTTTCCGAATCTGTGGAGATCCTCTAAAATGACGGCCTGTACGAGAATTGCGAGCGACGGATCGTTCATGCAGTGACAGCGTTCCGTTGAATTCCGTCGGCCGTCGATTATCTCGCGAGCCGGCACAATTGCCCAGCGACTGCCTCCGTTCGGCAGCGCGAATTGACAGGGTGGACATGTCTCGAACGAAGGTCGACTTGAAGGATCCGGCATTCGCCGCGTTCCTGGCATTTCTCGTGCCGGGCCTGGGACACTTCTACCAGCGGCGGATGTTCAAGGCGCTGCTCTACAGCGCCTGCATTCTGGGCACGTTTTTTACGGGACTGCGGATCGGCCACGGACAGGTCGTCTACTTCCACTGGAAGCAGGCCGACAATCGAACGTATGCGTATCTGTGCCAGGTCTGGGCGGGACTTCCCGCCTTGCCGGCGCTGGCTCAGTCTCATCTTCTCCGTTCCAAAGAGGCTTTCGATGCGAATTACGTGTCGAATGAGTTTTCCGGTCCGTTCCAGGGCAATCTGCTGGATGCGAAAGGCAACGTCATCGGAGAAATCAGCGGCACCGTGGAGATTCGACCCGACCGGAATGAGACTGCGAATAACAGGCCGGCTTGGAGCGGCACAATCCGTGGCACGCTGAAGACGCCCGCCGGGACGCGCAACATCGAAGGCGAAGTCCGGCGCGGGGGTGATCATGAGCGGTGGGTGCTCGACCCCGCCGTGGCTCCGTGGCCGGTTCGGCGAGTCTTCGGCCGATTCGATGAAACGTCCGACGGCGGAGGCGCCCCTGTCAGAGGCCGCATTGAAGGAGGGATCCCGCGATCACTTTGGGATTCGTACGAGGCCCCCCTCCAGGATCCGCGTCCCAGCGATTCCGGCAGCGACGCCAGCGACCTCGATCGAGCGCACCGCGAGCTGGGGGGCCGGTTCGAGCTGGGGGTCGTCTATACAATGATCGCCGGACTATTGAATATTCTGGCCATCTACGACGCTTATGAAGGTCCGGCGTATGAGGATGAAGAAGACGACGAAAAGACCGACACCCCCCCTCCGGACGCGGGCCCGGAAAAGACCTGAACAGGCAACTTTCCACGGCGCGCGATCAACAACCGGAAATTCTTTACCATCGGGCATCTCATGCATTACGTGCTTGCCGCCGGCGGCGCTGCAGCCCTTGGCCGGCTGTGGTTTCTCCCGCCGCTGATTATCATCGTCAGCCTGGTGTACAGCGCCAGCCGTTATGAATCCCCTGGGCGGATCGTGCGCCGCGCATTCCGGCTGTGCGTGCAGATTGCCGGCTTCATGGCCGTTGTTCTGGGCATTCTGGCCTGGCTCTCGGCGGGGTTGTAGCGGTCGGCGTGCCTCCCTCAGGCGCGCGCGCACAGCCTTGCGGTGGACACACCGTTCCGCTAAAAACTTTGATCCCCAACAATCGAAATTGAAAGTTCGTTCAGACAGGCAGGCAGATCATGGTGTATCGTCCGCGGACAAAGTTCGTCATTGCCAAGAAGCTCAAGCGCTGCCCCAAGTGCGGCGTACTCGTCAATCGCCGCGTGCGTTGCAAGGTTTGCCATAAGAAGCTCAAGACCAAATGACGGTTCTGGAACTCTTCAGGCAGGGCCGCCCGGGATCGTTCACCACGACTTTGTCCGCAACGAAACGCGTCAGGTGATCGAGGCGACTTCAGCCGCGGAATTGATGTCCGCCGGGCAGTCGCCGATGCAGTACAGGTCGGTTGCCAGCTCTGCATCGAGAATGTGCTGGGGCGGCAACTCAAGATAGACATCCCGGTCTTCGACTTTCACGGGAAAAACGCGGATCGAGTATTCTTCGCCAGAGAGGCACGCTCCCGATTCCAGCGAGTAAGTCTTCTTGTGGAGCGGACAGGCGACTTTGGGAATGCCGTTCTGGTCCCCCACGATGCCGCGCGACAGCACGAACGCGTTTTTGTGGGGACACATGTTCTGCGTGGCGTACCACTCGCCGCGCGATGCGAAATGAAAGACGGCAATCTGGGACTGGCCGTACTTGATGGACGCACCACCGTCCCGTGGAAAGTCATCGACGATTCCCACTTTGACCCAGCGGACTGGGATCTCCTGCGTGTCATCCGGCGACGCCGACTCGAGCGAGGCCGGCTGCTGCCGGTTGAGAAACGTGAGTTGATGCAGGTCGACGCCGTCCCTGGGCCAGTCGGCCGGACGGCGCTGGCCGCGCTCGTGCACGAACTCGATGCACGATTCAGTCTCATCGGTGTTCATGAATTGCTTGAACCACCGCCGCCGCGCCGGATCGTTGACGACTTCCGCCCACTCGCACTTGTAAGAGTCGACCAGGAACTGCAGTTGCCTCTCAAGTTCGTCGGCGATCCCCAATCGATCATTGACAATCACGTCGCGGAGGTAGGCAATTCCCCCGTCCATATTCGCAAGCCAGACGCTCGTCCGCGTCAAACGGTCGGCAGTCGAGATGTAGTACATCAGGAAGCGGTCGATGAACCGGATCGCAGTCTCTTCGTCCAGGTCGGCGGCAAGCAGATCGGCGTGACGCGGCTTCGCCCCGCCGTTGCCGCAAACGTAGAGATTGTACCCTTTCTCGGTGGCGATCAGCCCAAAGTCCTTGCTTTGGGCTTCGGCGCATTCGCGGGTGCAACCGGACACGGCCGCTTTGATCTTGTGCGGCGCGCGCAGCCCCTTGTAGCGGTTTTCCACGCGGATGGCGAATGCGACGGAGTCCTGGACGCCGTAACGGCACCAGGTGGTGCCGACGCAACTTTTTACCGTCCGCAGCGCCTTTCCGTACGCATGGCCGCTTTCGAAACCGGCAGCGACCAATTCTTCCCAGATGTCGGGGAGGTCCTGCACCTCGGCGCCGAACAGGTCGACGCGCTGCGCGCCGGTGATCTTGGTGTACAAACTGTACTTTTTCGCGACTTCTCCCAGGACGATCAGCTTGTCGGGCGTGATTTCGCCCCCCGGAACGCGCGGAATCACCGAGTACAAACCGCCGCGCTGCATGTTGGCCAGGAACCGGTCGTTGGTGTCCTGCAGCGTGGCGTGGTCCATGATGTTATCGTTCCAGAGACTGGCCAGGATCGAGGCCACCGCGGGCTTGCAAATTTCGCAACCCTGGCCGCGACCGTGGCTCTGCACGAGGTCGTCAAACGTCTTGAACTCTTTGATCTTGACGATCTGGAACAATTCCTGGCGCGTGTATTCGAAGTGCTCGCACAGGTTCTGGTTGACCTTGACGCCCGCCGCCGCAAGCTGCCGATTGAGGAGCGAGGTGACCAGAGGAATGCAGCCTCCACAGCCCGTGCCGGCCCTGGTGCATTCTTTGACCTCACCCAGATTGGTCAGGTTCTTATCGGCGATTACTCCGCAAAGCTGCCCCTTCGTGACGTTGTTGCAGGAGCAGACCTGGCAATCGTCGTCCATGCCATCGACGCTGGCCGCCGCCTTTTTCCCGATGATCAGTTCGCCGGGGACCATCGGGAGAGGCTTCCCGGTCTTGGCGAGTGAAGACAGCGTGGCATACTCGCCGGCGTCGCCGACGAGCACGCCGCCGACGAGCTTGGAACCGTCGGGACTGAAGAGCAGCTTCTTGTACACTCCGCCGAACGGGTCGTCGTACACCAGCGGCCGGGCCCTCTCCGGCGGAGCTTCGTAATCCCCAAAACTGGCGACGTCGACTCCCATCAGTTTCAACTTGGTCGACAGGTCTGCGCCGCTGAATTGCCTGTTGCCACCGCACAGGTTCGTCGCCAGAATGTCGGCCATTTCATAACCGGGAGCGACCAGTCCGTAGACCATGCTGCGGTGCAGCGCGACCTCGCCGATGGCGAACACGCGCTCGTCGCTGGTCTGCAACAGGTCGTTAACGGCGACACCGCCACGCTCTCCGACCTGAAGCCCGCACTGCCGCGCCAGCTCGTCGCGTGGGCGAATTCCGGCGGAAACGACGATCATCCCCACTTCCAGCTCGGAGCCGTCGGTAAACACCATTTTTTCGACCTGCTGGTCGCCCAGGATTTCCCTGGTTGATTTCTGCAGGTGGACCGTCACGCCCAGCGCTTCGATTTTTCGCACCAGAAGCCGCGAGCCGGCGTCGTCCACCTGCCGCGGCATCAGCCGGGAGGCGAACTCGACGACGTGCGTTTCCAGCCCCAGATCGAGCGTCGCCTTGGCGGCCTCCAGGCCGAGGAGCCCCCCTCCGATGACAGCGGCTTTCCGCACCTTCTGGGCATAAGCCAGGATCCGCTCCAGGTCATCGATGGTGCGGTACAGGAAGACGCCGAGCTTATCGATGCCGGGAACCGGGGGCACGAACGGAATCGATCCTGTGGCGAGCACGACGTGGTCGTACGCGATTTCGAGCCCCTTGCCCGAAGTCACGATGCGGTGCTCGCGATCAATGGCGCTGGCCCGGTCGCCGACGTGCAGCTCGATCCCGTGGTCGCGGTACCAGTCGACGTTGGCCAGCATCAGCGCCTGCGCGCTGCGGCTGGCAAAGAAGGACGTCAGCCCCACGCGGTCATAGGCAGCGCGCGGCTCTTCGCAGAACGTCACAATCCGGAAATTCCGGTCGCGATCGTACTCGATCAGGCGCTCGCAAAATCGGTGCCCCACCATTCCGTGGCCGATGACCACGATGGTTTTTTGACCGTGTTCAGATTGGGGATTCATCAAACTCCAGCGGGACGTACAACGTACCGGTCTTTCGCCCGCTGACTCAGGGCGAACTGTACAGCCGAAACCGCGCGCTGCGCAAAACGAGCCCAGCAGTCGCAATGCCTGCCTGAACATTCGCATCTGCAACTCAAGTGCCACAGCGCCGCAACTCTTGCAGGCGCACCCTCGGCGGGAGCGCATTGATTCGGCGGATTTCCGCGTAATTTGTCGATTTTCGGGCATTGCGACTTTGTCTGCCGAATTGCAGTCCATTCCTGAGAAACTGTGAACTCGTGCCTGTGTATTAAGCGAGCATGCACCAGAAACTACGCATTCGAAATATCGCCAGGGGACCAAACGCGTGCCGCGAAAATCGCAGAAGTCATTGTCTCTCCTGGCAGTTCGGTCGGTTGTCTGTGCCGGGGCTGGCGAGTGGCATGAGTGTTGCTGTTCCACGTCATCCGCTGCAGTGCGCACGTCCAGGCGCGCTGCCTCGTTCTTTCTGATCACCGACGTCTCCGGCTTCGACGATGCGCTCTCGATTGCGGCCCGGAACGCGGAACCATGTCTCAAGGAAGGGGCTGTTTTCGCATGTTGCGGCTGGCACTCGCCCGATCAATGACCCAGTGCATCGAGAAGTCTGAATTCGATTGATGGTTTCCATCGCCGAAGTTGAGGCGCATCCACGTGATTTTCTGGACGGGTCGCAAGCTGCGCACCTGACGCCGGTCGATCGGTATCTTGCAGAGCAGCAGGAATTGACGGCCGTCGAGCGGTTCGCTCAAGCGCATGCAGCGGCCGAACTGCCATTACAGGCCCGCTACTATTCGAGTCTCCTGCCGGCAGCGCCGCCAGGACCGGGCGAGCAATACGCGTTTGAGGTCGATCTCGACGCCTGTTCGGGCTGCAAGGCGTGCGTCGTGGCGTGCAACTCATTGAACGGCCTCGACGAGTCCGAAACGTGGCGCGACGTCGGATTGATTTCAGGCGGGAGCGATCAGCAGCCATTTCAGCAGCATGTCACGGCCGCCTGCCATCATTGTCTCGATCCGGCCTGCCTGAACGTCTGCCCGGTCCGCGCTTACGAAAAAGATGAGATCACCGGCATCGTGCGGCATCTCGACGACCAATGCATCGGCTGCCAGTACTGCGTGCTGGCGTGCCCCTACGATGTCCCGAAATACAACTCCCAGCGGGGCATCGTCCGCAAATGCGACATGTGTTCGAACCGGCTGGGCATAGGCGAAGCGCCGGCCTGCGTGCAGTCGTGTCCGAACTCGGCGATCCGCATTACGACTGTCGCGCGCGAGGCGGCCGCCGAGGACTGCGAGCTCGGGGCGTTTCTTCCCGGAGCGCCCGATCCCCGTCAGACGCAGCCGACGACGCACTACAAGACGAACCGCGTCTTCCCGCGGAATGCTCTGCCCGCCGACTATTACTCTGTCCAACCCGAGCACGCGCACGGACCGCTGGTCGCCATGCTCGTTCTCACGCAGCTTTCGGTGGGAGCGTTCGCGGTCGAATTCGCAGGCCAATTGCTCTGGCCCGGCGCCGGGCTCGATGCGACACAGGGATTGCAGGCGGGAGCCGCGCTCTTTCTGGGGCTTGTCGCACTGGGCGCCAGCACCCTGCACCTGGGCAGGCCGCACCTGGCCTTTCGCGTCGTGCTGGGGCTGAAATCGTCGTGGCTCAGCCGCGAGATCGTCGCGTTCGGCGCATTCGCGTTGTTCGCGGCGATCTATGCCGCGTCGATCTGGGGCACCGCCGGCGGGCTTCTCGGAGCCTGGCAGGAAACGTGCGGAGCGGCCGTCGTCGGCACGGGCCTGGCGGGGATTCTCTGTTCGATCATGATCTACCACTGCACGGGCCGCGCGCTGTGGACCGGGCCGTCGACGGCCACTCGCTTCCTGCTGACGACGGCACTGCTGGGCCTGTCGGCGGCCCTGTTGACGATTGTTGCGGCAGTCGCCGTGACCGCGCCGAACGCCGGCCAGCACGATGTGACGGCCATCGTCGCCTTCCTGTGGCGCGGAATTGCCTTCGTGTCGCTCGCCAAGCTGGCGTTCGAGGCGTCGCTGTTCCGGCACCTGTGGACGAGACAGCACACGCCGCTCAAACGCACAGCCCTGCTGATGACGCGAGACCTCGCCGGCGCCGCGAAATGGCGGTTCGCGCTGGGAATCGCCGGCGGGCTTCTGCTTCCCGCAATCTGGCTGTCGGGTGATCGTGAGACGGGCGCGACGCTCACTTTGTGTGCCGCGCAGTTCGGCCTGCTTCTGGCGGGCGAACTGTTTGAGCGCTATTTGTTCTTTACCGCCGTCGTCGCGCCGCGCATGCCGGGGGGCTTGCGAACATGAAGCTCTTCGAACGCGCGGGACCGCTGACGCAGGAACTGCGGCTGGCGCCGGGAGGATTCGGACTGGGCCAGGTCCTCGAGCGCGAGCGTCCCGACGCGACGACGACGATGACGTGCGGTTACTGCTCAACCGGCTGCGGGCTCTCGGTCCACTTGCGAAACGGCGCCGCCGTGGGTCTCACTCCCGCCACCGAGTACCCCGTCAACCTGGGCATGGCCTGCCCCAAAGGGTGGGAAGCGCTGGAAGTCCTCAAGGCGCCCGATCGCGCCGCTGTGCCGCTGCTGCGCAATGACCGTGGGCAGCTCGAACCGATCAACTGGCCGACCGCGCTGAGGGTCTTCGTGGCGCGATTCCGTGCCATCCAGGCTGAGTACGGCAATGACGCCGTCGCCTTCTTGAGCACCGGCCAGATCATGACCGAAGAAATGGCCCTGCTGGGAGCGCTGGCGAAATTCGGAATGGGAATGATCCATGGCGATGGGAATACGCGGCAATGCATGGCCACGTCGGTCGTGGCCTACAAGCAATCGTTCGGGTTCGACGCCCCTCCCTACACCTACGCCGACCTCGAAGAATCCGACGTCCTGGTTTTCGTCGGCTCGAATCTGTGCGTCGCGCATCCGATTTTGTGGCAGCGGGTGCTGCGCAATCCGCATCGCCCTGAGATCATCGTCGTCGATCCGCGCAAGACCGAGACGGCAATGCAGGCCACCGATCATTTTGCGATCCGCCCCAAGAGCGACCTGGCGCTCTTTTACGGTCTCGCGCGGTTGCTGATCGAACGTGATTGGATCGACCGCGACTGGGTCGCGGCACACACAAATAGTTACAAGGAATTCGCCGCGTTCGTGGCCCCGTTCACGATCGAACGGGTCGCCTCAGACACGGGCATCGACGCCGATCGGATCGAGCGGCTCGCGCAGACGATTCACGAGGGTCGTCGCGTCTCGTTCTGGTGGACGATGGGGGTCAATCAGAGTTACGAAGGCACCCGCACGGCCCAGAGCCTGGTGAACCTGGCGCTGCTCACCGGCAACATCGGTCGCCCCGGCACAGGCGCCAATTCGATCACCGGGCAGTGCAATGCCATGGGTTCGCGCCTGTTCAGCAACACGACCAGTCTGTTCGGCGGACGCGATTTCGAAAATGCCGACGACCGGACCGAAGTTGCCCGGATCCTCGAAATCGACGAGCGCCGCATTCCCGATCAAAACAGTTGGGCCTACCCCGAGATCATCTCCGGCATCCTCAAGGGGAAGATCAAAGGGTTGTGGGTCATCGCCACGAACCCGGCGCACTCGTGGATCAACCAGAGCCAGCTCGGCGAAATCCTGGATCGGCTGGAGTTCCTGGTCGTGCAAGATATGTACCACACCACTGAAACGGCACGGCGGGCCGACCTGGTGCTACCAGCCGCCGCGTGGGGGGAGAAAGACGGGACGTTTATCAACTCGGAACGGCGGTATGGCCTCGCCAAAAAGGTGGCCCGCGCGCCGGGCGTCGCGCTGGCCGATTTCTCGATCTTCAAGCTCGTGGCGGAAGCCTGGGGCGTGGGCCCGATGTTCCGCCGCTGGGAATCCCCTGCGGCAACGTTTCAGATTCTAAAACACCTTTCGCGCGGCCGGCCCTGCGACATCACGGGGATCCGCGATTATCAGATGCTCGATGACCTCGGCGGTGTGCAATGGCCTTTCACGGCCGAGCAGGAGCGTGCAACCGACGGCGGCGCCACGGCCGACCCGGCAACGCATCGCCGGTTGTTCGCCGATGGCTTGTTTTATCACCCTGACGGCCGCGCGCGGTTCATCTTCGAGAATCCGCGCCCCATGCCCGAGCCCCCCACGAGCGCGTACCCGCTGCTACTCCTGACGGGGCGCGGCACGGCCGCCCAGTGGCACACCCAGACCCGTACGAACAAATCGGCCGTGCTGCGGAAGCTTTCGCCCCGCAATCCTTACGTGGAATTGAATCCCACCGACGCGCGCCGGCTGGGTATCGCGCAGAACGAACCGGTGCTCGTCGAATCGCAGCGAGGCAGCATCGCCGCGCGGGCTTACGTCACCCCGGTCGTTGCGGCGGGGCAGGTCTTCATCCCCATGCACTACGAAACGGTCAACCAGTTAACCGACGCCGTATTCGATCCGTATTCGCGACAACCCTCGTATAAGGCGTGCGCCGTCCGGGTCCGCCGCGCAAGCGCCTGCCCACCGTAAGGAGATTTCGGATCTGGGATTTCGGATTTCGGATTTTATGTCGCGTACTCCCCCCTTAGCAAGGGGGGGTCAGGGGGGGTCGGGTTAAACGACTCGATTTGAATTGTCACCATTCGAAATGCACTGACGCATTCGGAGATCTTATGACCAACGCTCCTGTTTCCAACGAACCAACCGCAACAGGCGATCGCCGCCGTGTCCTCTGGCTGTCGACCATCGCGTTTACCTTGTTGTTCAACGTGTGGCTGATGCTGGGGGTGCTCGGCATTCCGATTCGAAAGGCGCTGGAGCTTTCCGACGCGCAGTTCGAATGGCTGATCTCGACGGCAATTCTGGCGGGGGCCATGCTGCGGCTGAACTTCGGAATCTGGGCCGACCGGTTCGGCGGCCGGAACACGATGGTGTTCCTGCTGCTGTTCTGTTCGATCCCGACGTATCTGTTCAGCCAGGCCGCGAGCTACCCGACGTTGCTGGTGTGTACTCTCCTGTATGGCCTGGCGGGCAATTCGTTTGCGGTCGGGATCGCCTGGAACTCAGCCTGGTTTCCCCAGCAGTCGAAGGGGACGGCGCTGGGTATCTTTGGCGCGGGCAACGTGGGAGCGGCGGGGACCAAGCTGCTCGTGCTGTTCGTGCCGACATTGTTGACTCTCGTTCCGGCAGGAGGCTGGCTTGGGGGCTGGCTGCCCGGCGGATGGAGAGCCATTCCGGCCTTCTATGCAATCGGCCTGATCGTGATGGCGGGATTGATCGTCTGGCTTGCGCCCAAAACCGATCCGCGCCCCGTGCAGGGGCGCTCGCTGTCTGAAATCCTCAGTCCCCTGCGAAAAATCCGGGTCTGGAGATTGAGCCTCTATTATGTTGTCGTGTTCGGCGCGTACGTGGCCCTTTCGGGCTGGCTTCCACGGTATTACGTCGACACGTACGGCGTCTCTTTGCAGGTGGCCGCGCTGTACACCGCCACGTTCATCTTTCCCGCCAGCCTGCTGCGCCCGCTGGGAGGCTGGCTGTCGGACCGGTTTGGCCCGCGCGTTGTGACGTATGCGGTGTTCCTGGTCATGACGGTCGCGCTCGCGCTGCTCATGATCCCTAGCGGCGGTTCTTCAAGCGTGAGTTCTGCCGGGTCGCCCGGAGTGTTTGCCGCACTGTTATTTGTCGTCGGTTGCGGGATGGGGATCGGCAAAGCCTCGGTCTACAAATACATCCCCGATTATTTTCCCGACGACGTGGGGGCGGTGGGAGGGCTGGTGGGGCTCCTCGGTGCGCTGGGTGGCTTCATTCTGCCGCCGATCTTCGGCCTCCTCGGCCGCTGGACCGGCGTTCCGCAAATGGCCTTCGTCGCCCTCCTGGCGCTGACGGCCGTCAGCCTGGCCTGGCTGCACGTCACGGTCCTCGGCCTGCGCGCCGCTCAATCGAGCGAACCTGCAAACACACTGGCCCCCGCGCACCTCTCGCCGCCGTAAGCACTGGGGACGAAGACAAGGAGAGGGCGAGACAAGGAAATTTGAGTTGCAAAGGGGAGGCGACAGGTCCATTTAATAAATGGACCTGTCCCCTTTTTTGCAGTCAGTCGCGCGACGAGTTTAGTGCCGCGGTCGTATGCTCCCGCAACACGTTTCTGATTTCGGTCAGCTTCGCCTGCGACAGAACGATCTCGAATTGATTCGTCCCGCCTCGATTCAACACCAGCGACCGTGGCTTAACTTGGCAGTCCGAATCGATAATCAAAACTCTGGGATTTTCGGATCTGGGATATTCGGAAGCACGGCGCGATTCAATAATTCCGATCTCTACGAAATCACAGATTTGGTTCGTTCCTCGGCAGGTTAACGGCTGTGTCCTTGTATCGAGTGTCGCCGACGCCGATAGGTTCGTGTATTCACCTAACCGTTGATTGGCCATGGCGTCGAGTCGCTCCTCACGCGTCCCGGGCCATCCTGACCAGCCTTGGCCGTCTTTCGAATTCCAGCCGAAACCTGTTTCGCCGTAGTTCATGATTTTGCCGTCAGCCGCGAAAAATACTGTATAGGAAGTCTGATCGAGATCCAGCCATTTCCATCCGTGCAGTTCGAGCGTGGGAGAGTGGATCTTGCCGATCAGCCCAACATTCGCGACGCGCAGATCTTCAGGCCAGTCAACGCTGATGGTGACTTCTGCCTGGGGAGGCGGTTCCGTCGGACAAACGACGACTTCGGTTTGAGATCCGGAGCCCGGGCGGATGTCAAACTCGAATTCGCAAATCTGATTCCACGGCGATGTGACACGAAACGAATGGCGGCTGGCGTGCACCAATCCCAGGTCAACCAGTCCGGTCGGTCCTGAGACTTTTATGAATGGAACGCCAGGTGCGACACGGATCTCCGGAAACTCTACTTTGAAACCCTCAGCAGGGGGCCCTTCCGGTCGCCGCTGAACAAGTCGGAATTGCAGATTCACCCAGTCTGAAGGCTTGGAGTCGCTCTCGGGCGGTCTCGCGTTGGCTTCAACAGCAGCGATCAGCCTGTCCAGTCTGTCGATCATTGCCTCGTTGGCGTCCGCGTGGGCTGGCAAGCCCCTTTCTGACGAAGTCCGCCAGACTGACACAGCCGAAGCGACACAAGCCGCCGTCATGACGATTCCCAATGTGAACTGCATGCGTTGAGACATTGTCAGCTCCCGATATCGGTCATGGCGGTCGCTGGCAGGGCGAGTTGCCCCGAACTCGTAACGACCGTTCCGGCACAGACTGTACCCGCGAACCGACTTGTCGTGAAGATGTGTTTTTGCTCTCGACAGCTTCGACGTGCTCAAACTGCCGCGATCTCGGCTGTTGCTTCGCTCAATTGCGCGGTTTCTTCCGCGACGTTGCGCACCTGCGAGTCGTCGCGATCGGCTTCGCCATTGAAGCCCAGCTTGTTGAGGCCGTCACGTGTGAAAAAGTGAAAAAGGGAACAGGTCCATTTATTAAATGGACCTGTCCCCTTTAACCACCGCATTCTTGCAAGTCCAACAAACTGCAATTGGGGGATTCATTCTAAAACGCACGAACGGTAGACTTTGGCATGATCGCTCCCGCATGCGCCATCTTGACCACCCCCAACAGGACCGCTTGATGATTCCCAGAAAAATGATGGCGGTGTGTCACCTCGCTGCTGTGATGTTAATCACGTTGCCCGCGATCGCGCGGGCACAGCAGCCGCCGTACAACGTCTTTCCTGCGGCTGACCCGCCGTATTACCGCGTTCGCTATGAAGCTTCGACGCAGCCGGGCGAGCTCGTCTTTTCGGCTAACTTTACGATCTGGATTCCCAGGGACGTCAAGACGCTGCGCTGCGTGATCGTCCACCAGCATGGGTGTGGCGAGGGATCGTGCAAGTCGGGTTTGACGGGTGCTTTTGACCTGCATTGGCAGGCGCTGGCGAAGAAGCACGAGGGCGCCTTGCTGGCCCCGACGTATGAGCAGCCCGAGAAAGCCGACTGTCAGATGTGGTGCGATCCGCGGAATGGTTCCAGCGCGGCGTTTCAAAAGTGTCTGATCGATCTCGGCGAGAAATCAGGACATCCCGAGCTGGCAGACGTGCCGTGGGCCCTGTGGGGACACAGCGGCGGTGGCCATTGGGCAGGCGGCATGCTGCTGCTGCATCCGCAACGGGTCGCTGCCGCGTGGCTGCGTTCCGGCGTGCCGTTGCTGAAACCCGATCCGACCCAATCCAGGATCAAGGCCCACACCCTGCCCGATACGGCGCTCAAGGTGCCGATGATGTGCAATCTTGGCACGAAAGAAGGGGTCACAGTCAAAGATAATCAGTTCGCGAAGGTGTGGCCGGCAAATGAAGCGTTTTTCAACGAAGTGCGTTCCCAAGGCGGTCTCATCGGAGTGGCGGTCGATCCGCTCTCCAGCCACGATTGCGGCAACCAGCGCTACTTTGCCATTCCGTGGCTCGATGCGTGCCTCAGCGTTCGCCTGCCGAAAGTCAACGGTGAACCGCTACGGGACATGCCGACCGACCGGTTGTGGCTGGCCGAGCCAACCGGCTTCGAAGCGGCCCCCGTTGCGAAGTTTGCCGGGGATGCATTGAAGGCCGCGTGGCTGCCGAATGAGTCCATCGCGCGCGCCTGGATGGAGTACGTCAAAGACACTGCACTGACCGACACGACGCCCCCACCCGCGCCGAAGAACCTGCGCGTGAACGGCAACGAATTGACGTGGGACGCAGAAGCCGATCTCGAAAGCGGACTGGCCAGCTTCATCGTCGAGCGCGACGGCCAGTTCCTCGCGAACATCCCTGAAAAAGGCAGCAATCCGTTCGGCCGTCCTGTCTTTCAGAATCTGCAGTACAGCGACACACCCACGCAACCGCTTGTCCCGCTGCGCTTCACCGACGCGACCGCCAAGGCCGGCGAGAAGCACAGCTACCGCATCATCGCGATCAATACCGTGGGCCTGAAGTCGAAGCCCGGCGAGAACTCCGTTGCGGAAGGCGCTCGCTGATGAGTTTCGCAGGTCAGGCTGTGCCTGACGCAGTGTGCCTCCGCCAACGCCAGCGGTCCCAAGGCCACCGCAAACGACGCATTTCGTCATATTCGTCGAGGAGCAATCGCATTGGCCCGTCACCCGTTTTGACCGACGGGCGCCGATTGCGTCAGGCACAGCCTGACCTACCGACTTAAACGCCATTGACGATGTTGGGGGGCGTTTCGCCACGCAGCGCACAGGCCGCGATGTTGGCTGCGGTTTCGCGCAAGGTGTGAACGGCTTTGACGCTCGCCGAGGCGATATGCGACGCGGTGATGACGTTCGGCAACGACCGCAGCGGGCTGTCGAGCGGGATCGGTTCGGGGTCGCAAACATCAATCGCCGCGGCACCGACCTGCCCAGACTCTAGCGCCGCCACCAGCGCCGGTGTGTCGATCAGATCGCCTCGTCCCAGATTGATGACGATCGCGCCGCGTTTGAGTTGAGCGAGCGATTTGGCGTTGAGCAGCTTGCGAGTCTGCGGCGTCGAGGGGCAATGCAACGTGACGATATCCGCTTGTGCGAGCAGGGCGTCGAGCGAAGCCGGTTCACACCCTGCCGCCCGGATCGTGGCCTCGGAAACCACTGGGTCAAATGCCAGCCTCCGGCACTTGAAGGGCGCGAGTCGCGCTGCCACCTCGCGTCCGATCTTTCCGAAGCCGACGATTCCGACCACCTGATCGCGCAGCGTCTTCATCTGGTCCAGGGGCATCGCCAACCCCCACTTGCCGGCGCGGACGTGCAGACTGTTCTGAATCACCTGACGCGTCGTGGCAAGAATAAACGCCAGCGTGTGATCGGCCACTTCGTCGATGCAGAATCCAGGCACGTTGCAGACGGGAATGCCTTTGACGCGAGCGGCTTCCAGATCGACATTGTCGACACCGATTCCATACCGCACGATCACCCGCGCCTTGTCCATCGCGGCGATGACGGCAGCCGTCACCGGCGCAAACTGCGTGAGGACGGCGTCGGCCCGGCTCACCAGGGGAATCAGCGCCTCGGCGGTTTTGCACTGCCCCTGGATCAGCTCGACGCCCAGCGGACGCAAAATCGCCTCTTCGATGTCGAGAGATGGAAACGTGTAGTCGGTGACGGCGACGGTCGGCATAGGGAACGGCTCGAGTGGCAGGATCGAAAAGCGAGATAGATCGAATTGTCCGGCAATCTAAACGACAGCGCGAGCCACTGCAACCTGCGCGTGTTGCGGGCCGTGTCCAAAATTGTGGTGCAGGCGTCTCGCCTGCTACGGTGTTGAACGCGGGAATTGCAATTGTGCACAGATTTCGTTTCGATGGTCAGCACACGGCATCGATTGCATTCGGACCCGAATCAGCAAATGCCCCCTGTCGACTGAAGGAGCACCATGCCCCCTCGCGTGAACCTTTTTGCCTTCATTACGTATGCCACATTCGCGCTCTCGACGGCTGTTGCGGCAGATCCGCCGGAAATAGTGCTTTGGCCGCAAGGCATGCCCGAACCGGTCGTCCCGGCCGATCCGCCGGAAAATTCGGAGCGCGGCAAAGATGGCATTACTCGCCGCACCAAGTCATTGCGTGCGGAGATCCAGGTCGACGCCGGTCTTCCGCCCACGTTCATCGCCCAGATGGGAGACGACACCGGATCGCTGGCGCAGGGAAGCACGCTGCTCTATCTCGACCTGGTGAACCGCAAGATCCCCGCCGAGATCCACATCTACGAAAAAGGGGGCCACGGCTTCGGCATGCGCGCCCGTCCCGGCGCCCCGGGCCCCACAGACTGGCAACTGCGCGCCGTCGACTGGTTGAAGCTGCACGGTTACATTGCCGGCGCTTAGGGTCGCTCGTATTTGGAGCACGAAGCGAACTGGCCGTACGAAATTCACGCACCTATGGGTACCGCGACGAAATGGGCGACCGCACGGCTCGACCCCTGCCGGTTCACCCGGCAGGTGAAGAAGTTTGGTCGGCTAGTTGCCGAGCTTGAGGCGCGTGCAAGACCCCTGCCACCTCGTGTGGCAGGTGAATGAGTTTTTTTGGCTATCGGCGCAACTTGAATTTGAACACGCGCGGATGACTGCAGCCGAAGAAACTGATTCACCTGCCGGCAAGCCGGCAGGGGTCTGGTCATCTGCCGTTGCCCGCAGTCTAGCCTATCGAACTCATTCACCCGCCGGATGAACCAGCAGGGGTCTCAACACCGAGTCGCAACTGTTCACGCATCTCAAGTTGATCGCGGCCAGAACGCTGGACAGTTCCCCCTGACAATGGGGTGGGAAATGGTTTTTCTCCTTGTCTCCCCCTCTTGCATCCCTGCAGATTGTGCTCGCCACGCACTCACACGGCCGCCATCTCGGCCGCGGCTTCGCTCAACTGCACGGCTTCCTCGGCGACCTTGCACTCCTGCGCGTCGTCGCGATCGGCTTCGCCGTCGAAGCCCAGCTTATTGAGGCCGTCGAACGCGGCGACTTTGTAGCACTCGGCCATCGTCGGGTAGTTGAAGACTGTGTCGCGGAAGTAGTCGATCGTGCCGTCGAACGCCATCACCGACTGCCCGATGTGGATGATCTCGGTCGCCGTTTCGCCGATGCAGTGCACGCCCAGCAGCTTGCGCGTGGCCCGGTTGAAGAGAATTTTCAGCATGCCGAGCTTGTCGCCCAGAATCTGCCCGCGGGCGATTTCGCGGAAGCGGGCGATTCCCACTTCGTACGGCGTCCGTTCTTTCGTGAGCTGCTCTTCGCTCTTGCCGACCATCGAGATTTCGGGAATCGTGTACAAACCGTACGGCATGTGCCGGCAGCCTTCGAACGTACGGCCGAAGGCGTGGCACACCGCGCGGCGGCCCTGTTCCATCGACACGCTGGCCAGCGCGGGAAATCCCACGACGTCCCCGGCGCCGTAAATGTGCGGGACCCACGTGCGGTGGTTCTCGTCACACCACAGCCGGCCCCGTTCATCGGGTTCGAGCCCCGCCGCCGGCAGATTGAGACGTTCTGTGTCTCCCACCCGTCCCGCGGTGAACAGCAGGCTGTCGCCGATCAACCGTTTTCCGCTTTCGAGCTGCACGGCGACGCGGTCTCCCGCAATGTGTTCCACCGCGATCACGTCTTCGCCCAGCCGAAACACCATGCCCAGCGACCGGCCGTGAAACAGCAACGTATCGACGATTTCACGGTCGCAGAACTCCAGGATGCGCTCGCGGCCGTCGACGACCGTCACGCGCACACCCAGTGTGGCGAACATGATGGCGTATTCCAGGCCGATCACGCCGCCACCGACGACGATCAGCGACCGCGGGATTGATTCCAGGTGCAGGATTTCGTCGGAATCGAAGACTCGCTTTCCATCGAACGGGATGTTCGCAGGCCGCGCCGGTTTCGTGCCGCACGACACGAGAAAATTCTCGGACGCAAGCTGCACAGTTCCTTCGGCGCATTCGACGGCCAGGTCGTGGGGGCCCGTAAACCGCGCGTCGCCGCGGAACAGGTCGATGCCGTTGCGGTCGAGCTGATCGTGAATGACGTCGAGTTCGTGCTCAACGACGTAGGCGACCTGCCGCTTCAGATCGTGCATCGTGATCTTGCGCTTTTCGCGGTGGCGCTCGCCGAACATTTCGCGCTGATGGAAACCGGTCAGGTGCAGAATCGCCTCGCGCATCGTCTTCGAGGGAATCGTGCCCGAGTGCAGGCAGACTCCGCCTGGCCCGAGCGGACTGCGCTCGATCATCGCGACGCGCTTGTTGAGCTTGGCGGCAGCGATCGCCCCCTTCTGGCCCGCGGGGCCGCTGCCAATCACCACCAGATCGTAACGCATGGCTGATGTCCTTGTTGCACGACAGGCCAGTCCGTTGGCGATCCGGAATCCTCTTTACCCCATCGAAAGATCTGCGGATCGGGCAGTACGCAAAGAGTCATCCGGTCGGGCATTCTGGAGAAAGCCCGGGCGACCTCGCCGGCTGTATCGGTTGTGCCAGCCGTGCCTCGCACTCACGGCCAGCCCAGGTTCCCTCAAGCCCCAGAATACGGCGGGCGTTTGATAGCCTGTACGGCCGATTCCACGCGTGCCGCGTGCGATGACATTGTTTTTCGCGGCGAATAGCGAACCGCGGGCCTTCATGAAGATTCGGTAAAGCCTGCCGATTCAGGGCGGAGCCCGTGAACCGACCGGCCGGGGATACGTTGTTTCGTATGTCACCATTGTCTAACCCGGAGGCAGCATCATGCCGCGCGACGTTTTTCTGCAAGACCGCAACGACAGGAAGCAGTTCGCCCCCTACATCGCGGGCGTCGCGGCCCTGGCCGTGTTCGCTCTGGGCCTGGTCTGGATCTGTTATGCCCAGTTTGTGATCGAAGTGCCGGCGTATCACGTCGGCGTGCTGGTCAGGAAAACGGGGAAAGACCTGTCGAATGCCGACGTCGTCGCCCCCGACACGAACTACAAGGGCGTGCAGAAAGATGTCCTCGAGGTGGGCCGCTACTTCTTCAAGTACGACCCTTACAACTGGGGCTGGGAAATCAAGCCGCAAGTCGTGATCCCCGACGGGAAGCTGGGCGTGCAGGTTCGCCTGTACGGCGCCGATTTGCCCTACGGAGAATTCCTGGCTCACCAGGACGGTGAAAAAGGAATCGTTCCGGGCGTGCTGCTTCCCGGCCGCTACCCGATCAATCCGTACCTGTACGACGTCGAAGAACACACACCGCAGGTCGTGCCGGCCGGCTACAAGGGAGTCGTCGTCAACCGCGCCGGGAAGATTCCTGCGAAACCGGCCGACTATTGGGACGATTCCGACAAGATGCATCAGAAGTTGCTCGTGAAGACAGGCTTCCGCGGCGTCCAGAATGAAACTCTCGATCCGGGAACGTACAACTTCAACCCGTACGAGCAACAGGTCAAGCTTGTCGACTGCCGCAACCAGCGGTTCAATCTCTCGGAAAGCCGCGACCTGGGCTTCCCGTCGAAAGACGGCTTCTGGGTCAGCCTCGACAGCATCGTCGAGTTCCGGGTGAAGCCGGAAATGGCCGCCAAAGTGTTCGTGCTCTACAACGAAGAGACGAACGGCGACCGGATCGACGAAGAGGTCGTGCGGAAAGTGATCCTGCCGGTGGCGCGGGCGTTCTGCCGCGTGCAGGGCTCGAAGAACGCGGGCCGGGATTTCATCGAAGGCACGTCGCGCACGCAGTTCCAGGACGAGTACCAGCGGATGATGAGCTCGAAGTGCGATCCGCTGGGGATCGAGATCATCCAGGCGCTGATCACGAAGATCAATCCGCCCGAGCAGATCGCCACACCGGTGCGTAATCGCGAAATCGCCAAGCAACAGGAAGAGCAATACCGCCAGGAAATACTGCAGCAGAAATCGGAAGAGAAGCTGGCGATCGAGAAAGAGCTGGTCAAGCAGAAACAGGAGTTGGTGAAGGCCGAGCAGGAAGTCATCCGCGTAACGACCGCCGCAGACCGCGAGCAGGAAGTGGCCCTGACCAAGGCCCGCGAGAAGCTGGCCGTTTCGGAATTCCGCCTGGCCGCCACGAAGGACGAAGCCGCAGCCATCGCCTCGAAGGGCAAGGGGGCGGCCGAGGTCGTCGAGTTCAAGAACAAGGCGGAAGCGGCCGGGTGGGAGCGGTCGGTCGACGCGTTCGACGGCTCAGGAAGCCTGTTTGCCCAGTACGTGTTGTTCCAGAAGATCGCTTCGTCGTACCGCAGCATCATGGTGAACACGGCCGACAGCCCGATCATGAAGATCTTCGATTCGTTCAACAGTCCCGGCCCGAGGCCCGTCTCGAAGGTTCGCGCGAGCCAGTCGGCCGGGGCATCTGCGACTTCCACCGGCAGTTCAGAATAACGGAGCCCAACCATGTCACAACCTGCAAGTGCCCGACGGACTGCGACTGGATTGATTGTCCTGCTGCTGGCCTGCGCCGCCGGCTGGGAAGCATTCGAATGGACGGTGAACCGCATTTCGGTTCCCGTCGGATCGAGCCTGCTGTTGCAGTACAAGGGCCCGCTGCTGTTCGGCAGCGCCAACAAGCCCAAAGACGGACAGCTCGCCAGTCTCGAGCGCGGCGAGATCGGCGTGATCGAGCAAATGCCCGGGCCGGGACGCCACTTCTACTGCCCGATCTGGTGGGATTGCCAGATTGTGAAGGACCAGGTCGTCGCCCCCGGCGAAGTGGCCGTCGTCACGAGCCTCGTGGGCAAAGATCTCAATCAGCGTTCCTCCGCCGAATCCAGCACGGGCCGCGCCGCGAACAATCAGTTTCTCGTCGACGGCGACTTCGGCTCGACGGAATACAAGGGCGTGCTCCGCAAGGTCTACGGACCGGGGCGCTATCGCGTCAATCCGTATGCCTACGAGTTCAAGAAGATCAAGACCGACGTCGAGAAGAACGGCGAACAGGTGAAGTACTCGGGCTGGGTCGAGATCAAGACCGGCTATGTGGGGGTCGTCACCAACCAGACCGACAACCCGCTCACGGGAGCAAAAGCGGGAATTCAGCCGTATGTGCTGCCGCCGGGGCTGTATCCCATGAATCCGCGCGAGCAGAAAGTGGACATTGTCGAAATCGGCTACCGCGAAAAGACAATCATCAGCCCGGTCAAACAGGATGCGAAAGGGAACCCCGAGCTCGACGCCAGCGGCGAGCCTTCAATGGCGGCAGGCGCCGGCGGGATCGTGTTTCCCTCGAAAGACGGCTTCACGATTCACATGGATTTCACCGCAATCTGGGGCATCATGCCCGATGAAGCGCCGCATGTCGTCGAGTTCAGCGGTACCCTGGAAGCGGTCGAGACCCGCGTCGTCGTTCCCCTCATCGAGAGCATCTGTCGCAACGAGGGTTCGAAGCTGGGCGCCGTCGATCTGCTGGTTGGCGACAGCCGCGAGCAGTTCCAGGACATCACGACCCAGCAGTTCGAGCAGAAGCTGCGCGAAACGGGCGTCGTGCTGCAATACGGCCTGGTGCGGCACATCTACATTCCGCAGGAAGTTCGCGTCCCGATCCAGAAGAAGTACGTCGCCGACGAGCTCAAGCTGACCCGCGACCAGGAACAGCTCACCGCCAGGACGGAGGCCAACCTGCGCGAAGCCGAGCGGAAGGTCGAGCTCGAAGCCGAACGCATTCGCGTCGAAACCGAAAAACTCGTGGCCGAGAAGAAGGCGGAAGGGGACAAGACGGCCGCCGAAACGGGCGCAGAAACCCTGAAGCTCGTGGCGACGATCGCCAGACAGACCGCCGAGCTCGATCGCGAAGCGACCGTGACGCTGGGCGAAGCCGAAGCCTCTGCCCAGAAGCTGATGGAAGAAGCCAAAGCCGGCCGATTCAAGCTGGCCGTCTCGGCATTCGGGACCGGCGACGCCTTCAACCAGTGGGTGTTCGCGTCGGGCCTCCCCGATGACATCCAGCTCCAGCTCCTGTACGCCGGCGACGGCACGTTCTGGACGGACTTGAAGGGCTTCTCCGACACGATGCTCGCCAAGCAGGCGCAGGAGGCCCGCCCTCGCCCAGCGTCCGCCGCGGGCGTGTCGAAGAAGTAAGCCCGCTTCTCGTTCCCACGCTCCGCGTGGGAACGCGCGTCCCGACGCTCTGCGTCGCGTCCGGAAACACTTCGGCCCCTACCTCCAATCGGTCGTCACCGGCAGCAAAAAGTACGGGTATTCGTTTTCGAAGATCTTATAACGGCTGCGGGACCTGGCTGGCCTCGATGGATGACGATTGAGGCGAATTGAAAGCGATTGCCGGTGTGGTGTTGCTACAGCGTACCGCGAACCTGCAGGCGATGCACAGAGTTTCTCGGACGCGACGCAGAGCGTCGGCACTTGCGTTCCCACGCAGACAGGCTGTGAATTTTTCGAATTCTCAACCGAAGCTTGGCGAACTCGGATTGCATTCCGCCGACGATGCGCTAAAACGTGTGGCCATGAATCCTGCATCGCCCCCGCCGTCGTCGGAAAATAGACCAGACCCGCGGTTGTTT
>JACQFH010000338.1 GCA_016200145.1 Planctomycetia bacterium | reverse complement strand
GACGATTTTGCGCTCGCGGGCGCAGGGCCTGTCGGTGGGGGTCGTCGATCTCACGAGCGGCGAACCGACGCCGCAGGGCAGCCTCGAAATCCGGGCCCGCGAGACGGCAGCCGCAACGGCCATTCTGAAGCTCGACTGGCGGGAGAATCTGGGGCTTCCCAACCGCAGCCTCGAGCCGACGCTGAGCGCCCGCCGTGCTCTGGCCGAGGTCTTTCGCCGGACGCACCCGAAGATCGTGTTCGCGCCCTTCTGGGAGGATGCGCATCCGGATCACGTCGCGGCCAGCCAGCTTGTCGACGCGGCCCGGTTCTGGGCCAAACTTTCCAAAAGCGATCTCGCGGGGGATCCCTTCTGGCCACCGCGGATCGTGTACTACTTCAGCATTCACCTCAAAATCCACCCGAAACCGGCGTTCGTCGTCGATATCAGCGAACACATCGACGCCAAGATGCAGGCGATCGGCTGTTACCAGAGCCAGTTTGTCACCGGGCGCTCGCAGGAATTCCCCACGCCGCTCGATGACATCCGCGACCGGTCGCGGTACTGGGGCTGGAGCATCGGCACGCGCTACGGCGAACCCTTCGCCAGCCGCGAGGAGGTGGGGCTCAAGGGGATTGATGCGCTGTTGTGAGACGCTGTCATCGATTCTCTCCCTTCGCTCCTCACTCTTCTCTCTTCGCGCCACACAGCAGGCCAACGCACCGGCAGACTTACGTCCGCCGCTCGCCGGGCTGAGCGCCGCCGAAGTACGAGCGGTCGCGCTGGTCGAAATCGGTGTAGCCGAGCAGGTCGTAGAGCTCGGCGCGGGTCTGCATTTGGTCAAGAAAGCCAGCTTGCGTTCCGGTGGAGGCCAAATGCGCCAGGGCCGATTCGACCCCCTTCATCGCCACCCGCAGCAGAGTCACCGGGAACAGCACCCCGCAATAACCCATGTCCCCCAGTTGCTTCACGGTCAGCAGCGGGCCCTTTCCGAACTCGGTCATGTTGGCGATCAGGGGGACCTTGATCTCGCGGGCAAATCGTTCGAACTCGGCGGCGGACTCAAGCGCTTCGGGGAAGATCATATCGGCCCCGGCGGCAACATAGGCTTTCGCGCGGTCGAGGGCGTCGTCGATGCCGCTTGCGGCCCGTGCGTCGGTCCGCGCGATGATGACAAATCCCGCGTCGCGCCGCGCTGCGATCGCCGCCCTGACCTTCGCCGTCATCGCCTCGCGCGTCACCAGCGATTTGCCGCTCAAGTGTCCGCAGCGTTTGGGCAGCTCCTGGTCTTCCAGGTGCAGACCCGCCAGTCCCGCCTGTTCGAACAGTCGCACCGTCCGTTCGACGGCCAGAGGTTCGCCGAACCCTGTGTCGGCGTCGGAGATCACCGGCAGCGAAACAGCCTGGGTCAATTGGCATGCGTGCCGGGCGAATTCGGTTTGCGTGACAATCCCCACGTCGGGGAGCGCGAAGCCGCCCGCCGCCAGGGCAGCGCCCGATTGATAGAGGGCGCGGAATCCGGCCCATTCGGCCATCTTCGCCGCCAGCGCATTAAAGACCCCCGGAATGGCCGTACAGCCCTGCGACAGGACTTCGCGGAACCTGGCGCCCGGAGATGCGGCGGGGAGTGGCGGCATGGTCTGGGTAGTGTATCCGAAGGAAAAGGGATGCACACCCCGCCCGAATTGCGGCGGCGCATCCGTCTTTCCTAAATATCCCGTTCTCGATAAAATTCCGCCAGTCCACATCTCGGCGGGGCCGTTAATGAACTTTCGGGATGCGGTCGATCGGGATCTACTTTGAGACACCGTGAACGAAGGAGTCGCGCTGTGACGCGTACCTGTTGCGCTTCAAGAATCGTACTGTGTGTTCTGGCCTGTTGTGCCGCTTTTGGCAACCGCAGTGCCGCGGCCCAGGAAAAACCGAGCATTACCGTGGTTCTTCCGAGCTTCGACGACCTGTTTGCCGATTTCAAGGTGGCCTTTGATCTCGTCGGCGAAAAGGGGGACGATAAGGGCTTTGAAACGCTCAAAAGCACCATCGAAACGTTCCTGGTCGGCATCGACACGACGAAGCCGGGGGGCGTGCGAATCTACCCCACCACGGCGGGACTTCAGCCTGTGCTGTCGTTTCCCGTAAAGAACGCACAAGATTATCGAAAGCTAGTGATGAATCTGTGGGATCTCGATATCAAGACGTCGCCTCCCCCGGAACCCAGGCTGATCCGCCAGGTCCCGCCGTCTGTGCAACAGAGAACGGTCCGTGCGCGGCTGACGGCCGACGAGCGGCTGGTCTTCAAGCTGTACGACGCGTTCTTACGGCAGGAACCGGGACAGGTGCATTTTTCCCAGCAGCTCGAGCAATTGCGCCTGGCGAAGGGAGCGGTGCCCGCCAATCTCCTCGAGAAATACCGGCTGGCCGCGCTGGTCGACGGCACGGCGCAGCCCGCCGAAAAGCGAAAGCAGGCCTTCGAAGTCGCCAAGCGGGAAATGCTGGCGGCGCTGGTTCGCGGCGAGCACGAGAGCGAGGTCGTATTCAACTCCCGCAAGGCGCTCACTGAGCACCAGGTTGCCGAGCTCGAACGGTTCTTCGTCGAATCCGAAAAGATCCTGTTGGGCTGGAACCTGTCTCGAGAAAAGAAAGAAGCCGAGCTGAACATCGACATCGCCGGGCTGCCCGGTTCGGACATCGAAAAAAGCGTGGAGCTGCTCGACAAGACCCCCGACGAATTTGCGGGTGTGTCGAAGAAAGACGCCGTGTTCAGCCTCTCGCTGAATTTCGCCCTCGATCCGTTGCGCCAGGCATTTGTGAAGAACATCGCCAACGTGGAACGGGCGGTTGTCAAAAAGGCGATCGACGAAGCCGAGAAGAAGTCAAAGGAAGAAAAGGCGGTCGACAGCGACCTGGCCGACCTGGTCTTCGACATCCTGGACGGCACGGCCCAACTGGGAGTCGCGAACGGTTTCATCCGCAGTTGGCGTGACGCCGGCGGCGAGCTCAGCACCGTGGCGGGGGGCCGTATTCCCGACGGTTCGAAGGCCAAGTTCGAGAAGATGCTGACGACGCTGGCCCAGCGCAGTACAGACAACAAGCTCGAAGAAAAGATTCATACCGAGCAGGAAATTGAAATTCACAAGCTGACGATCCCCAAGCTGGCCCAGGAACTGCCCGAATTCGTCGGCAAAGATGGCGTGGTTTATGTCGGCATTCACGACAAAACGGTGTGGCTGGCCGCCGGCAGCGAGGGGCTCGATCTGCTCAAGAGGTCGATTGGCGAGGTCGACTCGACCGGCCCCAAGAACGGGCTCGTCATCGACCTGGCCGTGAAGCTGGGGCCCTACGTCGAGATTCTCAACAATTACTACATTCGCAATCCGCTTGCGGCGCCGGCTCCTGCGGCGAGGAAAACCGACGACTCCAAGAAGAAGTCCGGTGCCAAATCCAGCGAACCGCGGAGAGTCGAGGCCTTCATTTCAGCGGCCGACCTGCGGAAACTCGCTCTCGAAGCGTTCAAGCCGGGCAAAGATATGGCCACACTGACTCTCGGCCGCGAAGACAAAACCGCCAAGGTGCGGATTAAGTTCGAAGAGGGGGCGATCCGCTTTGCCGGTTCCGCCCTGTCGAAGTTCGTGAAAGAGAATCTGGAAGACTGACCGCCCGTCGGTGCTTGCTTGCGGTCAAGACACGCAACTCCCCAATCAAGTAGAATCAGCCACGGATGAAACACGGATAAAACACGGATTTACGATTTCCCTCGTATCCGTGTTTTATCCGTGTTTCATCCGTGGCTCTTTTATTGACACGGTTGCCGGGACTGGATCTTGCACGACCTTCTTAAGAATCTTGCTGAGATGGCGCCTCGGCTTGATGCCGAATCGACCTGGCCGGGGCAGCAATTCCAGCTTCTCGCGCAGGCGGGAGTTCTGGGATGGGTCATCCCGCCGGAATTCAGCGGAACGGGCGTCGCCGAACGCGACCTGCTGACGGGTTACATCGACCTGGCTTCGTCGTGCCTGACGACGACGTTCGTTCTCACGCAGCGCAACGGCGCCTGCCAGCGGATCGTCGCGTCACAGAATTCGTCGTTGAAAAGCGAGCTGCTTCCCGGGCTGGCCCGGGGCGAGCTGTTCGCCACCGTGGGCATTTCGCACCTGACCACCTCCCGCCAGCACCTGCGTCTGCCGGCCGTGCGCGTGACCGAAGACAGCGGCGGATTTCGATTTGAGGGCGAAGTTCCCTGGGTCACCGGAGCGGTACACGCCGATTTCATCGTGACGGGGGGCACGCTGGCCGACGGCCGGCAGGTGCTGGCTGCCGTTCCGGCGAAGGCACCGGGCGTCGCCGTGGCCCCTGCGGCGCGCTTGCTGGCGCTGAGCGCTTCGCACACGAGCGCGGTGAAGCTCGATGGCGTTCTCGTCGATGCGCGATACCTGATCTCCGGCCCGGTCGAGCAGGTCATGCGGCAGGGGGCTGCGAGCACGGGATCGCTGGGGACCTCGGCCCTGGCGGCGGGGCTGTCTCGCGCGGCAATCGAACATCTGGCGGCTGAGGCCGCCGCGCGCCCCGAGTTGGCTCCGATCCTGGAACCGCTGAAGGTCGAAGGCATGGGCCTGATCAACGACGTCCTTGGCGCAGCGGGCCAGGCAGGGCCGAATGTGAATCCGGCGCTCTCGTCGGAAGCCATTCGTGGACGGGCCAATTCGCTGGCCCTGCGCTCGACGCAGGCGCTGTTGGCTGCGTCGAAGGGTGCAGGTTTCGTGTCGGGCCACTTTGCCGAGCGGTCTGTCCGCGAGGCGCTGTTCTTTCT
>JACQFH010000366.1 GCA_016200145.1 Planctomycetia bacterium | reverse complement strand
GAGACCCGCGGGCGACCGCTGACGCAGTGAACAGCGTACCGACGCACGGCCCCTGCGCGACAACTGCAGCCCATCGTCGGCGGAATGCAATCCGAGTTCGCCAAGCTTCGGTTGAGAATTCCAAAAATTCACAGCCTGGGACCGGCGCGAGATTGAATGCGGAGGCAGGACGGGCGCGCCTGATGTCTGGTTGGTCATGGTCGGCGGTTCCTCAGTCCGGACTCAATGCCTCGGACAAGCTGGTTCCCCGAGGCGGAAAGTGACCAACCGACTACGACTTCATTCTGCAGTTTTGCATGTCCAGTGGCAACTCCAGCTACTGGTTCCTTCTCATTCGTGGCGCCGTTTGCCAGAATCGTTCGAGACGTGAGCCGCCCGGCGGGACTTGCTATGGCCGAGGAAATCTTCGATGTCGTCGACGCGCACGACCGGGTTGTCGGGCAGGCGCCGCGGTCGGTTGTTCATGCGCAGAAGCTGCTGCACCGGGCCGTGCATATCTTTGTGTTCAATTCGCGCGGCGAGCTGTTGCTGCAGAAACGATCGGCGCTCAAAGACGAATATCCGCTGTGCTACACGTCGTCGGCATCGGGGCATTTGGGTGCTGGAGAAACGTACGAGGCCGCCGCGCCGCGCGAGTTGGCGGAGGAGCTTGGCCTGAATGGCCGGCTGGAATGGCTGGCGAAATTTGCCGCCGGTCCCGAGACGTCGCAGGAGCACACCGTCCTGTACCGGTTGACCAGCGACGAACCGCCGCGCGTCGATCCGCAGGAAATCGACGCGGCGACGTTTCACCCGCTCGATGAAATCGCCGCGATGCGGGCCCGCGAACCGGAGCTATTCTCGCCGTGTTTCGTGACGCTGTTCGAATGGTACCGAAAGCGGGGAGCCGCGAATGAACGAAAATGAACGCGAATTGTGCGCGTGCATCGCCGTGAGGTAGTGGATAACCTGAAATGCAGTAGGAACAGTAATTGAATTCAAGAATCGTTTAACCGCGACCCGGGCACCGCCGCGAAGAGCGGTGGTTGGGTCGCGGTTAAACGAAGAAGGATCCTGCATGCCAGACTCAGCACCAAAGATCGATCCGGGGAAGCAGTTTCAGGCGTATATCCTGAAGCGACATCATGATTTGCGCGGGAACGAAAAGCTCCCCACGACCGCCGATGAGTGGCTGACCATGCGGCAGGAACTCCGCGACATGCTTCTCGAATCGTGGGGTGGCTTTCCGCGGGAAGCCTGCGACCTTGTCCCACATAAACTCGGCGAGCTGAAGCGCGACGGTTACCGCCTCGAGAAGATTGTCTTCCAGACGCGGCCCGGCGTATTCATGACGGCCAACGCCTACGTCCCCGACGGCGGGGGGAAGCGGCCGGCCGTCTTGTGCGTACACGGTCATTGGAAAGGGGCCAAGCAGGATCCGGTCCCCCAGTCGCGGTGCATCGGGCTGGCGAAGCTTGGGTTCTTTGTGCTGGGGGTTGATGCGTTCGGCGCGGGGGAACGAGGCATCGGTAAGGCGCTGGGCGAGTACCACGGCGAAATGGTCGGGAGCACATTGCTGCCGATCGGGCTGCCCCTTTCGGGCCTGCAGGTCTACGAAAACATGCGTGCCGTCGACTACCTGCTGACGCGCCCGGAAGTCGACGGTTCGAAGCTGGGGATCACCGGCGCCAGCGGCGGCGGCAACCAGTCGATGTACGCCGGGGCGTTCGACGAGCGGTTTTCGTGCGTCGTGCCCGTGTGCTCGGTCGGCACGTACAAGTCGTACCTCGCGGCGGCGTGCTGTGTGTGCGAGCTCGTCCCCGACGCCATGACCTACACCGAAGAGTGGGGCATTCTGTCGCTGGTCGCGCCGCGGGCCCTGATGGTCATCAACGCCACGAAAGACGCCTTCCAGTTTTCGGTCGGCGAAGCCCAGCAGTCAGTCGCCAAAGTGCAGCACGTCTATCGCCTGTTCGCGCAAGCGGGCAAGGTCGCGCATGCAATATTCGAATCGGGGCACGACTACGGCAAAGAAATGCGAGAGGCCATGTATGGCTGGATGACGCTGCACCTCAAAGGGGAAGGAAAGGGGAACCCGATTCCGGAGCCGGTACTCACTCCCGAAGACCCCGAGATAATCCGGTGCTATCCCGGCGAATCGCGACCCGACAATTTCGTCACCATTCCCAGGTTCGCCGCAGCCGAAGCCGATCGGTTGATCGCGCTCCACAATCGCGAAGCCCCGCAGCACAAAGAGGAGTGGGACAACGCTGCCATGCGGATGCGGCATGTGCTCGAACACAAGGTGCTGGGAGGCTTCCCGAGACTCCCGGTATCGTTGCCGAAATTCGAGAAGGGAATAGGCTTCTCCCTCGATGGCGCGCGGATTGAGACAGAACCCGGAATACGCATGGACGTCGCGTATTTCGAGAACCAGACCGGAAAGGGAGCCGTGATCCTGTTCGACCAGGGCAATGTCCTTGACGTTCAACTGCTCGAGGCGTTTGGGAAAACTTCCTGGAAGTATCTGTTCTGGTTTACTGGTCGGCCCGGGATTCCCGGCGACAAGATTGGCCGCGGTGAGGATCACAACGCCGCCGAGTGGTCGATCTGGACCGGCCGGCCGCTCCTGGGGCAGTGGATCTGGGACGCCCGGGTTACACTCGAAGCGATCGCGAAGCACGACCGAGCTGCCTTTGCGGAAGCGACACTGATTGGATTCGGACGCGTTGCCTTGGCGGCCTTGGGTGCGGCGATCTTCGATCAGCGAGTCG
>JACQFH010000066.1 GCA_016200145.1 Planctomycetia bacterium | reverse complement strand
GGGTCAGGTGCACGATGGCGTCGTCGAAGCGGCGCTGATTCATCCGAACGGCGCCCAGGGCAAATCGCATCTCGGGATTTTCGGGACTGAGTTCGACGGCGCGGGCGAGATGCCGGCCTCCCTCGTCGACGTTGCCGCTTTCCGCCAGGAGGACTCCCAGGTTATGATGCGTTTCCGCCAGATCCGGCGAGAGCCGGAGAGCCGCTCGGCAATCGGCGATCGCGTCGGCAATTCGCCCCATTTGAATCAGAAGGCCCGACCTCCGCTGATAGGCGGCGACGTGCTGCGGGTCGATTTCCAGGACGGCGTTGTAATGCGCCAGTGCGTCTTCCCGCCGCCCTTCCGAGAGAAACGCCTGCGCAAGCCCCGCGTGGGCTTCGGCATTGTCGGGGTCGATATCGATCGAGGCTTTGAATTCGGCGGCCGCGGCGGCCGTCTTTCCTCGCTGCATGAGAAGTATCCCCAGACCGTAATGAACCTGGCTGGAATCGGCCATGAGGGCCAGCAGATCGCGCAAGACTTTTTCAGCTTCGTCGAACTCTGCGGCATCCCGCAGGGCTCCGGAAAGAAACCAGCGCGCGTTGGCGTGCCCGGGGGCCTTGTGGATGACCTGACGCAATTGTTCAATTGCCTCCGCAACCGACCCCGCCTTGGCCAGATTGGCTGCATCTTCAACGATCACGTCGTACGGCAGCATGTCTTTTACGTCGGGCAAATCGGCCTGCGCCCGACCTGCGGGAAAATGCTTCGCGCCGCCCAGGTATCCGAGGGCTTCCAGGGCACGCCGTTCATTCGTGGAAAGCTGGACGGCAATGGCCTGTCGTGGCACGAGCTGAGGCTCGAATTCGGCCATCCGCGCTGCCATCGCACGGGCGACGTCCGGAACGTCGTCGAGCACGTTTTGCCTCTCGCCGGGATCGGCCGAGAGGTCGTACAGTTCCGGTTTCGTCGTGCGGATGTACTTCCAATGTCCCTCGATCAGGCTCCGCAAAGGTGACCAGCCGTTCACCAGATAAGGGTCGTCAGTGGCGCCCCAGACGGGGCGCTGCGCCTTCTCGCTCCCCAACAAAACATTCTTCAGACTTTGGCCCGTTGCCTTTCGAGAGTCCTTCAGGCCCAGCAAGTCGAGAATCGTCGGCGAGAGATCGACCAGCGAAACATTTCCCGGCACTCGCCGCTTTGCGGGCAATCGTCCATCGAAACGAAAAATCAGTGGGACTCGAATCGTGTCGTCGTAGAGCGTCATGCCGTGCGTCCGCTCGACGTGCTCCGACAGCCCTTCGCCATGGTCGCCGACCACCGCCACCAGTGTTTGCGATTCGAGCCCGCGCGTTTTCAGGAACTCGACGAGGCGCCCCATTTGCAGGTCGACGTAGGCAATTTCGGCATCGTAGGGCCGCTCGAGAAATTTCTCGCCAAACAAGTCGGAATGCGACAGGTAGGGGGCGTGCGGGTCGTACAGGTGGATCCAGCAGAAAAACGGCTTGTCGCGCTTCAAATTCAGCCAGCGGAGCGCCGCATCGACGACGCTACCGGCGTGCCGCTGGCGGTGCAGCGCGTCTTCGGCGGGTTCCTCGCTGAAAAATTCGTCGTCGTACGTGTTGAATCCGCGGTCGAGCCCGAACTTGCGATTGAGGACGAATGACGCGACGAAGGCCCCGGTGTCATAGCCTTCGCGCCGCAGCACATCGGCCAGCGTCGGGATCCTGTCGTCGAGCCGTCCTCGTCCATTTGTGACGACGCCGTTTTCGGCCGGGTACAAACCGGTAAACATCGTCGTATGAGAGGGCAACGTGATCGGCGCAACGGTATAAGCGTGCTCAAAAGTCACTCCACCGGCAGCCAGCGCATCGAGTGCCGGCGTCTGCGCCGCTGTGTAACCGTAGCACCCGAGCCGATCGGCGCGCGTCGTATCGAGCGTCACGAGCAGAAGATTCGGCCTGCGGGTGGGCCACAAGAACCACCAGAGACCCGCGCACAGCACGGCGGCGGCACTCCACAGCAAGACTCGTCGCGACATAGATTTTCCCGAGCCCTGAAGTATTCCCGCAAACTGAAAGCATCACCCGACGCGAGTATCCCGTTTCCACTCCGGGAATACAAACAAGGATGACTCGTCGGGCCGATGTTACCGTTGGAGCGTTACCACCGCGGAGCTGCCGGCAGGCGCACGGGGTCCGTACGACCCTCGACGAAGATGTATTCAGAGTCCGCTGGCACCTTTTCGAATTTCTGTCGCAAGCCCGCGGGCCAGCGGATTTCAATTTCGTCCACGACCTCGCTTTCAGCCAGGCCGAAAACGAGTTGCCGCTGATTGCAGGCCTGAAATCCGTCGCCCGCGGTCAATTGCCTGACCAGGCGGCGATCCGCGACGCGCACGACGACGGTTGTGCCGATTGCATCGCGGCTGGATGCCACTCCGCGCAGCTGCAGCGCCAGAAAATGTCCGGCGTCCCGAGTCTGGTTGGTGACGAGCGACGCCGGGGTGTCGAGATTCGAAACGGCGAAGTCCTCGCGCCCGTCGCGGTTCCAGTCGAGCCGCGCCATTCCGCGCCCCAATTGCTCGCGACGGAAGTAGTCTCCCAGTTGCTCGGGGGAAAGCTCGACGAACCGTCCGTTTCCTCGATTCGAAAAATACTGGCCCCGCATGCGATAGGGGACTCCCGATTCCTGGAAATCGTCGACGTGCCCGTTCGCCATCACCAGGTCCGGCCAGCCATCGAGATCGGCGTCCAGAAACTGCGTGCCGAACCCCAGCATCGGAACCGTGGGTTCCTTGAGCCCGGCCTGGCTGCTGACAT
>JACQFH010000348.1 GCA_016200145.1 Planctomycetia bacterium | reverse complement strand
GAATCGGCCGTCCGCTCGAAGTACGAACAGTTCAAACGCGACTTCGGCGTCGAAGAGACGATCCTGATCGGGATCGAGAGGAAGCTTGCCGACGATCAGTTGATCGAAGCCGTGTGCGGCCGAATCGAAAGGCTGCCGGGCGTGCGAAGGTGCATGTCTCCGGAACGCCTGCAAACGGTGATGACCGAGACGGGGGTGCCCATCGACGATGCGAAGAACCGGCTCAAGGGACTGGCCCTGTCGCACGACGAAAAACTGGCGGGCCTGATCGTATTGCTTTCGGACTCGGGGTTGAAGGACCGCGCGGGGACGGTTGCCGACATCAACCGCGAGTTGAAGTACTGCCAGCTCGACGGGGCTCGGTCGTTTCTCTCCGGCAGCCCGGTGATCGTTGCCGAGCTCGACCGCCTGGGGGGCACGCAGGAGAACACGAAGTTCTTCCTGGTGACGCTCGTGATCTGCCTGGGGCTGCTCTACTACTGGCTCCGGGACTGGAAGCTGTCGATGTCGGTGCTGGCTGTCACGTTATGGGCCATCAACCTGACCCTCACAATCTTCAAGCTGGCCGGCGGCGAGATGAACTTCATCCTCGGTGCGCTGTCGGTGATGGTGATGGTCTTTACGCTCGAAGCGGCGATCCACGTGATCCATTACTACAAGGCCTCGCTGGGGGAAGCCGATCCCCTGGGTTCGGCCCTCAAGCTGTGCTGGAAGCCGTGCCTGGTCTCGATGCTGACGACGACGATCGGCCTGTTCTCAGTGAGCGTGACCGACATCGTGCCGGTGACGCACTTCGGCTACGCGTCGACGCTGGGCGCCGTGGTGGCGATTTTCGCCGGGATCTTCGTGACTCCGGCGATTCTCACGGTGCTGCCCGTGCGGTCGATGTCCGACGAAGCCGAACAATCGGGCGTCGGGTTCGCGCGGCTGGGCACCTGGCTGATGCGCCACAGCCGCGGCGTGGTGGCGGCTTCGGTCGTGCTGGCGATCGTCGGCTTGGTGGGACTCACGCGGCTCGGTACAAAGATCGACCCGCTCGACTTTTTGCCTCAGGACGGCAAGGTGATGGCCGACGTGATGCGGATTCAAGACGACCTGACGAACCTCGATTCGATCGAGGCAGTGGTCGATTTTGGCGACGCCGATCTGCCCTTCGTCAATCGTCTGCAAAAGGTCCGCGATCTCGAACGCAGGCTGTCGGGGCACCGGGCGGTCAGGCATACGCTGTCGGCCGCGTCGTTCTTCCCCGACCCGTTGCCCGAAAATCCACTGGCGCTCGTGGGCTTGCTTTCGAAGGCGCAGTCCCGCGAAGGAAACAATGAATTCGTCATCGACGGCCAGCAGCTCTGGCGGATTTCGGCGCGCGTCCAGCGCGAGCCGGGCATCTCGCTGCAGCAGGTTTACACCGAGCTCGAGCAGCTCACGGCCGGCGAGCCGGTCCATTTCACCGGGATCGCTCCGCTGCTGGAACAGGCCCAGCAGGAGATTTTCGACGGATTCTGGAAGAGCTTTGCCTCTGCGTTTATCGTGATCGGCATCGTCATGGCCATCGCGCTCAGGTCGGTGCGCACAATGGCACTGGCAATGGTCCCGAACCTTGTCCCGCTGGGGATCGTGTTTGGCGTCCTGGGGTGGGCCGATTTCCCGGTCGACATCGGCATGATGATGACCGGGAGCATTGCACTGGGAATTTCAATCGACGGAACGTTTCACTTCCTGGTTCGCTACCAGGAACAGTGGGACCTGGGAAAATCGAGCGGGCATGCCGTGCGGATTGCCCTCAATACGACCGGTGGACCGATTTTCGAGTCGATTGTCGTGTCGAGCATTGGCATGCTGGCCATGACTTTGAGCAGCTTTGCACCCACGGTCCGCTTCGGTGTGATGATGGCCGCGTTACTGATGGCCACCCTCGCGGGGGACCTGCTTCTGCTGCCGGCCCTGCTGGCCCTGCGTCGCGGGCGAAAAACTGACGCAACTTCAGTCGCCACGCCGATTTTCGTCGGCCGGCCGAAATCCCAGGCGAAGGTCGTTTCGCCGCTGGTCGAGCGAGTCGCATAGGCCCCCCGTTCTCTGCAAAGCCGGAAGGGGGTTGGCGTTAGATTGAGACCGGGTAGCGATCCGGCTATACTTTTTGGGGTAAGTTGTTGCATTCCAGCCAAGACGGCTCGAAGGAACATTTCATGAGCTATGCGCTGTTGACGGGTGCCACGGGACTTTTGGGCCGGTACCTGATCAAGGATCTCACCGTTGCAGGAGTCCCCCTGGCTGTGCTCGTCAGGCCAACGCGCCGCGCAGCGGCCCAGCATCGCGTCGAAAACGTGATGTGCTACTGGGACAAGGTGTTGGGGCGATCGCTTCCCCGACCTGTCGTCCTGGAAGGAGACATTACCGAGCCTGATCTGGGGCTCGACGCGCGCAGCACGCGGTGGGTCGCTGAGAACTGCGACACGATGTTGCACAACGCGGCCAGCCTCACTTTTCTCAGCACCGGGCCGAACAGCGAGCCGTGGCGCTCGAATCTGGCGGGCACCCGGCACGTGCTCGAATTGTGCCGCAACGCCCGCATTCGCATTTTCCACCATGTTTCAACGGCCTACGTGTGCGGCATGCGTTCGGGCCGCATTCTCGAAACCGACCTCGACGTCGGCCAGAAGATGTCGAACGACTACGAGCAGAGCAAGGTCCAGGCCGAAAAAATGGTTCGTTCGGCCGACTGCCTGGATTCGCTGACAGTCCACCGGCCGGCGATCATCATTGGCGACTCGACCGATGGCTACACGACGACTTACCACGGCTTTTACGCCCTGCTGCAGGCCGTCGCCACGCTGGCGCAGCAGTTTAACGTCGATGCGACAGGACACGCAGGCGTCGAAGGGACGTTCGGCGTC
This sequence comes from Planctomycetia bacterium, assembly GCA_016200145.1. GTDB lineage: Bacteria > Planctomycetota > Planctomycetia > Planctomycetales > Planctomycetaceae > JACQFH01. Next base: position 11,119 of record JACQFH010000348.1, on the reverse strand, counting down.
TCGGGTCGGGAAACCAAGAACCTCGTGCCGGTTGACTGGGTTTCGGCCGTCATGTCGCATGTCATTACGAATCCCGAACACCACGGCAAGACGTATCATCTGACGCCGATGCATCCGGTCCCGTCGCGGTTGCTGGCCGACATTTTCGAAGAGTCGGTCGGATTCTACGGGGTGAAGCTGGAAGGGGTCGGTAAGCCCATGTCGGGGCTCACGGAATATGAGCAATTGTTCTGTGAACTGATCAGCGTCTACAACTCGTACTGGAAAGATGATCCGACGTTCGATTCGACGAATACCCGGCGCGCGGCTCCACACCTGCCGTGCCCGCATATCGATCGGAAAATGCTGCTGCGGATGGCCGAATACGCAATCCGCGTGAAATTCACCGCCCCCCGCGCGAAACCGATCGAACCGCGATTCGACGTGGCCGGCACATTGGAGCCGCTTCTCGAGACCGCGACGGCGCAGCCGTCTTCAGAATCGGGAACGTTTGTGGGCCTGCGCGTGACGGGCCACGGCGGTGGCGACTGGACGGTCGTCGTGGCCGACGGAGAAGTTGTCGCCGCCGATCTGGGAATCAACTCCCGCTGCGCGGCGGTTGTCGAGTGCGACGTGGATGCATTCGCGGCCCTGGCATCCGGCCAGGTTGCGGCTGACCAGGCGATCGACCAGGGAGATCTGCAGGTGTCGGGCGATGGTCGGGCGCGTGCCGACATCGCCACGCTGTTCATACAGCTTTCTGAAATGAGCAAGTCGGGCGAACTCGCGTAGTACTGCACGCACGGGGTGCTGCATGGCAGAGAACCCGCAACCGTCTAAGCCCTTGGGGAGACGAGCCGCGAGTCCCGCGCCGGGCGCCAAGCGTGAAGCCCCGCAACTTCCCCCGCGAGTCGCCGGCAAGAAGAAAAAGAAGTCGGTGCTGGTCCAGGCCGCGCCCGACGTGCCTGCGTCAGAAACTCCTGCGGCGCCTGCTTCGGAGTTGCTGGTCCCGTCGATCATGATCGGGGTCGGAATTCTGGCCTTTGCGGGAACGACGCTTGAGGGCCGTCCTGCAACGATGTCGCTGGGGCTGTGGCTCGGTATGAACATGGCAATTCTGATTGTGTCGGGCGTGCTCACGTATGGCGCGCTGTTCATCGCCGCCCAGGTCGTCGACGCGGATTACGGCTACATTTCGACCGGTGCTGTGAAGGTCGCGGCCATTGTGCTGACGCAGGCCTGGTTCGGGGATCTGGTCGGCTGGATTCCCATTCCCTATGCCGGTGGGCTCCTGGCCTGGCTGGCGACCTACGCCATGTTCAAGTATTTCTTCGAGCTGGATGACATGGCGGCGATCTCGTCGATGATCGTCGTACGTGTGGTCCACTGGCTGGCGTTCGTGCTCGCGCTGGTGGCGATCGTCGGCGCGATGTCGCACGGCATCGACGTTAGTCCCCTGATCGCACCGCAGCCTGACGCCGACGTTGAGATGGACGAGAGGCCTTGAACGCTGTGTGTTGTTCCCGCGTCAGCCGGCCAGTTCGCGAATCAGGCGGGCCGTGGCCGGCAGGATGGCGACAGGGCGATCGTTGACGTCGCGGACCGGTTCGTGCGGGTCGATCCCCAGGTTGTGGTACAGCGTCGTCAGCACATCCTGGAAATGAACGGGACGCTCTTTTGCCGAGTCGGCCAGCGCGTCGGTCGAGCCGATCACCTGACCCATCCGCATCCCGCCCCCCGCCAGCAGCGCGCCGTTCACGCGCGGCCAGTGGTCGCGCCCGGCGTCTTTATTGATTTTCGGCGTGCGGCCGAATTCCCCCCACACGACAACCGTCACGTCTTTGTCGCGCCCGCGGTCGTAAATGTCATTGACCAGCGCGGCAATTCCCCTGTCGAATTGCGGCAGGTTCTGTTTCAGGTGCGAGAAGTTATTGCCGTGTGTGTCCCAGAAGCCGTAAGCCACGGTCACGCAGCGCACACCCGCTTCGACCAGCCTGCGGGCAACCAGAAGCTGATCGTTCCACAGCGGGGCACCGTCCCCCTGGTGTTTCGATGAGCCGCGGCCGTACGCATCGCGGATCTTCGGGTCTTCCTTTTCGACGTCAAGCGCTTCGACCAGCCGGCTGGAAGTCAGCACGTCGAACGCACGCTGATACGCCGAGTCGGCCGCCGAGAGCCGCTCGCCGTCAACGCCGGCGCGGAAGCGGTCGACGCAATCGAGCAGGCGGCGGCGGTCGGAAAATTGTTCGGGAGATACATACCGCAGCTTCATACTGGCGAGGTCTTCGCCGTCGGCCTTGACGCCTCCCGCGCGCGACCCGAATACGCCTGGCCCGGGGCTGTTGTACGGGCGGTGCTGCATCGTTGGGAACAGATCGATGAACGCGGGGACGACGGGGCTCGTGCCCCCCTGCACGCGCGACACGACCGAGCCGAAATGCGGCCGTCCGTCGCGCTGCGATTCGCCCATGGGATAGCCCGTGATCGTCTGAAAACTGCTGTGTTCGTCGCGGAGACCGACAATCGAGCGGATCAGCGAGTATCTGTCTGCACACGCGGCCAGGTTGGGAAGCAGCTCGCAGATTTTCAGTCCCGCGATGCCGGTGTCGATCGGGTGGAATTCCCCGCGAACTTCCTGCGGCGCGTCGGGCTTGAGGTCGAACGAATCCTGATGGGCCAGGCCGCCCGACAGGTAGACCATGATGATCGCCTTGTGCGACCGGGTGATGCCGGCCCGCTCTTCAGCCCGCAACAAACCTTCGAGGGTGAGGCCCCCGATGGCCAAGCCCCCGATCTGCAGGAACGATCGCCGGGTGACTCCGTCGCAATAGCGAAGCGAATTGGCCGGTCGAAACGGCATCAGCGGCAACTCCTGGCAGTTGGCGAGGCGGGCACGGGGGCGGGAAGGCATCTACGCAGTTCGATATCAATTCATTTCATTATATCGGCTGCTTCCGATGGCGAACAGCCGGCCTGCGATGGTTATGGGCAAATGACCGGCACTTCGAACATCGAACCTTGAATGTCGAAAGTTGAGACATCCTGGATCCACCGATTCGGCGGACTGAAGGGAAAAGTAGCCACGTATGAAACACGGATTGATGCGGAGTTGATTCTGATCCGTGTTCAATCCATGTTTCATCCGTGGCTAATTCTCAACTGCCGTCGTCAGATTCAGCGTGTGATTGCCGATTCCGCAACGCAGGAGAAATCCATGGCTGATTTTGAACGAACGGGAACATCAACAACCGCCGGAAGCAGGCGCGTCAGCCTTTGACGGGCAGGTCGTGCACGGACAGATCGCGGTTGGGCGCGATCAACAGGTGATTGAGGACGCAGTTCACACCGGCGACTTTCTGCGCAATGCTGGAGACGTCGGGCGAACCTTCGTCGGCTTCGAGCACGCCTTGCAGGCAGACGCCATCGGCGATCCGCCGCACGACGAGGGACGCAAAGTGCAGCGAAGGCTGCGACAACAAAATGCGGCGCACGTCCTGCTCGACCTGATGCGGTGACGGGCCGCCGAGAGCCTCAGACGCAAACCGCGGAGGCGAAGACCCGTTTCCTTCCCGGGATATTTCCTTGGAGCTCATTCTCTTCATGGGTAATCTCCTGGCAACCCAAGAACGGTGGTTGATCCTTCTTGCCACTGCCCTTGAGTTTAACCAAGCTGACGCGGTTGTACAGGGCATCCACGACGGGAATTGCTGGTTTAGCACGAACCATGCCGACGCATTAAAATCAAAAAATGGGCCGTATTTTCGTTAAGTTGAGCAGTTCGAGCAATGCAGGCTGGCCATTTTGGCTAGATTTCAGCCCGACAATTCGGCGGTTTGCCGGAAAGATGTGCAATGCCGTTGCAGGCGAAATTCGACAGCTTGCCCTAATTCTGGCGAGTTTTGCGAGCGTGAACGTCAGAAGTACTCGTATCTGTCGCCGAACGCTGGACAGGGAAGTTCGCGCCAACTACCGTAACGCTCGCGGAATCTGCCGCTTCGAATTCACCCGTCAGGAGCCGTCACGATGGATCCCCACGACATCAATCGCAGAGACTTTCATCGCCTGACGATGGCCGCGCTCGGTGGCGCTCTCACGGGAACGGTTGTCGGTTGCGGCGACGACAAACCCGCCGCTCCGGCTAAGTCTGGCGCCGGCACACCGTCGCAACCGGCGACCGACGCGAAGTCCGCATCTCGGGCCGACACCGAAGTCGCGCAGGCTGACGTCAAAGGCGAGCCACACGCGTGCAGCGGGCTCAATGCCTGCAAGAACCAGGGCGCCAGTGGCAAGAACGACTGTGCCGGCCAGGGTGACTGCGCGACGAAGTCGTGGCACCATACGTGCGGAGGACACAATGCCTGCAAGGGGCAGGGGGGCTGCGGCGAGACGGCAACGATCAACGACTGCAAGGGCACGGGAGGCTGCCATATTCCGCTCATGGGCAGTGCCTGGAAATCCGCCCGCAAGCACTTCGAAGAGCGGATGAAAGAGGCCGAAAAGGAATTCGGCGAGGGTTCCCCGCCGAAGCTGAAAAAGGCATTTTGAAAAATCCGAAATCCGATATTGGAAATCCGAAATCGGAGTTTCTAACGGCGATTGAAAGTTGAAAGGCGTATGTCCCTCCCTCCTCGCCTCGGCTATCCCGACCTGGGCTTGGGCGTTGGTTTGCGGAGCACGCACTTCCGGCACATCTTGAGCGAGTGGCCGGTGGTCGACTGGTTCGAGGTCATCTCAGAGAATTTTCTCGACTCGCAGGGGCGGCCGCGGGACGTGCTGGAACAGGTCGCCGAGCGCTATCCCGTCGTAATGCACGGCGTGTCGCTGTCGATCGGCAGCACCGATCCGCTGGATCTGGAATATCTGGCGAAGCTTGCGGCGCTCGCGGAACAAACCGGCGCCCGCTGGGTTTCCGACCACCTCTGCTGGACGGGAGTGGCCGGCCGCAACACCCACGATCTGCTGCCGATTCCGTTCAACGAAGAAACGCTCGCACACGTCGTGGAACGGCTGCGCGTTGTGCAGGACGTGCTGCAGCGACCGTTCGTTCTCGAAAATCCCAGCAGCTACGTCACGTTTGCCGACTCGACAATTCCCGAATGGGAATTCCTTTCGCGCGTCGCCGAAGAGGCCGACTGCGGCCTGCTGCTGGACGTCAATAACGTCTATGTGTCGAGCGTCAATCACGACTTTGACCCGGTCGAATACATCGAGCGCGTACCGCACGAGCGGATCGTGCAGTTCCATCTGGCCGGTCATACCGATTGCGGCACCCACTGCATCGACACGCACGACGGCCCCGTGATCGACCCGGTGTGGAACCTCTACGCGCGGGCCCGCCAACTCGCCGGTGACGTTTCGACACTTCTCGAATGGGACGCCAGCATTCCCGAATTTGCCGTCGTGCATGCGGAAGTGCAGAAGGCGCGGCAGCATTATCGCAGCAGCGACGATTTTCGTCGCGGGGGCGATTCGCCGAGGCGCGAGCGCGGCCTGCGAGAATCCGGCAGAACTTCGGTACCGGGTCATCCGGCCGTGTCGAACCCGGTTTCGTTTCTCATGCCAGACCCCAATTGAGCCAGACGCGAAATGAGCGAGCCGCGACACACGCTCGATGAAGTCCAGCGCTGGATGCAGGCGGTCGTGACACATCCGGGGGGCCCGCTCGCGGCAATCGAGTCGCCCGGGACGCCGCTGCCGATTTCCGTCAGTCCCGCGCAGGTGGAGCGCGTCATCGCCCGGTCGCAGGCCCTGTCGAGCCTCGAACGTCTCGACATTTATTACCGGGCCTACTATGCGCGCCTGCTCGATTGTCTGCGGGAAGAATACTCCGTCCTGGCGGCCGCGCTGGAAGCCGGATTGTTCGATAAATTTGCCGTCGGCTACCTGCAATCGCATCCGCCGGGCGGCTACACGCTGTCGCGGCTGGGCGCCCGGTTCCCCGAGTTCCTTGCGGAAACGCGACCTGCGCGGGACTCAGCCGAAGAGGGCAACGCCGACTGGCCCGAGTTCATGATCGATCTGGCGCGCCTGGAGCGGGTCGTGAACGAAGTCTTCGACGGTCCGGGAAGCGAGGGATTGCCTGCGCTTGACGCGGCGCGCCTGCAGGCGATCCCGCGAGATCGCTGGCCCGCGGTGCGGCTGGTCGCGGCGCCGTGCCTGCGGCTGGGGGCGCTGCAGTTCCCCGTCAACGTTTTTTTTACGGCGATGTCTAAGAAAGAGTCCGCCCGGATGCCCGAACCGGGCGCCGCGTTTGTCGCCGTCACCCGCCGTGACTACTCAGTCAGGCGGTACGAGCTTTCGGTCGAGCAGTTTACCTTGCTCGCGGCTCTCGTCGAGGGAGAGTCGGTTGGAGCCGCGATCGAACGTCTCGTCGCCGAGTTGCCTTCAGCACACGAAGATCTCGCGCCGCGGCTGCGCGAATGGTTCCGCACCTGGACTGCCGCCGGGTTCTTCATTGCCGTGAGCTTGCCGTAAGCAGGTTTCGCCCGCCCGGTAAGATCTCGTTCCCACGCAGAGCGTGGGAACGAGGCCAGACGGCCTGGAAGGCCATCCTACGGAATCGTCGTGCCGGCGAGTTTCCGTCAAAGCTGCCCGCGGCGTTCGAGTTGTTTGTAACGCACCAGCGAAAAACCGACGATCACGACGACGCCGGCGATGATCAGCCCGATCGGCAGCAGGATCGATAAGCCCAGCAGCGTCGTGATGATCCCGAGGATTCCCACGCCCACAAACACACGCGCCGCCAGCCGATGCGTTTCAAGCCAGACGCGCTCGCTGGCCAAGGTCCAGGGGGTGCGTACGCCGACGAAGAAATTCCGTTGCACCTTGCCCAGCACGTTTCCCATCAGCATGAAGAACACCATCATCCCGCAGATCATGACCTTTTCAATGCGCACCGGGATGTTGAGCGGCGGCAAGAGCGTCAGGACGTGAATGAATCCGATCAGTGCAATCACCAGTGCCACAATGAATGCGTACGTCCCGCGAAACGTATCGACCTCGAACTGTTTGGGCGACAGCCAGGGGATGACACTGAGCAAGCCGAGCATGCCGACCATGATCGCCGGGCTCAAGAAAGACCACGGTTTTGCGCCCCAGCCGTCGATTTCTCCGTGGGCGTTCCAGTGAATCGGAATCTTCTCGGGGAGCGAAGGATAGATGGCGGCCGTACCGGCGATGGCGAGAACGGTGAGCGCGCAGGCGATGATCCACCAGGCTTTCGTCATGGCTGTTTTCCATTTTTGGAGGGAGGCTGGCCAAACAGGTCCCACATCCAGGTGACGATGTCCTGGGCGACGGTCGTGTTCAGCGAATAGATAATCTTCTGGCCGTCACGCCGGCTGCGGATCAGGTCGGCTTCTTTCAGCACCGAGAAATGATGCGACACCGACGGCTTCGACATGTCGAACCGCTCCGACAGGTCCCCCGCCGTCTGCTCCCCCTGGGAGAGCAGCCGCAGGATTTCACGGCGCGTCGGGTCCGACAGGGCTTTGAAGGCGTTGTTGAACGACAAGGGAAAACAGATTTCGGAATTTGGAATTGGGATTTGACAACAAACGAACGTCGCCTCATCGGTCCATCGCAAATCCAAGCCGCCGCGTGCTTGCCTCTTCGCGTTGTCCCATACTCACTCCGCCATTATTTAGACATTTGTCTAACATTCTAATCAGACGTGCCGTGCTTGTCAACGGCGCGGGAAGAACGTGGTGTGACACATCTCGATCCCAGGCTCTGCCCGGGATCGAGATGCTCGCGAGGCACTGCCTCGAATCGCGAGCGGGCAATCACTCCCCGATGACTTTCACCAGGACGCGTTTCGCGCGGCGGCCGTCGAATTCGCCGTAGAAAATCTGTTCCCACGGGCCGAAGTCGAGCTTGCCCCTGGTGATCGCGACGATGACTTCGCGCCCCATGATCTGTCGTTTCATGTGCGCGTCGGCATTGTCTTCGCCAGTGCGGTTGTGCTGGTATCGCGTCGGCGACGCGTCAAACGGCGCCAGTCCCTCCAGCCATTTCTTGTAGTCGGTGTGCAACCCCGGTTCATCGTCGTTGATGAACACGCTCGCCGTGATGTGCATGGCGTTCACCAGACACAGGCCTTCCTGGACGCCACTCAGGGCGACGATCCGTTCGACCTGGGGAGTGATGTTCTCGAACGCCATTCGCGCCGGAAGGTTGAACGTCAGGTATTCGGTGAAGGATTTCATTCGAGGAATGTCTCAATTCAAAGGCACTCGGCTGCGCCTCGCGGCTGAACGGATCGGCGCGCAGGCAGCTTTACTCCCGACTCACTCGCGCCTACGATACCGTCTGAAACGGGAATGTTCACGTCCAGACAACTGCAACCTTAGACTCAAAAAAGGAGCGAGCCCATGCCGCGGAATTCACTGAGCCGGATCTGCGCCGTCTGTTTCGCATTCGCCGCGTGTGCCGCCGCCTCAGTGAGGGCCGATGAGTACGCGCTCGATCCGGTGCATTCGTCGGTGTCGTTCAAGGCGCGGCACATGGGAATCAGTTGGGTCCACGGCAGGTTCAATACATTTTCCGGAGCCTGCACGATCGACAAGGCAGACCCCGGCAAATCGTCGTTCGAGATGACGATCAAGGCAGACAGCGCAGCGACTACGGTATGAACAGCATGCTCGATGGAATCGGCGACGAAGTCCCCGTGAGCATCGCATTCGAAGCGAAGCGCAAGTAGCGAGTCGTCGTTTAACCCGGAGCCTGCGGCGACGGCGCGTGGTTCGACGCGCTGTCGGACCACCGTTGTTCGCGGCCGTGCCCGGCTCCGGGCTAAACAAACTGGCTTGACGCCCCACCGTGGTGAGCATACACTCACCAGTTACACATGGGGGCGACATGACCAGACTGAAGCTGAAAACACCGGCGAAGCTGACGAGTGAAGAGCGGCGCGCGGACATCATCCGGGCCGTGCGGTACGTGTTCGCCGAAAAAGGGTTCGACGGCACAACAACGCGGGAACTGGCCGACGCGGCCGGCGTTTCCGAAGCCCTGCTCTTCAAGCATTTCCCGAACAAGGAAGCGCTGTTCACCGCCATGCAGCATTCGTGCTGCAACGAGCAGGACCAGGGGCGGTTCGAACGGCTGGCAGCGCTCGAGCCTTCGGCCTCGACGCTGGTGCTGATGGTGCACTTCCTGACGTCGAAAATTATCACCGGCAGCGGCACACCGGCGGACAAACGGCAGATTCAGAACCGGCTGATGCTGCGCAGTCTGGCGGAAGACGGGGAGTTTGCCCGGCTGTTCCTGACGCGGGTCTCGGATTTGTGGATCCCCAAAATCCGCGAGTGTCTGAAGGGGGCGGTCGCGGCGGGCGATGCGATCGATACGGGCGCGCTGGCCGCCGGACTGGGAGGCTGGTTCGCGCATCATGTCCCCGTGATGGTGCTCATCAATTCGCTGCCGGATCCTCCGGCCATCGACTATGGGACGTCACGGAAGAAGCTCGTGGAAGAAACGGTGCTGTTCTGCCTGCGGGGACTGGGGCTCACCGAACAGGCTATCCGGCGATACTACAACCCACAGGCGCTGGCGCTGATCGAAGATTGAATGACTCGCGATGCGTTGGTGCGTAAGTGCACACTTATGATTTGATTCGGAACAGGAGACACATCATGAGCGAAGCAGCCGAGAGAATTCCCGTCCAGCCCTCCACCGCCGGTGCAGGTCCGGAAACGTCCGTCGCGCGGCCGACGGGCAGGCCCGATCAACTCCGTCCGCGGATCTGGCCGGGCGTGGCGATTATCGCGTTGCAGTGGATGGCCCTGACCGTTCCCGGCTGGATCGACCCGGGGAGCATGTGGCACATCCAGGTCACGATGATGACGCCCATGGTCTCGGCGGCGCTGTTCGGCCTGTGGTGGGTGTTTGGTACTCGGTTCTCGTGGAAAGAGCGGTTCATCGTGCTGGGTGCCTGTGCCGTCATCGGCGGCGCCGCGATTGCCGCCTATCACTCGTCGATGCAGTCGATGGGGTACATGCCCGTGATGATGATCGTCTTGCCGTATGTGATGCTGGTCTGGGTCGTGTGGCTCGTGGCGACGATGCTGGTGCGATGGCCGATTCGGCGCTTCGGACTGCTGGTGTTATTCGCGCTGGTCTGGGGCTACTTCACCCTCGTGCGCTGGAATGGAGTCGACGGCACGTTCGCCTCGACGATGTCGTTCCGCTGGCGTCCGACGTCGGAAGACCTGTTTCTCACACAATCCGACGCTGCCCACGCAGCAATTCCCGAGGACATTTCCGAGGCCGGCGAAATGCTGGAAGTCGAGCCGGCCGACTGGCCCGGGTTTCGGGGCGTCGATCGCGATGGACGCCGGACAGGGGTCAAGATCGCCACCGACTGGAGCACGAAACCACCACGCGAGTTGTGGCGGCGCCGTGTCGGCCCAGGATGGTCGTCGTTCGCGGTCGTAGGAAACCGAGCGTACACTCAGGAACAGCGCGGCGAATACGAAGCGGTCGTCTGTTACGACGCGTCCACGGGGAGCGAGTTGTGGGCGCACAAAGACCAGGCCCGGTTCAGCGAGGCGATCGCCGGGCCCGGACCGCGGTCCACGCCCACGTTGCACGAAGGCAAGATCTACGCCCAGGGGGCGGCAGGAAACCTCAACTGTCTCGACGCGCTCACCGGTCGGGCAATCTGGTCTCGCGACATTCTCAAGGAATCGGGCGCCACGCCGCAGATGTGGGGCTACGCCGCGTCGCCGCTCGTGGCGGACGGCGTCGTGACTGTCTTCGCCGGGGCCAAAGACAAGAGCGTTATGGGCTATCACGCCGACACGGGCGAACCGGCCTGGTCGGCCGGCACCGGCAAATTCAGCTATTGCTCGACGCAACTGTCCCGCCTGGCGGGGGTCGATCAACTTCTGATCTCAACCGAAAAAGGAGTGACCGCCTTCGATCCCGCGCGCGGCACCGTCTTGTGGCAGCACGACTGGCCTCTCGAGGGGGGCATGGCGCGCGTCGTCCAGCCCGCCGTCGTCGCGGGTACCGACGTGCTCATCGGCACTGGTTTCGGCAATGGCACACGGCGTGTACGCGTCAGCCGCGAAGGGGACTCGTGGACGACGGAAGAGGTCTGGCGAAGCGCTGCGTTCAAACCGTATTTCAACGACTT
>JACQFH010000347.1 GCA_016200145.1 Planctomycetia bacterium | reverse complement strand
GAAGACGAAAACGCCCGCACAAAATCAGGGTAAGCGGCATCATCGATGCTTAGTTCCATTGGGCTGTGCCTGACGCAATCGGCATCCGTCGGCCACAACGGGGGGCGGGCCAATGCACATGATCTAAGTCGCCTGAGTTTGTTGTGCCCATTGGCCTTGGGTACGATGGTTTTCTTCGGAGGCAAATTGCGTCAGGCACAGCCGACCTACGCCGAGTTCTCGCACTATGCCTGAATACCGACGCGCTTATGGATTTCAGCAAAATCGAAGGCAGCGTCGGCGAACCCCTGTAACCACAGTGCACAGCCTCACCTGCGCACTCGATCGCGCTGCCGGCCGCGTACACTGGCCCGCACCCCATTGTGGCCGACATGGGCGCATTGCGTCAGGCACAGCCTGACCTACGAAACTGACTGGCGCCTCTCGTCTCTCCCCTCTCGCTTCTCGCCACTCGCCTCGGTTCTTCCTCCCCGCCTCCCACGCTATTATGGGGGCTTTCCTCTCAGTCCTCACGGGGCTCCCATGGAATACACAGTTTTGGCGCGGCGGTTCCGGCCGCAGTCGTTTGGCGAGGTCGTCGGGCAGGAAAATATCGCCCAGGCGCTGCGCAACGCCATCGCCTCGGGACGGGTGGCCCATGCCTACCTGTTCACCGGCGCCCGCGGCGTCGGTAAAACTTCGACGGCGCGGATTCTGGCCAAGTCGCTGAATTGCCCGAATGCGGTAAACGGCGACCCCTGCAATCAGTGCGAAATCTGCCGCGGCGTTTCCACGGGCAGCGACGTCGACGTGATCGAGATCGACGGCGCCTCGAACCGCGGGATCGACGAAATCCGCGACCTGCGGGCGAACGTCAACGTCAAGCCGATGCGCACGCGGTACAAGATCTACATCATCGACGAAGTCCACATGCTGACGGCGCCGGCGTTTAACGCCCTGCTCAAGACGCTGGAAGAGCCGCCGCCCAATGTGAAGTTCATCTTCTGCACGACCGATCCGCAGAAGCTGCCGGACACAATTCTCTCTCGCTGCCAGCGCTTCGATTTCGGCACGATTGCCACGTCGTCGATCGGACGCCGGCTGGCGGAAATCGCGGAGACCGAAGGGGTCGTCGTCGACGCCAAGGCGATCCAGCTCGTGGCGCGGCGTGCCGCGGGTTCGATGCGCGACAGCCAGTCGCTGTTCGACCAGTTGCTGGCGTTCGGCGGCAAATCGATCGGGCCGGCCGACGTGCACCGCCTGCTGGGGACCGCGCCGGATGAGCGGCTGGTCGACCTGGGCGATGCGATGGTGGCGCGGGATCCGGCGCGGGCCCTGGCGCTGCTGGATGAATCGCTGCAGGCCGGAGTCCAGGTCAGCGAGCTGGCCGACCAGCTTCTGGGATATTTCCGCGACCTGATGGTGCTCGCTGCGGGAGCCGGCGAGGCCGCGCTGCTGTCGGTCGAGGGGGAACAGCGCGCGAAGCTCGCCGGGCAGGCCTCGGCCGCCGGTTTGCAGACGGTTCTGGCGTCGCTGCAGATTCTGGCGGAGGCGAAGCATCGCATGAAAGGGGCCACGTTCAGCCGGGTGTTAATCGAACTGGCCCTCGTGCGAATCAGCACGCTCGAACAGCTCGACGACCTGGGAGAAATCGTGGCTCGACTCAAGCAAAGCCCGTCCGTGGCGCCAGGCCCGGCGGCCCGGTCGGTTTCGCGCGTGCTTCCCGCGCCGGCGACCAATGCACCCGTGCGAGAGGCAGCCCCGTCCCCGCGCGAATCCGATGGCAGGTCCCAGGTTCTGCCCTCGCCCGCCCCGGCAACGCCCCCGGCCGCCGCCGCCTGGATCCCGCCCAGTCCCGTCGAGGCGGTGGCGGACGCCAATGGCCTGCAATGCGATGCCGGCACCAATTCCGAGACTCCAACGGACGACCAGCAAGGTGTCGAGCGGTTGGGGACGATCCCGTTTGAAATGGGCCGCGAATCGGAGATTTGGTCACAAGTCCTTACGTTTTTGTCGGATATGACGAGGACGAACGCGAAGAATGTGTCGCGCACTGCAATTTCCGGGCCAAACTCGCTGGTCCTGACGTTTCCCAAGAGCTATTATTTGAGCAAGCAGTATTTGGAACGGTCTCCGGAGCAGTTGAGCAGGGTGGAAAAGGCCCTGGAACGGGTCGTCGGCAGGCCGATTCGAGTCACACTGGCGGTGGACGAATCGGAAGCCCCGGCACGCGAACGGCAGTTGGAGGAACCTGTAACCGATCCCAAAACGCCCGATGCCGGGCGCGACCCGCTGGTCCAGCGGGCACTCGCCGTCTTCGGAGCGACCGTGATCAAAACGGAAACCAGAAGCGGCCAGGCCAGAAGCCAGGAATAATCAGCATGTTCAAAGGATTGGGGCAGTTCGCATCGCTCATGAAGAACGCCCAGGAGATTCAGGGGCGAATGAAGGAGATGCAGGAAGCGCTGAAGCGCCTCAAGGTCGAGGGGACCGCGGGGGGTGGAATGGTCGCCGTGGAGATGAACGGCCAGCAGCAGGTGCTGTCGTGCCGGATCGAACCGGCGCTGTTCGAATCGCGCGATCGCGAAATGGTGGAAGACCTGGTCGTCGCCGCAGTGAATCAGGCGCTCGACAAAGTGAAACAGGCTGCGGCCGAGGAAATGGGAAAACTGACCGGCGGCCTCGACATGCCGGGGATTGGCGACGCTCTGTCGAAGTTGGGCTTGGGCAACGGCGCGGGGAGTTGAATCGAGGATGGAGGATCGAGGATGGAGGATGGCGACGGACGCGATTACTGCTTCGCTATCTTCGATCGTCCATCCTCCTTGGCTTCGTAAGTGAAACAGGGTCTTTATTCTGAAATGGACCGGATGAACAACCAGCCAGGGACGCAACATTGAATCCCTACGGTCCGGCGATGAGCCGGCTGATTGACGAATTCGAAATGCTGCCGGGGATCGGTCGCAAATCGGCCGAACGCCTGGCGCATTACATATTGATGTGTCCCCCTGAGAAAGCGCTGGGGCTGGCCGGCGCCATCCAGGTGGTGAAGACGACCGTGCGTCCGTGTTCCATCTGTTACAACCTGACTGAAGGGGAGATTTGTCACATCTGTTCGGATTCACGCCGCGACCAGCAGGTGGTGTGCGTCGTCGAACAGCCCCGCGACCTGATTTCGCTCGAGTCTTCGGGCGCTTATCAGGGGGTGTATCACGTGCTGCAGGGAAGGATTTCTCCGCTGGAAGGCATGGGCCCCGAACAGCTTACGATCGATGCGCTGCAGCGCCGCATCCGCAAGAACGGGGTTCGCGAGGTTGTGATGGCGACGAATCCCACGGTCGAAGGAGACGGCACCGCTTTGTTTATTTCCAATATCCTGGCCGGGGAACCGGTCAAAATAACACGCCTGGCCCGGGGGATTCCCTCCGGGAGCGTGCTAGAGTTTGCTAACCGCGAAATGCTCGCGGATGCGCTCCGCGGCCGGCAATCGTTCTGAGGAACGGGATTCCCATGCAACTGAGTTTCAGCCAACAGATGAAGATGAGCCAGCAAATGAAGCTGGCTCCGCGGATGATCCAGTCGATGGAAATCCTGCAACTGCCCCTGATGGCGCTGCAGGAGCGAATCGCCCAGGAACTCAGCGAAAACCCGATGCTCGAGGCCCCCGAGGTCGAGGCCGAAGTGGTCGAATCGGCCGATGCGTCGGGGCCCCCCAGCGACCCGCTGCCGACGGTCGCCGAGAAGCCGCTCGAACAGAAAGAATTGGTCGTCGATTCTGAGCACAACAATCAGGACGACTTCGAGCGGCTGCTCAACATGCCCGAGGACTGGCAGCCCGAAGACGACTACACCTATTCGCCGCGCGTCTCGTCCAACCGCGCCGAAGAAGACGGCGAGCGGGCGCACGACGCCATTTCGAACCTGGTGGCCCGGCCGCAGTCTCTGCAAGACCACCTGCTCGAGCAGTTCCGATTCTTCTCGTGCCCACCCGAAATCCGCGAGTTCGCCGAGTTCCTGATCCAGAACCTCGACGGCCACGGCCGCGTCCCCGGGACGCTCGAAAAGATGGTCGAGGATTTCGGCAAGCCCGTCAGCGCCGACGACGCGCAGGCCGCCCTGTCGATGATTCAGCGGCTCGACCCGCCCGGCGTGGGCGCCCGCGATCTGAAAGAGTGCTTCCTGCTGCAGATCGGCCCGAACACGCCGATGCGCGACGTGCTGATCACGCTGATCACTTCGCATCTCGAAGACCTGGCCGAAAACCGGTTGCCGGTCATCGAGCGCAAGACCGGCTATTCGCTCGATATCATCAAGGAAGCCCGCGAAGAGCTGCACCACCTGAATCCCTGGCCCGGCCGCGATTTCGAAGCCGCCTCGGCCCCCAACGTCATCCCGGACATCGCCATCGAGCAGGACGCGACCGGCAAATACGTGGTGCGGCTTGAAGACGAATACACGCCCCGGCTCAATATCAGCCGCAAGTACCAGCAGATCCTGGCCAGCGGCAACGCCGACCCGAAGACCAAAGAGTACATCAAGCGCAAAATTGAATCGGCCCGCTGGCTGATCGAGTCGATCGAGCAGCGCTACAACACCCTGAAGCGCGTGGCCCAGGCGATCGTCGACCACCAGACCGCCTTCCTCGACAAGGGCCCCGAGTTCATCGTCCCCCTCAAGATGCAGCAGATCGCCGACGTCGTCGGCGTGCACGTCACCACCGTGTCGCGCGCCGTTGACGACAAGTACGTGCAGACGCCGCGCGGCATCTTCGCCTTGAAGCGGTTCTTCGGCGGCGGCACGACGACCTCGGACGGCGACGAAGTGGCCTGGGACATCATCCGCATCAAGCTCAAGGACATCGTCGACAAGGAAGACAAGAACGATCCTTTAAGCGACGACGCGCTGGTGGCGGAGCTGGCCAAGCAGGGCTATACCCTGGCCCGCCGCACGATCACCAAGTACCGCAAGGCCCTCGACATCCCCTCGTCGCGCCAGCGCCGGGCGTACTAGCCAGTACTGAGTACTCGTACTTAGTACTCAGTCGACAGAGCCGCGCCCGTCAGGAAGCGGTAAGCGACCCCGTATCCCCTCCAGCCTGGCGGCAACCCCATCGTTTAACCAGGAGCCGGGCACCGCCGCGAATAGCGTTGGTCCGACGGCGCGAATGGGGGTGGGCCGACGACTTGTGCCCAGCCAGAGGGCCAGTTCATTTTGGCTGATTGCGGCGCGCCATCAAATTGGAACCGCGAAACCCGGAGCGCGCGCAAAAACGCCGTTTTGGCGATGGTTATTCATCAAAAAGCCCGCTCAGCACCCTCGCGGCGCGCCTAACCAGCGCATTCGAGGTGCAAACCCCCCGTTTTGTGAATAATGCTTTCTCGGCCGTGAATTATCCGCAACCCTATTCGCAGCAGTTAGTTGCGTCACAAAACAACAAAAACAGGGCGCGCCGCTGCGTCGCGACACAAACCGCCTCGTTGACGCAAGTCGCCGCGTGCTCGGCAGATGCGGAGCGCAGCCCGGCGATGAAGAATGCGCAATTCACGGGTCGTTATTCACTCTATGAATATTCAGAACCCGTGTCTGACCCCGCGCCGGGATCTCGCGCGTGACCGGCTCACCTGTCGCAGTTTCGCGACACGCCGAGCAAGGAGGATGGAGGATAGAAGATGGAGGATGGCGACAAACAGTGCAGCCCAT
>JACQFH010000065.1 GCA_016200145.1 Planctomycetia bacterium | reverse complement strand
TGCATCCCGTAACCGTGCGCTACTTTGGACGTGTTGCCAATACTCAGCGCGAGAGCCTCGTCTGCGTCGTTGGGAGACATCCAGGGGACCGAACGATCCAACGGCACTTCGATAACCATCAACGTGGTGGAGGTGCCGTCGGTGATCTCGGACAGCAGTCTCGGTTCGGCAAGCCGGAAGCAGGCGTTTGGTCCGGCGCTTGCCAGATAGGTGGTGTGATTCGAAGGATCGGGATTCGACGGACAATAATAGATCGGGACACGCGAATTACGCGCCTCGGCATTGACCGGATCGTCCCAGGGTTTCGACATGTCGATTGAATTGTACAGCGCAGCCTGATCGAGGAACGGGAGGATCAGCGTTCGCCAACTGTGCAGGCGCTTGCCGTCGGCATCGAGCGTGTAGGCGGGTGGCAAGGCGCCATACTCTTGCTCATAGTTAAACAACGCCAATCCAATCAGATGGAGATTGTTCCGGCATTGCGAGCGGCGGGCGGCAGGACGAGCTCGTCGCACGGCTGGCAGCATCAACGCCAGCAGGACAGCTCCGATTCCCAAGATGGTCAGGACCGAGATCCCGCGGAGCAGCCAGTTCGGTTTCACCGGCGGACTGACTGCAATCGTTTCTCCGCACGACAGGCATTTGCGCGCACCGGCCGCAACCGACGCGCCACACATGGGGCACGCCAGACTCCCCGCGCCGGCCGCGGGCGCCGGCTCGTTCTTCCGGTCGTCGATCATGCTGCCATTGTACGGCGTCCGACGCTTTGCCGGATAGAGGCCGGTCGATCAGTTTGCTTCTCGTTCCCACGCTCTGCGTCGTTGATGGTACCGCGACCTGCAACTGGAATGTAATCCAGTGCGAGTGAGATTCCAGGCGCCAGGTTTCTCTCCTCAAGTCTTCGGTTGCAGGACAATGGGGTGGCTGGCCCGCATTCGTTTTGTCAGGGTACAATTGTCAATGGACGTCGATTCGCCGGGCGTGACTCCATGAGCACTGTGCAAAGGCTTCTTGCAAGAATCACGGCACTGCGGGTGCGCTGGAATGCCCGCCGTCGGCGTACCGTCGCAGTCCCGTGGCGTGAACCTGTCACCAGCGTCGCCGTCCGCGAATCGGATAATGCCGACGAGCGCATCTTCCGCGACGACGTGCCCGATCCATCGGGCGTCGCGGAAGATTCCGATCCGATTCCGCTTAAGAATCGGATCACCAACTTCCTGGTCCTGTGCCTGGCCGTCAGTCCGCTTGTCCTTTTCATGGTCCTGGTGTGCGCGAGCGAATCGCCGAACAAAGCACTGTCTCGCGGCGCTCCAACGATTCCGGAATTTCGCAAGGCGACCTTGTGTCTGTCGCGGACCGGCCGCGGCGAGCTGGCGTGGGCCCGGCTGTATGATCCCAAGGTCCCACGTGTTCGCGCGTCCCGCGGGATCGAGGCGTCTACCAGGGCGGGCGCCGTCAAGTTCGTGGATCAGGTCGACGGAACGGCGGTTCAGATCGAATGGAATTTCGTCGGATCGCCATCCCGTTCGTACGACTCTTATAACTTCAAGATCATCGGCCCCAGCGGCGTCCAGATTCTGAAGACCGTCAACGTCACGGCGCTCCAGATGAACTTGCTGATGGATCGAGACGTCGTCGTTACGATCAGAGAAATGGACTTTTAGCGTGTATCACTGAGACGTGAGGCTTCTGGTTCTCACGGGGAGGGAGCAAAGCCCCTCAAACCGGTGTCATTTCGCCGGTTTTTCCGCGGCGGCCACCGGCCGGTGCCGCGGGATCTGCGCCTTGAAGTCGCCCAGGCAGTTCCACTGCTTGCGCGCGCCGAGATCGACTTCGGCCGTCACGACGGTGCCCCATTTCTCGGCCTTCGCCAGCGGCTTGCCGTCGTGGTCGTAGACTGCCGTCAGCATCCAGTTCCGCGAGATGTCTTCGTACGTGCTGCTCACGATGTACACGTGGTTCTCGCAGGCCCGCGCCGCGGCCAGCTCCGGGTTGCAGCCCCAGACGGGCCAGGCGATTACCTCGGCGCCGTTATTGGTCAGCTCTCTCGCGACTTCCGGAAAGAATCCGTCGTAGCAGACCATCATCCCGAGTTTTCCGAACCGCGTCTGAAAGACGGGATAGTCTTCGCCCGGCGTGATGCCGGCGGCCGCTTCGTTGCGCGGCAGGCACACCTTGCGATACTTCCCCACCAGTTTGCCGTCGGGCCCCAGCAGCACGGCGACGTTGTAGATCAGGTGTTCGTCGCGCTCGTACAGCCCGACGACGATGTACAGGCCGTGGCGCTTCGCCAGCGTGCCGAAATACTCCGTGGATTTTCCCGGAACCGGCTCGGCAATGTCTTCGTACTTCGGCCGGTTCGGGCCGACGAGAGTGATCGTTTCGCCGAGCACGACAAGGTCGGCTTTCTGGCGGGCGGCCTCGGCGATGAATGGCTCAAACTCGCGACAGTTTCCTGAGGGGGACTGGCCCGTCGGGCGGTAATGCACCGCGGCCAGGCGAACTCTGCGTTGTTCGGGCGGCGCGCACTGCGCGAACGAGACGTCGCTCCATTCGACCCGGCTGTCGGAAGCCCATTGCAGCGAGAGCTCGACGACGGCCCGCGTGGCGCGGGCCGGTACACGATAGACGTCCGAGAGTTCCACCCAGCCGTCGGCGCGCGGCTCCTGTTCTGCCGGGAATTCGGGCTCGGCCATTGGCTGCCAGCCGATCAGAAAACCGGCGGCGACCGGTCCTTCGTACGGAACCGGTTTGCCTTTGTCGTCCTGCCAGAGAATGCGTATGCCGGCACTCCGCCGCGGGTGCGCAACGCCCGTTGTCTTTCGCAGCGAGGTGAACTGAAAGTATTTTCCTCCTTCGACGGCGAATGAGCGCTGCCAGCACCCGTGCAGGCCGCGCCGGCCGTCACTGGAGATAACGAGCGCGCCTTCGCGATTAGGCCCGCCTTGTGCGTCGAACGCGAACGCCGGGGCAATCTCGGCCCGCGGGGCGGCGGGCCTCCACGGCTTTGCTCCGGCCAGGCTGCCGTCTCCTCCCGGCGACTGTTCGATTGCCGGCAACGGTCCTTCCGCCGACAGGCGTCCAGAATTGAGGAGCAGGCACAGTGCGACCAGTGCCCCGTGCGATCCGCCGGCCGCAAGCGAGTGACGAAGGTATTGCATCGTTGGCAACTCCCGACAAAGTCTAAACTACGATGGCGCCCCGACCGCGCTCAGTTTCTCGGCCAGTTGCGTCACGACTTCGTGGAGCAATCCGAGCGAATCGCGGGCCTGGGCAGCGGAGATGACGTTGGGCGGGCTGATGCGGATCACGTTGCCGGCCAGCGGACCCAGCAGGTGGATCCCGTCGCCTCCCTTCCGGCCGAGATAGGCCGCCTTCACGATTTCAATGGCCACCTGTTTGCTCGACAGCCCGCCGCAGTCGGCGCATTCAATGCCGAACACCAGTCCTTCGCCGCGGACTTTTGCCACCAGCCCCGTCTCCTTGAGGCGGTTCAGCCCCTCGAAAAAGACCGGCGTCAGCGCGCGGGTGTTTTCGAGCACGCGGGTCGATTCGAATTCGTCGAGTGTCGCCAGCACGGCGGCACAGCCCAGCGGATTCGCGCTCCATGTGTCCGACGCTTCGCCGTATTTGAGGCTGGCCATGACGTCGCCGCGCCCCACGACGGCCGAGACCGGCACGCCGTTCCCCAGGCCTTTGCCGAGCGCGACGAAATCGGGCTCGACTCCGTATTTCTCGAACGCGAACATCCGCCCCGTGCGACCGAAGTTGGCCTGCACCTCGTCGAGGATGAACAGGATGTCGTGCTCGCGGCAGAACGTCTGCAGGAGCTGCATGTACGAGGCGGGCGGATGATAACTGCCGCCTCCGCCGAGGTACGGTTCGGTGATCAGGCAATTGAGCCGGCGGCCGTATTCCTTCCACAGCTTTTCCAGCTCTTGCCGATACGGCGCGAGGTCGATCGGCTGATCGTATTTCGACATGTCGTCGACTTCGCTCATCGGGAAGCTGATGAATTTGACGCGCGGGTCGCGATCGTGGTCGGTCTCGCAGCCGGTCACGGCGCCGGCCAGGCCCTTCTTGCCGTGAAACCCGTAGCGTGTGGCAATGATCAGGTCGCGCGCTTCGTCGCGGTGCAGGCAGGCCCACAGCGCCTTCTGAATGGCTTCGGAGCCCGACGCGGCCCACATCACCGTGTCGAGTCGCTTCCCCCCCGGCCATGATTGCACGTTCTTGACCAGCCGCTCGACCGCCTGCGCCTCGATCGGCGTGACGGCGTTGTAAGCCGTCATCGTGACAGCCGGGAAGTATGCGTCGGCGGGCGTGGTTTCGATATCGGAAGCAGACAGGGAGAGGGGGAGAGAAGGAGAAGGGGAGACGGACGGGTCACCGTTTTTTCCAGGCGACGCAGAGGCGGCGGACCAGCCCATGTAGTTCGCGAAGCGCTTCATCCAGCGGAGCGGGTTGTGTCCCAGATTGGCGACGAGGACGCCGGAGGAATAGTCGTAGAGCCGGCGCCCCTCGGGGGTCCAGTGAAACACGCCGGCCGAGCGCGCCAGCACCGTCTGGCTGGGCGTGAATGTCCGCAGGGCCACCGGCTCCTGGCGCGAAATCGTCCGCCGCGCGGTATTGGAAAGGTCTTCCCCGGCAAATTGAATCGGTGCAGTCATGGGTGCGGCGAGAGTCGAAGAGTCGAAAGGGTCAAAGAGTCGAAAGTCGGCCTTCAATGTACAGTTTTTCGGGGAGGCCCGCGAGTCGATCGACGGATGAATTCGGCCACGGATGAAACACGGATCGAACACGGATACGATGGGACTCTGGTTCATCCGTGTTTAATCCGTGTTTCATCCGTGGCTGAATTCTTCGTGGCATGATGAAGAGACTGTCATTTCCAGCGAGTGTGTCCATCCTGCTTGTCGCCTCGTTCACTCTTGCCGGCGAGAAGGAGACCAGCCGCGCGAAAACCACAAGCGGCGTCTCAAAGCGCATGACTCCATCAACCGACTGGCCGCGCTGGCGGGGGCCACGGGCGGATGGCGTGGCGGACGGCGGCAATCTTCCCGTGAGCTGGAGCAAGACCGAGAACGTGCGCTGGTCGGTCGAGCTTCCGGGCTGGGGTACGAGCTCGCCCGTCGTGTACGGCAATCGCGTGTTCATCACGTCTCAGGCCCAGGAGGATGACAAGAAGTCGCTGCTGACATTGTGTTTCGACCGGCAGACGGGGCGCGAGCTGTGGCGGCATGATTTCGGGATGGGGGTCGACCAGCGCGTTCATGAAAAATCGAACCTGGCCGTCAACACTCCGGCCGTCACCGACGACGCGGTGTACGTGGCGTTCGGGAACGCCGACGTCGCCCGCTACTCGCACGACGGCAAGCTGATCTGGACGAATCGCTACATTCCCCGGTTCGGCGATCCGAAGATGGCGTGGGGCTACGCTCTCAGCCCCCTCGTCGTCGACGACGCGGTGCTCTTTCCGTGGGACCATCACACCGGGCCCTGCTACCTGATCGGTCTCGACCGCCGCACGGGCGACATCGCCTGGCAGGAAGACCGCCCGATCGGCACTGCTCATGCGACGCCGCTGCTCGTCGAGCATCACGGCCGCAAAGACATCCTCGTCCCGGGCAAGAACCGGCTCACGGCATTCGACGCCGCGACGCACAAAGAACTGTGGACCTACGGCGAGGGCTCGGGCCCCTACAACGGCGAGATCATCGTCAGCCCGGTGTACGGCGACGGACTCGTCTTTACGCAGCTCTGGCGGCAGAGCCCGATCCATGCGATCCGGCTGACGGCGGGCGGCAAACCGCCAGAACAGGTCTGGGTCAACGAGAAAGCCGGGCCGCAGGAGCCTTCTCTTCTTTATTATCGTGGTCTGTTGTACGCGCTGATGGATAACGGCGTCATCGCCTGCTTCGACGGCAAGACGGGGAAAGAGCAGTACCGCGAACGGCTGGGAGGCGCCTGCAATTCTTCGCCAATCGCCGGCGGCGGGCACGTCTACGCCAGCAACAACGACGGCACGACGTTTGTCCTGAAGGCGGGCCGGAATTTCGAGCTGGCGGAAGCGAACGAGCTCGGCGAAAGGATCACCGCTTCCCCCGCAATCACCGGCAACCAACTCATCTTCCGCACCGATTCGCACCTCTACTGCATCGGGACTGCGGACAAAGCCAAAACCACGACGAATCGGTAAATTGGCCACCGATGAAATGCGGCCCGGTCTTCGGCCGGAACTAAGAGAGAATTAACCACGGATGGCGTGGCAATCCCACGGATGAGGAATTCGCGACGAAAGAGATATCCGCAGATTGCAAAGATTTTCACAGATTGAGGCAGGCGCTGCGCCAGGAATCATCGACGGAAATCTGCGAAATCTGTGGATCGAGCTTTCGTAGAACCGGTTTCGCGTCTTTCGTGGTTCCAGACTCGTTATCCGTGTTTGATCCGTGTTTCATCCGTGGCTAAATCTCCGCGTCGCCATGCAGCATCGGAATCGCCGCTGTGGCTGTCCCGTTGAGCAGTTTTGCCGGAAGTCCACCCTGCCGATTGTAGGGACGCCGGTGCCCTGCAAGTCCCTCAGAAGCAGTGTTTTCAGGTTTGCCCTTGGATTTTGCAGCCCGATCACCTATACTTCTGCCACGGGTTGAAAAAACCCGACCCTATCCTCGTGGACGAATTGCGTTTTCAGCCATTGGGATAACCGCCAGGTATCAATGGCTTTGAGAGGGCGCGGCACGCGTCCGGCGATTCTGTCCTGGAAGTTCTGTTGGAAAGTTCTCTTCACGCGCTGCGCGCTGATTGAGCGCACCCGGTGCACGACGAAACCTGCGTAAGGCGAATTCGCCTCGCGCAATTCTGCCCCAACGGGCGGTCGTCACGGGTCGAAAAGCGATTGCAATGGTTTGCCCGGCGACTGGCCGCAAGGTCGGACGCACCGCGACAAGCCTTCGCGTCGAAGAGAGATTTCAAGAAAGAGGCAAGATGACGTTTTCAGATTTAGGGCTCGCTGAGCCGATCCTCCGGGCAGTCGCTGCGGAAGGGTACATCACCCCCACTCCCATTCAGGCGCAGGCCATTCCGGCCGTGCTCGAAGGGAAAGACCTGTTCGGCTGCGCCCAGACAGGCACCGGCAAGACGGCCGCGTTCGCGCTGCCGATTCTGCACCGGCTGTGGTCAAACAAACCGGCCCCGGGTGCGGGACGCAAAATTCGAGTGCTGGTCCTTTCGCCCACGCGCGAACTGGCCGCGCAGATTGAAGAGAGTTTTTCCGCCTACGGCCGCAACACGCCGCTCAAGACGGCCGTGATTTACGGAGGCGTCGGGCAGTACCCGCAGGTGCGGGCGCTGAAGAACGGCATCGACATTCTGGTGGCGACCCCCGGCCGGCTGCTCGACCTGATGAACCAGGGGCACGTCGACCTGCGGGCCGTCGAGGTCTTCGTCCTCGACGAAGCCGATCGAATGCTCGACCTGGGTTTCTTCCCCGACATCCGTAAAGTCGTCGCGCGGCTCACCGCCCAGCGGCAGACGCTGCTGTTCTCGGCGACGATGCCGGCCGACATCCGCGAGCTGGCCCTCACGATTCTGCGCAACCCGGTGAATATCCAGGTGGCGCCGGTCGCGTCGACGGCCGAGCTGATCCAGCAAGGCGTGTATCACGTGGCCCGGCGGAACAAGCCGGCGCTGCTCAAGCACATTCTGACGACGGCCGAAATCTCGCGGGCGCTGGTATTCACCCGCACGAAGCGAGCGGCCGACCGCGTGGTGAAGCAGTTGCAGACCGCCGGAGTGCGAACCGCCGCCATTCACGGCGACAAGTCCCAGTCGAACCGCGAACGCGCGCTCGAGGGCTTCCGCACCGGGAAAATTCCGGTGCTGGTGGCGACCGACATCGCCGCGCGAGGCATCGACGTCGACGCGATCTCGCACGTCGTCAACTACGACGTGCCCAACGTCGCCGAGACGTACGTGCACCGCATCGGCCGCACCGGCCGGGCCGGGGCCACAGGAACGGCCCTGTCGTTCTGCGACCACGAAGAGCGTTCCGACTGGAGGGCGATCGAGAAGTTGATCCGCCGGCCGATTCAAGTTCGGGACGATCATCCGGAATATCCCGCGGGAACCGACACTCCGCCGCAATACGCGAAACCGCGTCCGAGCGAAGCGGCGAGCCAGCCCGACGCGCAGTTTGGCGAGGGGATCGAAGCGCCGGTCGCGAGCCATCACCGGCCCGGACAGGCACAAGGCCCCCGCCGCGACCGGCCGTCTCACGGTCCGCGGCAGTTTGGTCCGCAGGAGCGAAATCGCGGCGGCAGCGGCCGCCGCTCGCGCGGCCGCCGTCGCGGCCGTAACAATCGCCCCGCAAGCTCAGCGCGATAAGCACCACTCCAACCCGAAGCGCCAGCGAGGAAGTGCGTTTTAGCAGCCTCAAATGTGGTTCGGATTGGCACGATCGTGTGCTGCAAACGAGCGGGACGTTCAACTGGTATCCTGAAATCAGAATGCTCATACTCTACGGTCGCACGACCGGACGAGTATGAGCATTTTCTTTTGGGATGCACGTTTCGAGCCGTGTGAACTATCTCATTCGTCATTGGAGTCATCATGAAGTGGCTGCGGAACCTGCTTTCGTCGCCGCGAGCAAAAGCGACCGATCACTTCGAGCAGGGTCAGCAGGCGCTCGATCAGAACGATTTCGATCTGGCCATCTCGTGGTTCAACGCGGCGGTCCAGCAGGCCCCCGAGCTGTCGCTGGGCTATTTCGGCCGCGGGTTCGCGCACCTGAAAAAGGGGGACTACGACCGGGCCATCGCCGACCTGTCGGAAGCCATCCGTCTGCGCCCCGACAACGCCTACAGCTATTACTATCGCAGCCTGTGCTACAGCGGCAAAGGGCGCGCCACGCTCGAGGCAGCCGATTTCGAACGGGCGCTGAAGCTGGGGGCCCAGATCGACGACGCGCCGGCTGCTGCTCAATCTGGCGAAGAAATCGTGATGGCCCTGCGTGCTGCGCTGCGCGAAGCGGCGCGGCACGACATGGATGACACGGTCCGCGCGCTGGCGGGCAAAGCCTTCACGCAGCTCGATCCGCAGTCTCCGAACAAGGTGAGCGCGCTGCTCGCGGCGCTGCGGAACGAAGAACCCGAGATTCGTTTCGGCGCAGCGCAGGCGCTGGGCGACATGGGAACTGAAGCCCGATCGGCGTTTCCGGCGCTGGCGCAAGCCTTGCAAGACCGGCACCTGGGGGTCAGGCTGCAGGCGGCCCGCGCGATGTGGCTGATCGACCGGCAGGCCCCGGCCGCGTTGCCGATTCTGATCGAGGCGCTGCAGGCAGACGATGAAGTTCTGTGCTGGATCGCCGCCGATTGCCTGGGAGAGATGGGGCCTGCCGCAGAATCGGCCGCCCCGGCCTTGCGCCAGGCCGCCCAGCGCCGCTTCGAGATCGCCCACGTTAAGACCGGCGTCGATTTGGCGCTCGAACGCGTCAGTAGGTCAGGCTTTCCAGCCAGCCGTTTGAACGTGACGTTTGGGACCGAGGATTAATTTGGTATTCATTGCGCCTGTTGGAGTTAAGGAAAACTTCACAGGAGGATGCCAGGATGGTCTTCGCCGAGGTGTTTGAACGGT
>JACQFH010000344.1 GCA_016200145.1 Planctomycetia bacterium | reverse complement strand
CTGCAGATGGTGTACACCAACCGGATCCTGGCGAAAGACAGCCACGGAGACGAGGCGGCAGAACCCGATACGAATGAAATCGTCCGCTTCCCGCGGATTGCCGCGTGACGAATGATTGTCGGCCGAATCAGCGGCGCGGCGGCGGGCGATCGTCCGCCGGGGCTTCGCCGGCGGCGTGCACCACGTCCCCCTGGTCCGACGTCGGGCTGGCGCCTGGCACCGTGCGGGCGCCCCCCTGCTCGGGAAAGTATTTGACCGTCGTCACCGTCGACTTGTGCTGATCGAATTCCGATCCGTCGGCGACGCGCACCGTCATGTCCAGAGACTGTTCGACTTTTGAATGCAATGGCAAACCGGTTCGACGGTCGAGGATGCAGGTGCCGATCGACTGTCCGCCGCGGACCGCCACATCGACGTCGTGGACCGGCTGGTTCTCGAGGTTATAGGTGATGAGCGACGTCAGCGTGCCGACGATATCGATCTCAGCGACTTCGTCGGTGATCCGGCGCAGCACGTAACGCGTGCTGCAGTGCATGGGGACCGGCTGCAGGACCTGCCGGTCGCGCGTCCACGAGTCTCCTTCGCGAACAGCCGACGTGGGCAAGAGACCGATGCTGTCGTCCACGAAATTCGCGATCCCGTCGGCCCCCGAGGTCGCAGCCATCGAAGTCCGTACCCGCGCTTGCCGGGCCTGGGGCACGTCGCGCAGGCAGCGGTCGAGAAACTGGTCGAAGGCCACGAGTTCGACGATCTGATTGTCTTTGCTCAGCCAGAACTCAAAGCCATTGTCTTTGAGCCCGTGATAACCCAGGGCGAACGGTGGAATCGGATTGACCGGGGCGTCGGAATTGTATTCCACCTTCTTGCGCCCGGGGAGCTGCTGCGAGAATTGCACGCGATGGTACTGCACCTCGAGCCGCTTTTCGCCGGCACGCGGATCGTCGGAATTGCGTCCGGTCGCCGGCGGGCGAATCTCCCTGACGGTGATCGACAACAGCATTTCCAGATTCGAGCGGCTGATCGACCATCCCTGTTCCGCGGGTTGCCGCAACGTATGCTCGACAGTCTTCAGCAGCGGGAATCGGTCCCCCGGCTTGAGGTGCAACTCGATTTTCTGCTGTGCGGCGGCAGACGTTCCGGCGTCCGGGTTTTCGGCCGCGAGGACCGGATCTTCTTCCCCATCGTCCGCAGGCGCATTCCACCAGTCGCAACCGGGCAATCCCGCCAGGCTCGCGGCAATCAAAGTCGTTGCCGCAGCGGCCTTCCATCCTTGCATCGAAGTCGCCTCCACTGCCGTCTGATTCGGATCGCGGCATTCTGGTCGGGGATTGAATCCAAGGGCCCGCGATCGGAGGCGTAAGATAGCATCGCCCGGCGATTCCTGGAAAGGCGAATTTCGCAGACGTCGACAAGCCCTGCGTCTGCGACGCGAGCGACGGCGCGATCGATTTTCTACCGGGCCGACGCCTGCGGTTCGACGACAGGCAGCGCGTCGCACAAAGATAACGCCAGCAACGGAAACGCCGTTCCGCTGTAGGTGATGAAATGCCATTGCTCGGTATTGAGCGAGCGAGTCCACCACCTTCCGGAAGCACGCTGATTGGTGAGCAGCCAGTTGACACCCTTCTGAATCCGGGGATCAGCGGCGTCGATTCCCGACTCTCGGAGTACGATCAGCGCCAGTCCCGTCTGGTGCCCGTCGCTGGGAGGGTCGGCCAGTTCGGGCTCAGCACGTAATTTCTCGGCTCGATTGCCGCGGCCCCATTGTTCGGGCTCGCCGAACGATCGAATCGACCAGCCCCCGTCGGCACGTTGTTTTTTCCAGACCATTTCGATCAGCTTTTGCCTGGCATCGTTCTCGAGCAGTCCCGGTAAACGTGCTGTCGCCCAGAGCAGAAGCGTGCGGTCGTAGTCCTGGCTGGGATTTTCGGTCCGCAGGTAGTTCTTGAGGCGTTCGACGCGCGCTTTCAGGTTTTCGTCGGCAAGGCCGGCCAGCCATCCGGGTGCGGTGCCTGCGGCCATCGCGGCGACCGTCGCCAGGTGGTATGCGCTCGATTCGTAGGGAGGCCAGCAATCGAGCGATCCCCACGTCCCGGATTCGCGCTGCAGGCTGAACATCAGGGCCAGCGCCCGCTCAGTTTCGGGAGAGAGTTTTTTCGAGACGTGCAGGTCCCATTCGGCCAATCCCGCCGCCATGTAGATCGCCTGGGCCGGAGCAACGCTCTCCTGCTGCTCTTCGGGCTTCTTCTGAGCGAATTGATCGAGGCTGGCCACGAAATGCCGGCGGATTTCATCGTTTGGCAAGCCGGCCCGGGCCGAAAGCGCCGGCCGCACGACCATGTACGTGCCATTCGTGTGGCAGGTGACGCACTTTCGACTTCCATTCCACGCCAGGGCTCCGAGGTCGAGGTAATCCAGAGCCTTTCTCACCGAGACGCGCTCCAGCCGTGGTTCGTCGGCGCTGGCGGCAGGGACCGAAATCTTTTCAAACTGGTACTGCGGTGGCTTGTCTTCCTTTTTTTCCTCGGCCCCCACCGGAACGACCGACTGAAGAATCCAGATCAGGAATCCGGCGAGAATCGTTCTGCGGAAATTCACGGCAGCAAAACTCCAAGGCGAAGAAGTCCATCGGCGCATCCTGCGACACATCAACGATTCCGAATACGTGAATGGTAATCGGGGCGCGTCGGGATTGCCAGTCGGCGACAGACAGAATTCGCCGCCCGATTCAATGCGATCGGGTATTTGTCCGAGAACCTGGCGATGCCAAACAGGCGGTTCAGGCGGGATCGACCCGGGCGCCGTCAATCGCGATCGGCCATCACCGCAAGGTGGTGGGCGAATTCGAACTCCGCCCGGTGGCACGGTTCGGCGCAGCGCACGGACGCCCGAAGAAGTAGCCCTGCGCCAGCTCGAATCCCAGCCTCGTGCAGGCCTGGGCCTCGTCCCGGGTTTCCACGCCTTCGGCGAGTGGAACGACTCCCAGGTCGGAAACCATTTTGACAAGCGACCGGATCATGGTCTGTCGCTCTTCCGATGCGCTCGATACACCGCGAATCAGGCACATGTCGAACTTGATCACGTCGGGAGGCACGTCGGCCAGCTCGGTCAGCCGCGATTGTCCTGCGCCGAAATCGTCGTACGCCAGTCGCATATTGAGCCGACGCAGCTCGCCGCGCAGCTCTCCCAGCATTTTCAGAGAAGTCACCGCGGACTCGTGAATCTCGATGGCGATCGGCCGGTCGGGAAACTCATTTCGCAGGCGGCGCAGCGAATCGGCCAGGAGCGGGTCCCGCAGTTCCGCCGGGTGTGTGTTGAGGTACAATTCGCCTTCCAGCCCGAGCTGCTCGGCGATCCGCAAGCCTTCGCGACGCGCCAGCACGCTCAACTCGGTTTCCAGTCCGCGCTCGGCAGCAACGCGGAACATCGAGTCGGGTGTTTCAAGTCCGACGAGCCGACTGCGGGCGAGCACTTCATATCCCAGCGGCGGGCCGCCGCTCAGACTGAAAATTGGCTGGAAGTAGGGGACGAGTGCCGGATCAGTCAGCAGTTTGTCGAACTGCAGGTTGGCCAGCGCGAAATCGTCCAGGTCGGATTCGACGAGCGTCGCATGCGGATTGAAGGGTTTTTCCGTCGAATGGACGCGCGGGCTCCGCACCGTAAACACGGCCGTGCCGAATTGCAGCATGTCGTCGCTGTTAAGCTTTTCGAAATTCCCCACCCGTCGACCGTTGAGAAACGTTCCGTTGCGGCTGTTGATATCGCGAACGTACAGGTCGCGTTCGACCAGCAACAATTCCGCATGGCGCCGCGAAATGGTGGGGAAGTTCAACTGCAGTGCGTTGTCGCATTCCCTTCCCACCGTGAAGGGCTGGGCCGCGATTCGGATCCTCTGTGCGGGGGCGTTGGGAGTCAGGCTGCCGGTCAGTTCCCAGCGGGAAACCCGGGGATCTTCGCCGCTCGTGGCAGTGCCGACGGCGCCTGGCACATCCTCAACGACGACTTGAGCGTGTGCGCCATAGAGGCTGTCGTCTGGCGTGTAAGAACCCATCACCCCACCATTGCCGCAGTTCTGGTATTCACTGGAGCCCACCCGGCTTCGATGTTGTGCCGTAGGTGAATTCTAGCTTATGAAATTCCGGTTGATCGGAATTCTCGGTGCGGAATGCAGGAACAGCAGGCACTGGCCATAACTCTTGAATATATATGCATTTGTGCCATGTCTTCCGACAGTGGGCAGGACCGGCTGGTTCAAACGAACACGCCGCGCGTTCTCATGTGTGTGTTGCAACTGGCTGGAGAGACTTGAGAAAGCCGGCGGACGAAGCGTGTCTTGGTTGTTGTGTTTGGTCCGCAGAACGACCGGTTCGTGAGAACCGTTTCCAGAACAGGTCTGAATCGTCGGGGGGTTATCCCCGGGACCCAGTTGTTCGGGAGCGTCGTTTTACGGGCTTCATGATCAATCCTTAGAAAGGAGGTGATCCAGCCGCAGGTTCCCCTACGGCTACCTTGTTACGACTTAGTCCCAATCACGGAGCTCATCTTAGGCGCTTGTCCCCTTGCGGTTGACGCGGCGACTTGGGATGCTCCCCGCTTTCGTGGCTTGACGGGCGGTGTGTACAAGGCTCAGGAACACATTCACCGCAGCATAGCTGATCTGCGATTACTAGCGATTCCGGCTTCATGCAGGCGAATTGCAGCCTGCAATCTGAACTGGGGGGCGGTTTTTGAGATTTGCTCCCGCTCGCGCGTTCGCGTCCCTTTGTCCGACCCATTGTAGCACGTGTGCAGCCCTAGGCATAAAGGCCGTGATGACTTGACGTCGTCCCCGCCTTCCTCCGGTTTAACACCGGCGGTCTCTCTAGAGTCCCCAACTGAATGCTGGCAACTAGAGACAGGGGTTTCGCTCGTTGAAGGACTCTGACGACAGCCATGCAGCACCTGTGATCGTTCCACCCGAAGGCGTCATTCCGCTTTCACGGAACTAATCCGACCATGTCAAGCCTAGGATAAGGTTCTTCGCGTTGCCTCGAATTGAGCCACATGCTCCACCGCTTGTGTGAGCCCCCGTCAATTCCTTTGAGTTTCAGCCTTGCGACCATACTCCCCAGGCGGAGCACTTAACACTTTCGCTCCGTTAGGAAGGGCCTACGCCCCTCCTAGCTAGTGCTCATCGTTTACAGCCAGGACTACCGGGGTATCTAATCCCGTTCGCTCCCCTGGCTTTCGTGCCTCAGCGTCAGACAAGATCCAGTGTGTCGCTTTCGCCACCGGCGTTCCTTCCGATATCAACACATTTCACCGCTCCACCGGAAGTTCCACACACCCCTATCTCACTCCAGCTCGCCAGTTTAGGGCGCAATTCCCCGGTTAAGCCGGGGGCTTTCACACCCTACTTGACAAGCCGCCTACGCACCCTGTAAGCCCAGTGATTCCGAATAACGTTCGCACAGTTCGTATTACCGCGGCTGCTGGCACGAACTTAGCCCGTGCTTCCTCTGAGGCTATGTCAAGCATGAGAGATGGCCCTCATGCACTTCATCCCCTCTGACAGTGGTTTACAACCCAAGGGCCTTCATCCCACACGCGGCGTCGCTCGGTCAGGCTTGCGCCCATTGCCGAAGATTCTCGACTGCAGCCACCCGTAGGTGTCTGGGCAGTATCTCAGTCCCAGTGGTGGGGGTCATGCTCTCACACCCCCTACGCATCGTCGCCTTGGTGAGCCGTTACCTCACCAACAAGCTAATACGAGGCAGGCCGCTCCTCCGGTGGAATCACACCTTTGCTCTCGAAACCATCACGTTCCAAGAGGTTATCGGGTATTACCCACAGTTTCCCGTGGCTATCCCCGACCCGAGGGTACGTCACCTACCCGTTACTACCCCGTTTGCCGCTGTCCCCCTTGCGGGTTCTCGCTCGACTTGCATGCCTAATCCACGCCGCCAACGTTCATTCTGAGCCAGGATCAAACCCTTCAATTTGTATGACTTTCACGGATCGCGAAGAAGCCAGCACGATGCAGGTCGAAACCTGAAACGAGACTCGATTCAACACGACGACGTGAAAAAATCACACGAAAGAGCTTGTCGCTGATTGTTTGCAAATATCTGAAAACAGAAATTGCGTTTTTCAAGTCAGCGTCACACTGCGTGCCGCCGACCTTCTCAGGGCTCTCCATACCAGATTGTCAAAGAACAAAGCGACCGACTCACGCCGACACCTTCCCCGCTGAAGCCTCTCGAGGGGTTCCAATCGGGGGGCAGTGACAGTCGTCAGCCGCCGTATAGCGAGGGTTTATCATATCGCCGGTGAGCCGACTGTCAATCGTGCGGAACGGAATTTCTCAGTGACAAGACTTCAGATCGTTTCGCCCGAATGCTTCTCATTGTCCTGCATGGACTTCCGTTGATTCCCGATCATTTGACGCGACCCCGCACGAACGATAGCATCGGGGAATGACCCGGTCCGCACCAATCTACACGCGCAGCCACGAACTGTTGTCGCGAACCGAGAGCAGATTGCTGATCGTCGACGTCCAGGAAAAGCTCGTTCCCCTGATTGCCAGCGCCGCGCGGATGACCTCGAACTGCCGGAGGCTGATCCAGGGCGCCAAGATCGTGGGAATCCCGGTCTTCGCGACCGAGCAGTATCCCACAGGGCTCGGTTCCACGGTCGGGCCGCTGAAAGAGCTGCTCGGAGAGATTCCGGATAAGCACCGATTCAGTTGTGCAGAAATCCTGGGCTGGGGCCTGGCTGCCGAGCAGGCCGACAATCGGTATCAAATCGTCGTGGCAGGAATCGAAGGCCACGTTTGTGTGCTACAGACTGTATTCGATCTTCTGGCGGCGGGATATCAGGTGTTCGTGCCCGCCGACGCCATCGCCAGCCGCGGTGAACTGGATTGGAAGATCGCCCTTGATCGCATGGCCGCTGGAGGAGCCGTGATTACGACGACCGAGTCGGTGCTGTTCGAATGGTGCGAACAATCGGGCACGCCGGAATTCAAGCAGATCAGTCACTTGATCAAGCAGGGTTGAGAATTTTCCGGGGTGAAGCACAATGCACGCGAACCCATGGAGACCGAGCTGACGTTCGGTGCCCACCCGTGGCTTGAGAAAAAAGTGAGAATCAACAGATCGTAAGCCCCATGAGCAATCCTGCTGGCAATCATCCGCTCGTCGGTATCATCATGGGCAGCAAGTCCGATTGGGAGACGATGCGCCACGCCGACGAAATGTTGACGCAATTCGGCGTCGCACATGAGTGCCGCGTTGTCTCGGCCCATCGCACGCCCGACTGGATGTGTGAATACGCGGCGACCGCGGAGGGGCGCGGCGTGGAGGTGATTGTGGCGGGCGCCGGTGGCGCGGCGCACCTGCCCGGAATGGTGGCTTCGCAGACGTCGTTGCCGGTGCTTGGCGTTCCGGTGCAGAGCCAGGCGCTGTCGGGGCTCGATTCGCTGCTGTCGATCGTGCAGATGCCGGGGGGGGTCCCGGTGGGTACGCTGGCGATCGGCAAGGCCGGTGCGATCAACGCGGCACTGCTGGCCGTGCGGATCCTGGCGACGACACGTCCGGAACTGCGGAAGAAGCTGAAGGAATTTCAGCACGAGCAGTCACGCAAGGTCCGCGAGGAGACTTTACCTTGAGCGGGGCCGACCGCGGGACCATGAGCGGGGCCGACCGCGGGACCTTGAGCGGGGTCCACCACGAAATCTTGAGCCGGGCCCACAGCGGGGCCCCGAACGGGAAACAGCGGCCCCGACCGATCCTGCCGGGCGCGACGATTGGCGTTCTGGGAAGCGGACAACTGGGGCGGATGTTCGCGATTGCAGCGCGGCGCATGGGCTATCGTGTGCATACGCTCTCGCCCGACAACGACACGCCGACAGGCCAGGTCGCCGACCAGGAAATCGTGGCGGCGTACGACGACCTCGACGCCATTCGTCAGTTTGCCCGCAACGTTGCCGTTGTGACATTCGAATTTGAAAACGTCCCGGCGCCCACCGCCGAGGCAGCCGAGCAATCGGCGCCGGTGCGTCCCGCCGGCCGCGTACTGCATATCACGCAGCATCGGCTGCGCGAGAAAACGTTTTTGAGCGAGGCCGGCTTCCCCGTCACGCCGTTCGCCGCCGTTCGATCGATCCCGGAATTGAATGCCGCGATTGACAAGCTGGGGTGTCCCGCCGTGCTGAAAACGGCGGGCTGGGGCTACGATGGCAAGGGGCAGTTCAAGATGACCAGCGCCGGACAGGCCGAAGAGGCCTGGCGGGCCGTCAGTTCGCACGAATCGGTCCTGGAGGCGTTCGTCGATTTTGGCTGTGAGATTTCGGTGGTTGGCGTACGCAGTTCGGACGGCACGACCGTAACTTATCCGGCCATTGAGAATTCGCACCGGCGGCATATTCTCGACCTGTCGTGCTGCCCGGCGCGCATTCCAGACCAGACGGCCCGCCGCGCCGCCGAAATCACCAGGAACGTCTTGCACAGCCTGGATTGCGTGGGTGTCTTGTGCGTCGAGTTCTTCGTCACACGGGATGGGGGCCTCGTCATCAATGAGTTGGCGCCGCGGCCCCACAATTCGGGTCATTTGACGATCGACGCCTGCGTGACTTGCCAGTTCGAACAGCAGTTGCGCGCCATTTGCGATCTGCCCCTGGGTTCGACCGAGTTGCTGCGTCCCGCAGCGGCCATGGCCAACCTGCTTGGCGATCTGTGGGGCGAACGCGAACCCGACTGGGAGGCGGCCTGCGCACTCGACGACGTCAAATTGCACCTGTACGGCAAGCTGCAGGCACGCCCCGGCCGGAAAATGGGACACCTGACGGCCCTCGCGGCTACGCCTGACGCGGCCCTGGCGCGAGTCGAGCAGGCACGCCGGGCACTCGGCGACGGGACGGGAGTGTAAACGGCAATGCCCCGTCCCGACTCGATCTGGTTCGCCACGCTTTCGTCCGCCGAGCTGCGTGAGCTCGATCCGGGAAACCCTGCCGGGTTGCAGAGCACGCCCGACGTGCTCGTGGTGGGGGGCGGCATCGTCGGACTGGCGACGGCTCATTACCTCGCCGAGCGTGGAGCGGCCGTGCAGTTGATCGAGGCCGAATCGCTGGCGTCGGGAGCCAGCGGCGCGAATGCCGGCGGCGTCTGGCCGAACGATCAGGGACCTGCGCACGGTGCCGGCTTCCAGCAACTGGCTTTTCTCAGTCGCGACCTGTGGGCGCGGCTGTCGCTGCGTCCGGGCTTCGAATTCGACTGGCGCGTCAACGGGTTTCTGAACGTCAATACAGCGAAATTGGTGCCGTCAGCGGCCGAATGCGCGGCGCGCTGCCAGGATGCGGGGTATACCGTCCGGGCCGTCGACGCGGGGCAGATCGCTCTGCTCGAGCCGCACCTCAAGCCCGGACTGGCTGCCGGACTGCACTACCCGTCGGAAGCGCATGTGCACCCGGTCAGAGCCGCCCTGTCGTTGGCCCGCGCCGTGCGGGAAAGGGGCAGCAGGATCGCGTCGTCCGTGGCCGCAAAATCATTCGTCGCGAAGGAAGGACGCGTCGTCAGCGTCGAAACGACGGCCGGACGCTGCGCTCCGCGATATGTCGTGTCGGCGACCGGCTGGACGACCGACTGGCTGCGGGGCCTGTCGCCGTCGCTCCCGTCGCTCAGATCGGTGAGCGGGCAGTTGACGAGTACCGACCCATTGCCGCCGCTGCTTCGCGGCGCAGTCGGCGGCGATTATCTTGTGATTCAGCTTCGCAGCGGGGAAGTCGTGACGGGCGGGAATCTGCTTGAATCCGAGAGCACCGCTCCCGATCCGAGCTTGAGCTCCCGGTTTGCCGATGCGGCCCGCGACTTGATTCCCCGCTTGAATCAGGTCGAATTCAGGCGGGCCTGGTGCGGTCGCCGCCCCGCAACGCTCGACGGGCTGCCGATCATCGATCGGGCACCGGGATTTTCCAACTTGTTTCTGGCATGCGGCCATTTCCGCAATGGCGTTCTTCTGGCCCCGGCAACCGGAAAACTGCTGTGCGACTGGTTGCTCGCGGACTCGCAGCCCGTCGAATTGCAGCCTTTCGCCGCGACGAGGTTCAGCCAGTGGTCTGGGTCGAATTTGCCGCAATCCAAAACCGTTGAGGACTGAGCGCGATGGGTATTCAGCGGGAATCGGACGGAGAGGGAGCCAATTCTTTGACGCAGAGAACGGCGAACGCATAAATTGAGTTTGATTCGATTAGGATTTGTGCCGATTCGCAATATTATGAAGTGCTTGCAAACGCTGGCAAAATCCGGTAAATTTTAATGGTTTCGCAACTTGAACTGTCTTGATCTGCCGATTGGACATCTTAAATTCTTTGGGGGGGGCACTATGGGGTGTCGGACCTTGCCGGCCAAGTTTGTTTTTGCATTGTTGGTATTTTGCGTCGGCTGCGGAAACAGCGGACCTGTGATTCATCCGGCCAAAGGGAAATTGACGAAAGGTGGTCAACCATTGGCAGGAGTCGTCGTGACATTCACACCGGTTGGCGGTGGGCCCTCATCATCCGGTCTGACAAATGATTCCGGCGCGTTTGAACTGCTTTCGGCGAGCGGCAAAGCAGGAGCCGTCGCCGGCAAACATAAGGTGACATTGGCTGCTCAGGCTGCGGGCGCAGGCAGCGCGACGACAGACTGGTCGAAAATGGCGCAACAGCGGGATGCTGCGACTCAAGGCGGACAGGCGGGGAAGCCACCCGAAGAAAAAAAGGATGAAAAAGTTCCGGTGGAATACACCGATCCGTCCAAAAGTCCGCTGCCGGAATACGAAGTGACAAAAGCGGGCCCCAACGAATTCGACATCAAGATTCCCTGATCAGGGCCGAACATATCCGTTTTCCTTTTTTCCATTTCTTGTGCGAGGAAGGAGTTTCTATGAATCGAATGCGCAAAAAAACGAGGCCCGGCTTTACGCTGATCGAGCTGCTGGTGGTGATCGCGATTATTGCCGTGCTGGTCGCGCTGCTGCTGCCGGCCGTGCAGCAGGCTCGTGAAGCCGCCCGGCGATCGCAGTGCAAAAACAATCTCAAGCAGATTGGGATCGCCTCGCACACGTATCACGAAACGTACAATCAATTCCCGATGAACTGGTACAACGGCCAGAATGACACACAGGGGGACCCCAGCAATCCGAACTACAAGAACGGCTCGTGGTCGTGGTGTGTGGCGGCTTTGCCGTACCTCGATCAGGGTCCGATGTACAACCAGATCGCGACGTACTTCCCCGTGAATTTCAGCAGTGGTGCGCCCAACTGCGGAATGGGTTACACCATCTCGATCTCGGGTCTTCCGACTCCCCGCAAGATTGCCGAAACACCCCTGCCCGTATTTGTTTGCCCGTCGAATCCACAGGGAACCGTTCGACGCAACCAGTGCATCGAACCGGATAATGGCGGTTGGAACGCTCCCTATGCGGGCGTTGCTGGCGGCCTGGATTATGTCGGCAACCTGGGCCATATCTGGGGCGGCTGGCACGACCAGGGCAACACGCCCACCTACCCCGACCCGGTGAACCCGAATAACAACCGGTTCAACAAGGGAAGTCAGGGCACGCCGTGGATTTCGGAGCGGTGGAACAACGACAACCCGAACATCAACGGGGTGTTCATGTACCGCGGCTCTCGCAAGATTTCGGAAATCACCGACGGGAGCTCGAACACCGTGGCGTTCTACGAGTGCTGGCATTGGCGGTACGGCAGTCCTTTTGACCAGAACCCGAACGACTTCGCCAACTGGGCCAGCGCCCTGGCCGCCACCGGCTCGATGCTCGTCGCCATCAACCAGAAAAACCCCGCCCTGTTGTACGGAAACGGCGATATTCGCAACTGGGGACCGAGCAGCCTGCATACCGGCGGATGCCACATGCTGCTGGCCGACGGGTCGGTCAGGTTCGTCAGCGAGAACATCGACAATCTCGTTCGCTACAACCTCGCCTGTCGAGCCGACGGCTATACGGTTGGTGAGTTTTAGCCGGCCGCTCTGTTGGACTTGATTCTGGCTTTCCGTGAATCTCCGCCTGAGAAGGTCTCAGGCGGAGATTCGCTCTTTGCCAACCTGAACGACAGTTGACACGCGTGAATTTGCATCGAACAGGACAATCGCCCTGGCGGCTCGCGCCGGTAATCGGCGTGTGGCTGACAATCTCCATCGCGGGCTGCGCGCCGCCCCCCCCGGTGCCG
The DNA here is from genome assembly GCA_016200145.1 of Planctomycetia bacterium. GTDB lineage: Bacteria > Planctomycetota > Planctomycetia > Planctomycetales > Planctomycetaceae > JACQFH01. The sequence goes on along the minus strand of JACQFH010000344.1, from coordinate 7,434 downwards.
CCGGCCGCCGTTCCCGTAACGGCTCCCGGAGCCAGTCGCAAATTCAATTTCACTCCGGCACAGGCGAAGGTGCAGGCGGAAAATCCGCCGGTGACGATTGCGTTCCCCAGGTTTACCGACGTCGCCGAAAGCGTCGGCATTCGCCATATCTACCAGAATGGCGCGAGCCCCAAGGCGCTGATGGTGGAATCGACGGGCGGAGGTTGCGGCTGGCTCGATTACGACCGTGACGGTCTGATCGACCTGTTTCTCACGCAGGGGGGCGTGCCGGATGCAACGTCGCTGTCAGCCAATCCCCCTGATGCGCTGTACCGGCAGTCCGGCGATGGCCGCTTTGTCGACGTGGCGGCGCTGGCTGGCGTCGATGATCGCGGCTACGGTCAGGGTGTTGCCGCCGGAGACGTCGACAATGACGGCTTCGATGACCTGTTCATCGCCAACGTCGGGCGCTGTTCGTTCTACCTCAACCAGGGGGACGGTACATTTCGCCCGGCCGACGACTGGCTCGTGGGGAAGCGCAACGTCTGGTCGTCGACAGTGGCCTGGGGCGATATCGACCGCGACGGCGATCTCGATCTCTACGTGTGCAATTATGCGAAATACGATCCGCACCATCCTGTGCCGTGCCGCGACCGCAACGGCGCGCCCACGATCTGTCACCCGCGCGAAGTCGAGCCCGAGGCCGACGAGTTTTTTCTGAATTCGGGCGACGGGAGGCTGGTCGAGTCGTCGCGCGCACTGGGGCTGTTCGGCCCCGGCAATAAAGCGCTGGGCGTGGTGATTGCCGACCTCCCGGGCGACGACTGGCCCGACATCTTCGTGGCCAACGACACGCAGGCAAATTTCCTGTTCGTCAACGAAGAAGGGCGCCATTTCAAGGAATCGGCGATGATTCTGGGCGGGGCCTTCAGCGCCACAGGTGAATCGCAGGCCAACATGGGAATCGCGTTCGGCGATTTCGACGGCAACGGCTGGATGGATCTGTGCATCACGCATTTCACTGGCGAAGGGCACACGCTGTACCAGAACCTGGGCTCACAGGGGCTGCAGGACGTCACGGCGCGCACCGGATTGCGCCAGGCCACGCTGTCGAAACTGGGCTTTGGAACGGTGATGAGCGACTTTAATCTCGACGGGCACATGGATCTGTTCTTCACCAACGGGCACATCGATCCCAAGTTCGCCGATTCCGAAGGTTACGAGATGACGCCGCAGTTATTCTCGTTCGACGGCTCGCGCTGGCACGATGGATCGCCCGCGGCGGGCGAGTTCTTCCAATTGAAGTCGGTCGGTCGCGGCGTCGCCACCGCCGACTTCGATCGCGACGGCGACCTCGATTTGTGCGTCGTGCACCAGAACACTCCCACGGCCCTGCTCAGAAACGATTCGCCCCTGGGGCACGGGCTCCGCGTGGAAGTGATCGGGACGGTCAGCAACCGCAACGGTTACGGCGCCCGGGTGCACGTACACTGCGGCGGCAAGCGGATGTATAATGAAGTCGCCGGCGGAACCAGTTACGCCGCGACGCACGAACGGACGCTGTTTTTCGGGCTGGGCGATACAACGGGACCCTGCCGGATCGAAGTCCGCTGGCCTTCGGGAATGACCGACACGGTGGAACTGGCCGGAACGGACCGGCTGGTCACGATCCGGGAGGGGCAAACCGACCGATCGGCCCCGCACGAACCGAATTGATCCTATGGACGCCCGCAAACGAGCTCGACGCGGCGCAGCGTGCGAATGCTGTTTATGCAGTGTCTGCTTCATTCTGGCGCTTCTGGCGGCTGGCTGCGGCGGTAACGCACCTTCGACCGTGCCGCGGCAGGGCGCTGCAACGGATCCTGCGGGCATTGGGACGACCGGCGGACAGGCTGCGACGTCGGGCTCGAATTCCGGCGACTACGTCGGGAGCCGGGCCTGTGCAGAATGTCATGCCGACGAATCTCAGCGGTATCACGGCCATCCCATGTCTCAATCGCTGGCGGAGCCGCGCGATGCGGCGCCGATCGAGGATTTTGCGCACGCGGAGTTCTCTCCCCAGCCGGGGCTGACGTATTACGTCGAACAAACGGCGACAGGCGTGGTCCACCACGAAAAATGTGTCGATGCGGCGGGCGAGGCGATCTATGACCAGGGAATTCCGATTGCGCTCAGTGTGGGTTCCGGGGAGCGCGGGCGATCGTATCTGATTGAGCGCGGGGGCCGCCTGTACGTCTCGCCGATCAGTTGGTACACGAAGGCGGGACGATGGGATTTTTCTCCCGGTTACGCGGTCGATCACAATCTGCGGTTCGATCGCAAGGTTTCGGAAGGCTGCATGGCGTGCCATGCGGGGCGCGTCGCCTTGAGTGAAGAAGACCACGATCGTTTCGCCAGCCCGCCCGTTCACGAAGGCTCGATCGGTTGCGAGCGCTGCCACGGTCCCGGACGCGAGCACATCGCCTTCCGCAACGCGTCGGCCACCGGCCGGCAGGAAGACCCGATCGTCAACCCGGCGCGTCTGACCGACGGGCGCCGCGACGCGATCTGCAATCAATGTCACCTGCAGGGCCGGCGGCGCGTGGTGCGCTCGGGCCGATCGGAGTTCACGTTCCGGCCCGGGATGTTTCTGGGCGACAACTGGGTCGTGTTCCTGAAGACGGCGGGAGTGTCGTCGGGAACCGCGGCGGCGGTCAGTCAGGTCGAACAGATGCACGCCAGCCGCTGCTACCTCGAAAGCCGCGGCATACTGGGCTGTATCACCTGCCATCGCGGACACGAAGTGCCCCGCGGCGACGAGGCCGACCGCGTCTATCGCGAGGCATGCGTCGCCTGCCATTCGGCGGGGAAAACGGAATGTTCGGAAGATCGTGCCCGGCGCGTAGCCGTCACTGCGGCAGATTCCTGCGTCGTATGCCACATGCCGAAATTCCCGGCCTCCGACGTGCATGCGGCGCAGACCGATCATCGCGTGCTGCGGAAGCCCCGGCACGAACCGCAGGAAAGCGGCAGCGAACAGCGCCGCCGCGATGACGAGATCGTGCTGTTCAGCGAGCCCGGAGCGCAAGTCGACGCCAGGGAGTGGGAACGCGCGCGGGGTATTTTTCTGGCCGAGCGGGCGGCCTCAGGAGGCACGGCCGACCAGGCGAAGCGGGCCGTCGACCTGTTGGCCCCGATCGTCAAGAAATTGCCCGCCGACGTCGAAGGACGCTACCTGCTGGGCCGGGCCCACGAAAAACTGCAACAGAATCGGCGCTCCGTGCAGGTCTGGAAGGAAGCGCTCGAGATCGACCCGCGCCACGAAGACACACTCGATGCCCTGGCCGTCCATTATCACGACTTGCACGATCTGGCCGAGGCGCGCCGCTATTACGAGCGACTGATCGAAATCAACCCCGAGAAATCGCAGTATTACGGCCGGCTGGCCCACGTCCTCGGGCAACTGGGAGATTTCCAGAGGGCGATTATCTCCGCCGAACGGTGTCTCGAGATTAATCCCTCGCTGTCGCAGTCTCACTCGTGGCTGGCCGAAGTCTACCGCGGAATGGGCGACGCCGAGCGCGCGGCCATCCACGAATCCAAGTTGAAGCAATTTCAATCGCTGCAGAAAGAGCTTCCTCGGAAATCTCCCGGCCCCTGACGAGTCTCGGCTCGGGTGGAGCCGAAACGCGTGCCGAATTGTCTGAACGGTCCGGCTACAGACACAGCAGGAATGCCACGAGGTCGTCTTTTTCCTGTGCCGTCAGTTTCAATTCGAGAATCAGATTGAAGAATTCGACAGCGTCGTGCAGCGTCGGACATCTCACATCGTGCAGATAGGGAGGCGAATCTTTAATGCCACGCAGCGGAAACGTCTTGATCGGGCCTTCCGGACGGCCTTTGTAGAACCGCTCGACCCGCAAGTCGTGCAGATAATCGTCGACGAATGCCGGACCCGAATGGCACTTCGCGCACTGCGCTTTGCCGTGGAAGAGGGCTTCGCCGCGCAGTTCCGCTTCGGTCGCCTGCTCCGCAATGAGCGTCATCAGCGGGCCCAGCTTCGGCGCCGGCGGAAAATCCAGGATGGCGTTGAAATCCCCCATCCGGTTTGTGATCTGTCGCTGGGCGCCGCGGGGCCCAAGGGCCTGCATTAGGCCGGGATCGCCGTCGAAGTACTCTTCGACCTCGGCGAAGTGGTCCATACTGCGGATCGACCGCTTCGACGACAATTGCATAAGGTTGTAGTTTCCGCGCATCGTCGGCGTGTCCATTCGCAGGCGGGCTTCGTTGGGGCGCGAATCGGGCGCCAGCTCGATCGCGCCGTTCGTATGGCCGTTGACGTGACACGAAAAGCACGACACCCCCACCGAGGGAGAAACCGTGACACGGTGGTGCGTCTGATTGAACCAGGTCGTGGGGGACGGACGCAGCAGCTCCTTCAGCCCCTCCATCTGTTCGCCCGTCAGCAGACCGTCGAAAATCTCATAATAATTTCCCAAAGTGACTTCGCGCCCGCCGGTGATGTCCCCCAGTTCCTTGTGCGTCGTCAGGAACATCGGAGCCGGGAATTCGGGCAGGTAGACGTCCGGAAGATCGAAGTCGACGTCCATCCGCAGGTGCTCGGGATGGGCGTCGGTCCACGATTGTGGAAACAACATGTGGGCCGTGCTCTGCAACGGATGCGCCAGCGGCTTGTACGGGAACAGATCTCGCCGTCGAATCTCGTCGACGGGCAGGCTGGCGAGCGCCTCGAAAGAAGCCACCCCTTTGGGAACTCGCGCGATCGGCCCGGCCGGTACTTGCTTGCGCTGCCCCGACATCCGCACAGATCCCAGCGGGCGACCGTGAAAATCGTACAGGGCGTCCAGATGCGCCTTCCATTCGGCCATCAGTTTGGGCTTCTGTTCCAGACAGTGCTGCTTCCATTCATCCCACGAGACGTGCAGCGTCGGCGGCCCCCACGAGCTCGGCCCCCGGCCCGCATACCGCCACAATTCGAACGGCGTGCGCTGTCCGGGTGGACAGGGGAGCGGATACGGTTTGAGTTTCGAAACGTGCCCGTCGCCGAGGCCGTAATCCCAATTCGGGTCGACTTTTGCGGCGACGCCGTCGCTCTGCTTGAGATAGTCGGTCTTGCCTTCCGGGGCGGCGGCCGATCCGGCGGCTCGCGATTCGGCCCGTGATTCTGCCCCAACGGCTGGTGGGCCGACTTCGAGGCCGGTGCGTGACGCACCAAACAGATAGCCGATCGCCAGACCGGTGACGATCAACAGAATTGCGGGGTAATGCGTTGGATTTTTCATGACTGCAAACCTGACAGAGCGACTGCGAACGAGTCCGTGCGAGGGGCAATCGCCGGAGAATCGGCGTCTCGACGGCTCCCCGACTGGAATACTCCAATTTAACGCATCGCGCGAGACCATTCAGATCAGACGGTTTGTCTTTTTTGTGGCACGCCTCGGTATGATTCCATTTGAGTGCCACTGCGAGACCGCCGTCTCGGGCCTGCTTCGTCCGTTCTTCGCGCCCCTCACTCCCGACGTCTCTCGCGCAGCGCCTCGCATCATTCCTCATTCTCAGGCAGCGTTGTTATAATCAGCCGGGCCGTCGCCTTCACGGATTGAGCCGCGGGTCGTCTTCGTACCGAAAGGTTGGCGAGAATGGAGTCTGTATCGAAGCCGAATGGCAACGGCGGTGCGCATCCCAGCCCGCCCGCACCGGACTCGTCAGGTGAGCATACGGTCGGGTTCATCGACCTGGGGACGAATTCGGTCCGCCTGCTCCTGGTCCGCATCAATCCGAACCATTCGTACACGGTTCTGGCGGAACAGAAAGAGACGGTCCGCCTGGGCGAGGGGGAATTCCGCCGGAACACCCTGCAGCCCGATGCGATGCGCCGCGCGGGGCTCGTGTGCGCGCGGTTCGCCGAGATCGCCCGGCTGCGCGGCGCCAGCGAAGTTCTGGCCGTCGCCACGTCGGCGACACGCGAAGCCGAGAACCGGGCCGCGTTCGTCCGTCACCTGCGCCGCGTGGCGGGGATCGACGTCCGCGTGATCTCAGGCAAGGAAGAAGCGAGACTGATTTACCTGGGGGTCGCCAGCGGCGCGAACATCGGCGGCCGGCAGACGCTGTTCATCGACGTCGGCGGCGGCAGCACCGAGGTCATCGTCGGCGACCAGCAGCAGTACCGCTTCGTCGACTCGCTCAAGCTGGGCGCGATCCGCCTGTCGAGCATGTTCTTTCGTTCAGGCGATTCCGGGCCCGTCTCGGCGACGCGCTACGGCCGGATCCAGAGGTACATCCGCACGCGGTCGGTGCGCACGCTCGAACGCTTAAGGCAATTCACGATCGAGCAGACGATCGTCAGCTCGGGAACGGCGATGAACCTCGCGGAAATCGCCATGCGCAACGAGCACAAGCGCGGGCTCGTGAAGGGGGACGTCTTGAGCCGTGCGCAATTGCGAGAAGTTGTCGAGCTGCTGTGCTCGCTGCCTCTCGACCGGCGACGTGAGGTCCCCGGGATCAACCCCGAACGGGCCGACATTATCATCGCCGGCGCCGCGATCCTCGAATCGCTGATGCAGGAGCTCGACTTGTCCGAAGTCGGCGTCAGCGAGCGCGGGCTGCGCGAAGGGCTGCCCATCGATTATCTGTCGCGGTCCGACAACGCCCACCTGTTCGAGCAGACGTCGTTTCGCGAACGCAGCGTGCTCGAGCTCGGGCAGCGGTGCGGCTTCGACGAACCGCATGCCCGGCACATCGTGCGCCTCGCCTGGGGCCTGTTTGATTCGGCCCGCGAAGCCGGGTTGCACTCGTTTGGCGAGTGGGAGCGCGAATTGCTCGAACACGCCTGCCTGTTGCACGACGTGGGGGCGTTCGTTTCGTACACGAACCACCGCACGCATTCGTACTACGTGATCCGCAATGCGGACCTGCTGGGGTTCGACCAGACCGAGATCTCGATCATCGCGGCTGTCGCATTGTTCCATCACAAGGCATTCCCGCGGCTCAAGCATCCCGAATTCGCCGAGCTCGACAAGCGTTCGCGCCAGATCGTGCGGGTGCTGTGCACGTTTCTGCGGATCGCCGAGAGCCTCGACCGCAGCCACCTGCAGTCGGTCTCGCAGGTGCGACTGCGGGCGGGAGACAAAAAGAGCATCGTGCTCGAAATCACGCCGACCCGCGACTGCCACCTGGAGCTGTGGGAAGTCCGCAATCACGAGCGGGCTTTCGAGAAAGTCTTCGGCCGCAAGCTCTCGATCCGCGTGCTCGAACCTACTCCCGCGGTGCAGACCGCGTGAGGTGCCGCGGAGACGCGCAGTATCACCCGCCGGTGAGCCGGGGACGTAAGTCCCCGGGTGCTGCCGCCTGCCAATCCGCAACGAGTCCCGCAAGTTGACAGCCCATTCCCTCGCGCCTACAGTGAACGTCACACGTTCCCGTAGCTCAATTGGATAGAGCGTCGGCCTCCGGAGC
>JACQFH010000343.1 GCA_016200145.1 Planctomycetia bacterium | reverse complement strand
GGCCGGCACGATCGACGTGGGGTCGGTGACGACGGTGGGGGTGGGGGGAGACCTGAGTGGCACGATCATTGCGCACGGGGCCGGGACGATCGGCACGGTCACGGTGGGCGGCGACGTCTCTGGTGTGGTTGCTGCTGATTCCGATTCCCATGCCGGGTCCGGTCATATTGGCCTGGTCCATGCACATTCGATCACGGGAAATCTGCACACCAGGGACCTTGACGTTCTGCAGGTGACCGGCGCCGTGGCCGGCTCCGTTGACGTTTTGGATAAGCTCGGAAGCGGTGCGATTGGTTCGATCGCCGGGACTGGCAGCCTGGCCGCCGGGACCCTCAGCAGCCTGTCGGTTTCCGGCGCCATTGCCGGGAATCTCTCGGCCGCCAATGTCGGCACGCTGCACGGAGCAGGCATCTCGGCCAACGGCACGACCGTGTTCAAGATCACCCAGGCCGGCGTCGAGCGGCGGATTGTGGCCATCGCGGTCAATTCGCCCGCCATGCCGGCCGGCGTCACGTTCGACTACTTCTACGATGGAACGAGCGCGGCTCATCCTCAGGCGGCCGTTCGCGTCACCAACGGCAGCGCGCTTTCGAGTGCGGATGACGTGCCGTTCGACCTCGAGCTGATCACGAGTTCGGCAAGCGAATTCGACCTGGCGCGGCTGGATGCCAACGGCACCTCGGGCATCCGCAACGTCGTCGTCGAGGGGAATGTTCTGGCCGGCATGACTGCGGCAATGGCAGACTTCCTGCAGTTGTCGGCGAACGCCCCTGGCGGAGTGCGGCTTGCCGGCGACAAGCTCAACGGAGTGTTTGCAGAAGACAACATCCAGGGCGGCACAATCGCTACGGCAAGCATCCAGGCGGTCTCGTTCGGATCGGTGACTACGGGTGGCGTGACGACGCTGGCCGGTTCCGCAACCAGCGCCACGGCGCTTTCGACTCTGGCCGCCGCCACGGGACTGGCCCAGGCCAGGGGCACGTATGTGATTCCGTTCAGCGAGAGTCAGAAAGTCGCTGCGTTCCTGGTGACCGGCAGCACGGCTTCCGGATTCGATGGGGCGCCGGTCCTGCTGACCGACCAGATTGTCGACAATCAGTCGCTCATCGCAGTCGTCAAATCGACGGCCGCAGCCGGCGCCAATGCGACAATCCAGTCGATCGACTTGTACGGCAACGGCGGCGCGATCCAGACGGCGCAGTGGATTCAAGCCTCCATTACAAGCACCGGTCCTCTCGGAGACCTGATTCTGAGCGCCACGCAGGGCATTACGGCCCATGTCCAGGCTCCCACGATCATCGGAAACATTGATGCCGTCAACGGACCGATTGCTGGCGTCATCGAAACGACGGTGGGAGATATCGGACGCGTGCTGACGGACGCCAGCGGCAAAATCACCGGAGTCACGTACATTCACGGCCGCGACCTGTCCGGTAAGCTGATCAGCCGCGGCAATCTGGTCAGCGCCATGCACATTGACGGCGGGATGAGCGGCCTGATCGCGGTTCAGGGGGACTTCGGCGCCATCCAGCGCACGGCCACGGGCGTTGCGGTCGTGGGCTTGGATGTGGCCAAAAGCCTGACCCGCTTCGGCGGTCTTCTGGTGAACGGGTCGACGACCGGAAATATCGTGGTCCTGGGCAACGTCTTTGGCGATCTGCAATTCAATGGCAGCGGGATCAGCGGCCGGGTTGCCGTTCACGGTCAGCAGGTCGCCGGGCTCGATGCGCAGCGTTACGGAATTCTGGGACGTGTGACGATCAATGGGAATATTGGCGCAGGCGGCGCGATCGTCTCGGGCGGCGTCATCGGCGACGACGGAGTTTACGTCGGCGCCGAAAGTGACGCCAACGGGACACAGATCACGTTCACCAACGAAAAGGGAATCCTGGCTGCCGAAAACGACATCAACTACGGCAAGACCGGAAAGTTGCCCGTTTCGGGCGTGTTCGAGAACGCCACGGGAGTCAACAAGGCGGCCATCGATGCCATTTTCACGGATGGGGGAAAATTGCTGACGTTCGACACGATCGTCAACGGCAAGAGCGGACTGGACCTGATCCTGGGAGATCTGGCGGCGTTGCGGGTAGGTGCGGACGGCAACCTGACCGGAACCGTGGTTTAAGGCAACTCGGTTCAAATCGATGCTCGCGGCTGCTCCCGCGGGAGGGAGCTACCGGGCATCCAGCCGCCGGCAATATGCGGTGTGCTCGGCTTCACACCGGGAGCGGACTTCCGGCGGGGCCAGGTCGGTGGCCCGGGCGGCCCACTTCACCGCTTCGTCCAGCTTCCCGAATTCGGCGCAGGCTGCCGCCAGGGTGCGCAGGCAGGTCCAATCTTCCCAGCCGGACAGCTCGCAGGCATGCGTCGCCAGTTCCAGCGCCATCGTGCCGTCGCGCACGTGGGGATCGGTGCTGGTTGCCCACAGGCGGGCGAAGTCGCTGTACGTCTCGGCCAGCGTCAGCCCCAGCCGCAGGGCTTCAATATGATCGATCATCGCCTGCTCGGGATTGCCGCCGGCCGCATGGGAGACCCCGCGATTCTGGTAGGCGTGGGCAAACCTTGGATCCAGCCGGATGGCTGCATCGAAATCGGCAATCGCCGCGGAATGATCGTGCCGGGCCGCGTGCGCCAGCCCGCGGCGGTTGTAGGCGCCGGCGTGATTCGGACAGATCTCCAGCAGCGCCGAATAATCTTCGATGGCGCGAGAGAACTCCCCCAGCGTGTGATGACATTCGCCGCGCTGATAGTACGACAGTTGCAATCCGGGCTGGCAGCGGATGGCGGCCGAATAGCTGGCGATGGCGGGATCGATCAGATTCTGGGCCCGGCACGCGTCACCCCGCAGATGATAGGCGTCGGCCAGATCGGGCTGGAGACGCAGCGCGGCGGAATAATCGCCGATCGCACCCATCAGATCGCCCTGCACCACCCGGGCGAAGCCGCGATTGAACAGGGCGAAACTGCTTTCCGGGTTGAGCCGCAGCGCCTGGTCGAAGTCGTCGATGGCCCGGATGAATTCTCCTTGCGTCGTGTGCACGACGCCGCGGTTCTGCCAGGCGTTCGCGATCTGCGGTTCGAGGCGAATGGCGTCGTTGAAGTCGGCCAGCGCAGCCTCGTACTGCCCCAGTGCCGACCGCACGTACCCGCGCGTCAAAAACGCTCGCGCCAGTTCCGGATCGAGCTCGATCGCTCGACCCACATCGAGCAACGCTCGTTCGAAATCCTGCACGCCGGACCAGGCATATCCGCGGTTGCTCCAGGCCAGGGCAAAGCTCGGCTCGCGCTTGAGCGATTCGTCAAAATCGGCAATGGCCCGGCCGAAGTCCTGACGCAGGACGTAAACGCAGCCCCGGTTGTTGTAATTCCGCGACGAGGGCTCCAGCTCCAGCGCGCGACTGAATGCCGCCAGCGCCTCGTCGAGCGAACCAGCCGCAGCCAGGTCGACTCCCTGTTTTGTCCAGTCGAGCGCGTCGTGGGGCGGCGTCATGGAGGGACTGTCACAAACTCACGGGATCGGCAATTCTGGAGGACTCAGCAGGGGGCAGATCACTTTCTTCCGGCCAGCATCCGCTGCACCTCAGGAATGGCGCGAACCCCCTCGAGGGCCGGGTCCCAAGCCATGCGGTTGTGCTCGGGATACTGCAGGTCATGGAAACATTCCCCCACGACACGGGTCAGAGTCTGGACGGCGCGACCGGCATAGTCGGTGGCCCCGGCGGCCGCGTCGGCGTCTTTTCCGGCTGTGCGCGCCGCTTGTGCGGCAAGGCTCCAGGCGCAGGCCGCGGCATACAATGACTGACCGTCGCCGGGCGCCGCCCGTTCGAGCAGCGCCTCGATTTCGGAGGCTGCTGCCGCCGGGTCGCCTCGTGACGCTGTGATGCCGGCGCGAACCAGGCCCGGAAGGACCGACTTCGGATCGCGTTTCTCGGCTTCGGCGCAATCGGCGAGAGCGGCGTCAAATTCGCCCTTGTGGCGCAAGTATTCAGCCCGCCGCAGGTACGGCGTCGCCGAGCCCGGATCAGCCTTTACCATCCGCTCGAAGCACTCGCGTGCCAGGACGGGCTTCCCCAGTTTGTCGTACACGGCCGCCAGGCCCAGATAGCCGTCAATCTGTTTGGGTTGCAGTGTGAGACACTGCTGAAAGGCTTCCAGCGCCTCGTCGTCGCGGCCGAGGGCCCGCAGCAGGTCGGCGCGCTCGATGATGTAATCGTGACGGTTCGGAACCAGCTTGTTGACGACCAGGTCGATATCGGCGAGGGCCTCGTCGGACTTGCCCTGCCAGCGGCGGACCATGGCCCGTGCCAGGTGAGATCCGGCGTCGTCGGGCTTCATTTGCAGGGTCGTCTCCAGTTCCGCGAGGGCCTCGTCAAGCTGCCCCCGGCCGAGCAGGATCGCGCCCACGTAGTAGTGCGGTTCATGGCTCTTGGGCAAGAGCGGCGTCAGGCGCCGCCAGTCGGCCAGAGACTCGTCGAGCTGGTGACCCAGGAGCGACACGACCGCCCGGTTGCGACAGGCCTCGGTGTCGTCGGGTTTCAATTTGAGGACTGCCGAGTAATTTTCGCGGGCCTTTCCATAATCCTTCTGGGTGAAGTAAAAGGCGCCGCGCCGCAGGTAGCCGGTCGGGTCGCTGGGACTCAGTTCGACCGCCTTGTTATAGTCGTCGATCGCCCGGTCGAATTCGCGGAGCTGAAGGTGGGCAGTCCCGCGATTGTTATACGGCCAGGGGACGTCGGGCCGGATCTGAATGCAGGTTGTGTAGCCCACGACGGCGCTGCCGCCGTCTCCCAGGCGCGTCAGTGCGTTGGCCCAACTGAAATGGGCCCAGAAGCTTTCCGGGCGGGCTTCGACGGCGCGGGCAAACCCGTTGGCGGCGAGCCGGAACTGGTTGCCGGCCGTTTTGTCCCCCTTCTTCAGCGCATCTTCCGCCCGCAGGTAATCGGCAAAGGCGTGCCAGAAGCGATCGATGGCCGACGTGGCTTCGATCGTCGCGGCCCGGTCGAGGTCGGCCTGCGACGCCGCTTTGTTTCCGGCCAAGCCAAAGTAGGCGCCGCGCCGCACATAGAGGGCCTTGGTGGGGGGCATCAGCGATTCCGCGCGCGTCAGCCAGTCGATGGCCTGCTGCGTGGCCGCCTTGATTTTCTCTTCATCCTGGGACGCCTGGCTGGAATCCCGCTCGACCTGCGCCGCGATCAGGAAGGCTTCGAAGACGTCCTCCTTGAGCAGCTCCTGCTGCCGTGCATTGAGCGGCGGCCAACCGTGTCCTCCGCCGCGTTCGAGTGCCTCCACCTTGTCGCAGAGCGCGATGAGCTCGTGGCACGTCTCGCGGGCTTTGGCCAGCGTGGCGTTGCCTCCGAACAGCCCTTCGTAATGGGCACCGTCCAGCAGCCTGCGGAATTCGGCATACGTCGCGATCTGCAGGTTCAGCTCGTTCAACTGTCGCTGCACGTCGTGCAGTTCCGCTGCCGACGAAAGAACTGGATCCTGCCAGCGCAACAGGTCCTGCGCCCGGGAAAAGTTCCCCGCGGCCACGGCGATGGTCGCCTGTTCGAGCCGCTGCTCGGCCTGCTGGCGTGTTTCGGCAATCGCGGCGCGATCGCGATTCATGCGCGACACCATGCCCCAGGCCGTGCCGGCCACGGCGAACACCAGCACGGCGACCGTTGCATAGAGCGCCGCCAGTCGCGGATTCCGGCGGCACCAGCGCCAGGCCCTTTCGGGCCGGCCGACGGGCCGGGCGAGAATTGTCTCCCCCTTCTGAAATCGCTGCAAGTCGTCGGCCAGGGCCTCAGCGCTGACGTAACGGCGGCCCGGTTCTTTCTGCAGGCATTTCATGCAGATCGTTTCCAGATCGCGTGAAACGCCGGGTTGGATTCGCCCCACCGGAATGGGTTCTTCCTTGAGCAAGCGCATCAGGGTTTCGAGCGCCGTTGGGGCCAGAAACGGGGGCCGTCCCGAGATCATTTCGTAAAGCATCGATCCCAGGGAGTAGACGTCGGCCAGGCGGCCGATGTTCTTGTCCCCCCGCCCCTGCTCCGGGGCCATATAGCTGGGCGTGCCCATGATCGTGCCGGTGCGGGTCTGGCTCGAATCGCTTTCGAGCTGCTTCGCCAGGCCGAAGTCGCTGATCTTGACGACGCCGCTCTTCGTGAGCAGAACGTTCTGCGGCTTGAGGTCGCGATGGATGATGTTCCGTTCGTGGGCGTAGTGCATCGCGCGGGCCAGCGTTTCCACGACTTGGGCCGCCTTCTTTTCCGCCTGCGGCTTGCCCGCCAGGTCTTTGTCGAGCGACGAGCCGTCGACGAACTCCAGTGAAAAATACGGCAAGCCGTCCTGCTCGCCGATGTCGTAAACCTGCACGATGTTCGGGTGCTGCAACTGGGCGACTGCTTCTGCCTCGGACCGAAACCGGGCCAACTGGTCGCCTCCGGCGTGCGCGCCCGCGATAATCATCTTGAGCGCGACAGTTCGATTGAGGGCGATCTGCCGGGCGCGGTACACCACGCCCATCCCGCCCCGGCCGAGTTCCCCCAGGATGCGGTAGCCCTTCACCGACACCATCGACCCATCCGCCGGCGCCGCGTCGGAACCGTCTCCCAGTGTCTGGTCGGTGGGGCCGATCATGGTCCTGGCTGAGTCGGGCGGAGGCAGAACCTCTGTGTCGCGCGAGTCGGGTGGAGTCAGAATCTCTGTGTCGCGGGAATCGGACGGCGCGTCCATGATGAACGTCTTGACGGGACTGGGCGGCGGAGTTCCGGGGCTGGCCGCCGCGCCTTCGCCCGGGTCGGCTGGCAATACGAACGTGGCCATCGTTTCGGGACTGACCGGCTGTCCTGCAGCAGGCAGGTCGTGCTCGGTCTTTCCGTGGTTTTGCGATTCGCTCATTCGAGGGCCCCTGCCGAAAGAGGAATGACGAGACGTCAGCAGCAGCACTATCGTACCCGTAACCGGTCGACAATTCGAGCAGTTGGGTGCGTAACTTTTTCGAGCGCCGGCCTCTCCCCCCCTTCGTAAGAGGGGGGCCAGGGGGGGGCGCTCCCGGCGATCTGCAACCGTTTACACCGCCGTGCGCCGGGCGTATATTAACCGACGGCCATTTCCTCGACTTGCCGGGCGCCGTCTGGCCCCGTCGCCGGCCGTACTGCTGTCTCTTCCGGAATCTTCACGAGAGAAGGGAGAACGCCGTGCAGCGACTTCCACGCATCCATGCCGCGATTGCCGTCGCCTCGTTTTCGATTGCCGTGACGGCGCACGGCGCGACGCCGAAAAACTCCGTGAAGCCCGACCCCGGCCGCGACGCGGTCAGGAATGTGCTGCGGGCCGAAGTGGCCGGCCCGATTGACCGCCGCGCACAACTGGCAAATGCGATCGAGAAGACGCCTGACTCGGCCATCGCCCATTGGCAGGCGGGATACGTGCGTGCCGGCAGCGACTGGCGCCGCTTCGAAGACTCTGCACGCGCCGCTCTGTCCGGCGAATCGCTGCTGGCGTATCGGCAGCAGCGCGCCCGTGCGCAGCGGACGGCCGCGGATCAGCTCAAACTGGCTGACTGGTGCCGCGCCAGAAATCTGCCCGATCAGGAACGCGCCCATCTGTTCGCCGTGCTGGCCCTGGGAGCGGGGGACGCGGTCGAGCAGATTGCCGGGCGACTCGGGTACCAGCAGATTGGCGGGCGCTGGCTCAGCCGCGAGCAGTTGCTCGAATGGAACGAACTGAACCGGCGGGCCGAACAGTCCCTGAAAAAATGGGAGCCGCAACTGACGAAGCAGGCCGAGCGCCTGGCCCGATCGCCTGCGCAGCGCGAGCAGGCCGTGGCGGGCCTGAAAAAGTCCGTCGATCTGTCGGCGGTCGCCGCCATCGAATACGTTCTGGCGGGCCGGGACGAAGAAACGGCGCTGGTCGCCGTCGAACTGCTGCGGCCGATGGAGGGGTTCGAGGCCTCGCTGGCCCTGGCGCGGCAGGCGGTCTTTTCGCCGTGGGAGGCGGTCCGCAAGTCGGCCGGCGCAGCGCTCCCGGGGCGGCCGCTGGATGATTTCGTCCCTGATCTGCTGGGCCTCTTGCGGACGCCGATCAAGTCGGACTTGTAGGTATTCAGCCGGTGGGACATGCCGGGCGTCCTGGGTTTCAATCTGATCCTTTCGCAGGAGACCGAGAACCAGTTTCAGATCGCCATGCTGACGACCGTCGGGCGGGCGATCAACCTCGATACGACAATTGAATTCACGCGCAGGACCGGTCAAGCCAGGTTCGTGAGGACCGAAGCCACGCCAGCCAACGATCCGCTGGCAATTGTGAATCTGCATCGAGACGCTCACGATCGCCTCCGGCCCCGTGCCGACGCGGTCTACCGCGAAAATGAACTGATTTCCGAGTTCAATCGCCGCGTGATCCTGGTCCTGGTGAATGTGTCGGGCCAGGAAGCGACGGACCGGCCGCAGGACTGGTGGAGCTGGTGGGCCTCGTATTCCGACGTCGAATCGAGTGCTCCAAAACCCACGTCGATTGTCTCCGAAGACGACTACTACTATTTGCCTGTAACGACCACCACGCAATATGTGATCAACGCAAGCTGCTTTGCGGCCGGAACGCCGGTCTGGACAGAATCCGGCCTGCGACCGATTGAGAGCGTGGCCATCGGCGACCGGGTGCTCGCCAAGAACGTGGAAACCGGCGAACTGGGATACAAACCGGTGCTGCAGTCGACCATCCGGCCGCCGCGCGCCACCGTGCAATTCCGCGCCGCCGACGAAACCATCACGTGTACCGGGGGACACCGCTTCTGGGTTTCCGGCACCGGGTGGGTCAAGGCCCGCGATCTGAAGACTCAGTCGCTGCTGCACACGGCGACGGGCACCGCGCCTGTCTGGTCGGCCCGGCCGGACGAGCCCGCGAAG
>JACQFH010000342.1 GCA_016200145.1 Planctomycetia bacterium | reverse complement strand
GCACTTCACCCGACCCCCCCTGGCCCCCCCTTGCGAAGAGGGGGAACGGGTCGACCAGGCATCCCGGCCACCGACCCCTCCGATACCCCCAGGGCTGCCTCGATCTGCGACAAATTCAGCCGCAGCTCGGCTTCGACCGGCAGCAGCCGTGTCAATCGCCGGCAGGCGTAGATCACTGTGGTGTGGTCGCGGCCGCCGAAGTACTTGCCGATCTGCTGCAGGTTGCGCCCGGTCAATTGCCGGGCAGCCAGCATAGCGCATTGCCGGGGAAATACCACCTCTCGCGTCTGTTTTCGCGACCGCAATTGCGAGCTGCTGATTCCGAACTGCCGGGCCACTGCCAGGCACACGTCTTCCAATCGCGGACAGGGGGGTGCGACCTCCTGCCGCAGGAATTTCCGCACCAGATCGGAATCCAGCGGCTTGCGCTGCTGCTTTGAGATCGATTCCAACTGGGTGAGCGCCGCGCTCAGCTCGCGGGGCGATACCGCCAGCTCATCCGCCAACAGCCTGGCCGCGTCATCCGCAATGCGGATCCGCCGCGCCTGCCCGAAGTGCAGCAGCAGCTTGAAGCGGCTCTCGGCGCCGGGCGCCCGAACGTGGGCCGTGACTCCCCCGCGAAACCGCGTCACCAGCTTGCGCGGGAAGTTTGGCATGTCGCCGGGAGAACTGCGGCTGGTCCAGATGATCCGGCAGCCGGCGGCCAAGAGCTCGTCGCACATCAGCATCAGTTGAATCTGCGTCTGCTTCCTGCGTTCCAGGGCCTGCACGTCTTCGATCACGAACAGGTCGAATTCCCGCGTCGCGATCTGAAACAGGGAGATCGTTTTGCGGTCCGAGGCTTCGGCAAACTCGGCCGCGAATGCCGCCGCCGTCAGGTGCTCGACTCGCGCGCCGGGCCGCCGGGCCAGAAACGAGCGCACAGCCAGCCGCGCCAGGTGCGATTTTCCTGCTCCCGACGGGCCGTACAGGTAGATCGGTTTCGGCGATTCATCGTTGGCGGTCGGCTCGGAAATGGCCGAAACGGCTTCGAACGCGAACTGGTTCTCGGGCAGGACCAGGAATGAGACCGGGGCCGGAACGAGCGCGCTTTTGTCGGGTCGCGGCATGGACGGGATTATACGTAGACGTTCACGGACAGTGGACCGTCGGCGGGATTTTCCCTGATCGCTTGCCGATCATGCTCGCAATCGAGTCACAATGCGGGCGATCGTCCGGACGGCCTGTTCGATTTCTTCGCGCGTTGTATCGATCCCAACGCTGAACCGCACCGACGAATGCCAGACTTCTCTGGGCCGGTTCATCGCCAGCAGGACGGGGGAGGGCTCGGCCGAGCCGCTGGCGCAGGTGCTGCCCAGCGAACAGGCGACCCCTTCCAGATCGAGCGCCACCAGCAGCGCTTCGCCGTCGGCGCCGGGGAATGCGAGATTCAGCGTGTTCGGCAGCCGCCTGTCGCGCGAGCCGTTAAGCACGACCGGCGGGCACAGCGCCGCCAGTCGCTGTTCCAGCAGGTCGCGCATGCTGCGCGTGTGCGCGATGCGCTGGTCGCGCTCGGCGGCGAACAGCTCGAGCGCGCGGGCCATACCGGCGATGAGCGGCACAACCTCGGTCCCCGGGCGCCGGCCGGCCTCCTGATGCCCACCGAACGCCGAAGGCGCGAGCGAAAGCCCCCGCCGCAAAAGCAGGGCCCCGACCCCGCGCGGTCCATAAAACTTGTGCGCCCCCAGCGCCAGCGACGCCGCGCCAAGATCGTGAAAATGAACCGGAATCTTCCCCACCGCCTGCACCGCATCCACGTGCAGCAATGCCCCCCGCTCGCGACACGCCTCCGCCAGCGGCCCCAGGTCCTGAATCACCCCCGTCTCGTTGTGTGCGAGGATGACTGTCACCAACCGCAGCGCACTCCCCCCCTTCGTTTGAGGGCCCTCCGTACTCCCCCCCTTAGCAAGGGGGGGCAGGGGGGGGCGCGTCGCACGGTGCTCCGACTCGCTCCGCAACGCAGAGGGGGAGTCCACGCGTTTGCAGCTCAGCCACTCCGGCAGCACCAGCAATCCCTCCCCATCGACCGGCAGGAAAGCAAGCCGCCAGCCTTTGCCTTCCAGGAACCGGCAGGTCTCCAGCACGGCCGGATGCTCGCCAGCCGTCAGTGCAATCGTGCCCGGCGTCCCGCTGGCGAATCCCAGCACGGCCATGTTGTTCGATTCGGTCCCGCCGCTGGTGAAGATCACCTCATCCGGATCGGCCCCCAGAATCGACGCAATCGACTCGCGGGCCCCTTCCAGCGCCTGACGCGCCCGGCGCCCCGCTGCATGCCGGCTCCCCGGATTGGCAAAACTCTCACGCCAGTGCCGCGCCATGACGTCGAGCACTTCCGGGTGCGGCTGCGTCGTCGCGTTGTTGTCGAGATAGATCATAGAATCCATCTCGATCTTACCGGCCCGACATGATCGACGAAACTCCGCCCCCCTGTAGAAGCGGCATCCTGCCGCTTCCGCGATGTGCGGCCGATTCAAACCGATCGATCCCAGGCACCAGATTCGACCATTGAACGATCTGCAAGCCGCATCGACTCCGAAGCGGCAGGATGCCGCATCTACTGTGGGCATCCTGCCGCTTCCGCAGTCTGCATCCGAATTCAACTGATGCACCCGGGTAACACCGAAACGCAAGAGGACTTTGTAAGCTATAGTTGCAGGGGGGCCAATCCGCGCTCGCAGTTCGTTAACAGGGGGCGATTTTATGGGACTCTTCTGCGTCAACCTGCATTTCCGTACGTGTGATCACGGGGCTCTGGCTGAGGCACTCGATCGAGGAAAAGTCAGTCAGCGACGAATCACCTCGGCCAAAAACGGATGGGTTTCACTCTATGAAGAGCGGGCCTCTCAGCAGGACGACGAGTGGATTCGCGAACTGGCCCTCGACCTGTCGCGAGACCTGCGCGTGGCGGCGATCGCATTCATGGTACACGACAGCGACATTGCCTGTTATTGGCTGGTCGATAACGGCCGGCTGATCGATGAATACAACTCGTGCCCCGATTACTTTGAGGCCGACTCGGCGACTGACATCTCCGGCCCATCCGGCGGCCGCGCGGATTTGCTGTTGCCCTATTGCCGCACCGGCGTTCGCGAAGGCGAGATTGCGGCCATCCTGGGAAAAGAAACCCTGTTCGCCGAGGAGATCATCGAGCGGCTTGCGCAGGCGCTGGGGATCGCCCCCGAACGCGCGCTGACCGACTACGGCGACGGCGCGGAGGGTGAAGGGCCCGATGGCGGCGGCGGATTTGGCGGCGGCGACGACGACGAGGGGGACGACTTCGACGACGATGGTGATGGAGGCCCGGGCGTATCGCCGCTTCAAGCGCGCCTGGCGGGTCAGGTCGCGAAGATGTTCGGGGCCGCCGTGGGCCCGCCAAGCGCCGATCCTGGTGCAACGGCACTCGTGCAGGCGGCGGCCGATGACGACGGCGACGAAATCGACCGCCTGCTGGCGGATGGCGTGGCGATCGAAACCGAAGCGCCCGCGCCAGTTCCCGGTCAGGAGACCCTGGCGGGTGTCGGTGTGTTTGGTCCGACATTGCCCAAGATCCCGATGACGCCGCTTCTGGCCGCCGTCGCCAACAAACGGCAGCAGGCGGCCGAAAGGCTGCTGAAGCGCGGCGCTGACCCGAATCACACTCATCCACTGTTCGGCTCACCCGTCCATGCCGCCACCGGCGCCGGAGAGGTCCGGGTTCTGGAGCTGCTCATCAACCACGGAGGCGACGTCAATGCGCGGGACGCGCGGGGACAGACGCCGCTGCAGGTGATCGCTGCGGGCCGCGCGACGACCGATCGACTGGCTCAGGTCCAGGCGATGATGAAGACGATGGGGATGCAGGTTCCCGGAATGGCCGGTCAATTGACGAGCATGAAGTTGCCGACCGAAGGCTGGAATGACTGTGAGCAGCTGTTGAAAGCCCACGGCGCGCGATAGCCAAGGCAGGCGCAGGCATCCGGGGCGGACCAATTCTCATCGAATTGGTGCCCCTGCCCCGGCTCACCTTTGGCGTGCGCTTCAATGCTCGAATTGCCGTGATCCGTAGAGCCTGGCCCTGCGTTTGTACCGGAAGGAAGACCGCAGGAGCCATTCCGGGAGACGATCATGAATTCGCTCAGTGAGCTCGTTTTCGTCGGTTTTAATTCGCGCGTGGCGGCCCTCAACCGCGAAACCGGGGAGATTGTCTGGAGCTGGAAGGCGACCAAACCCAGTATGGCCGGCGGGTATGTGACGCTGTTGCTCGACGGCGAGCGGCTGATCGTGTCGGTGAACGGCTACATGTATTGCCTGCACGCCGAAACCGGTGAGCAGCTCTGGTACAACGAAACCAAGGGGTTCGGAACGGGCGTTGCCTCGCTGGCTTCAATCCACGGTTACTCGGCATCCTCCCAAATTGCCGCCGTCGCCGAACAAGCCGCCCGCGCCGCCGCCGCATCCGCAGGCGGCTGAGTTGAGGGCGCAACCCCGCGGCGTCCGGCCTGAAAGGCGGCGCGAGATTTCAGAAAAGACCGCAAAGTTGCTGAGGCGGCTCGACGACAAATTCCCGCCCCAGTCTGTGAGTCCTTCTTAAGTGATGACAGGCTGGAAGCCTATCCCACGTTCTTCAGCGGGCTGCCGAACTGCGCGACCGCGGCTCGGGAGGGCACGTGAAGTTCGTTTGTGTTGGCAGCATCATTCCCGGTGCGAACGCGACACAGAGCGTCGGGACGCGCATTCCCACGCAGAGCGTGGGAACGAGAGGGCACGTACGCGAGGGTGCAAATCGTTAAAACGTGCTGCACAACGTTCCGCCGTCGACGACGAGGCAGGTGCCGGTGATGTAGCTGCCGGCTTCGCTCGCTAACAGCAGGGCCGGGCCGGCCAGTTCTTTCGGGTCACCCCAGCGGCCCACTGCCGTGCGCTCGGCGAAGCCTTGCTTTTCTTCAGCCGAGAGCATCTTGCCCGGCAGGTCGGTGAGGAACGGGCCCGGCGCGATGCAGTTGACGGTGATCCCGTTCCGCCCCAGGTCGAGCGCCATTGCGCGGGCCAGGCCGATCAGCGCGGCTTTCGTCGCCGAGTACGAATCCCGGCACGACTTCGACGCCAGGCCCATGATCGACGAAATGTGGATGATCCGTCCCCACCCGCGCTCCTTCATGTTCGGCACGACGGCGCGCGACAGGGCCATGCAACTGTTGAGATTCAGCTCGACGATCCGATCCCAGGCTTCGTCGGTGATCTTGTCGATGGCCTGCGGCGTGTTGCTGCCGGCGTTGTTGACGAGCACGTCGACGCGTCCAAACTTCTGCAGCACGCTCTGCACGAGCTTGTCGGCGTCACCGCGCCGCGTCTGGTCGGAAACCGACCAGGCGACGCGGCCCCCCGTCTCACGAGTGATCTCGGCTGCAGCGCTTTCCAGCTCGTCTTGATGGCGGCTGCTGATGAACACGTCTGCGCCGGCGGCAGAGAAGCCGCGGGCCATGGATTTCCCCAGCCCCTTGCTGCCTCCCGTCACCAGCGCCACGCGCCCCTTGAGACTGAACATGTTGTCGATCATGGAATGTTCCTGGCGGATTGCGTACTGTCCACGAGAGAGGTTGAATGTACGCGCCCCCTTCCTCCCGGTCAATCAGCCGATTCCACTCGTGGACATAGCCGACGGCGAACCTGTGCCCCACCCCATCACAGAGCACCGTGCCATCCTCGCCGATCACCCGAAACAATTGCCGCTGTGCATCTCGTCGATTCTCCAACATTGTGAAACCCTTGCCTCACCCCTGCACACCGGGGCAGTGGTCCGGCCCAGCCGGAACAATGGTACACGGCATATAGTGTACAAATATACAGTATAGGTATCATGACCGAATCGCCCGCCGAAATCAAGCCCGCGCTGGCTCGTTTTTTCTGGATCCAGTTTCTGTCGTTCGGGCTGGTGTTCGTACCCCTCGCGGTGGCGGCTGTGCTGTGGTCGATCTTCGCTCTCGAAGTCCCCACGGCCAATGCGCTCGTGGGCCTGGCAGTCTTCGGCGGCGTGGCGCTGGCGGCGATGGCCGTCGTCGCTTACGTGAACGCCCGGCGGATCGTCAACCGGCTCGAATCGGTCCACAACGTCGTGGGGCAGATGGCGAAGGGAGAATTCGACAAGCGGATTCCCGCCGCGAACCGCCAGCAGATCGAAGATCTGGCCGCGTCATTCGACCAGACTCAGCGCTTGCTGAAGGTGCGAGTCGAAGATCTCGAGGCGAGCCGCAACCAGTTGCGGACGGTGCTCGACAGCATGGTCGAAGGGGTGATCGCCGTCGACCGCGATCAGAAGGTGCTGCTCGTGAACGAAGCGGGCCGCCGGCTGTTCCCCATTCAGGACCTGGCCCCCGTCGGCCGTCCCGTGTGGGAACTGGTCCGCAGCCCGCAACTGGCCAACTGGGTGGCGCAGTCGCTCTTGCAGAGCGAACCCGTCGGCGGCGAGCTCGAAATCAAAGCGCCGGTGCCGCGGATTCTGTCGGTGCGCGTCGCGGGGCTGCCCGGGCCGACAATCGCCGGGGCCATCGTCGTCGCCAGCGACATCTCGCAGTTGCGCCGGCTGGAACGCGTGCGGCAGGAATTCGTGGCGAACGCGTCGCACGAATTGAAGACGCCGCTGGCCTCCATCAAGGCCTGCGTCGAAACGCTGCTCGACGGCGCCCTCGAAGACGCCGAGATCCGCGTGCGGTTCCTGCAGACAGTGAACGAACAGAGCGAACGGCTCGACAGGCTCATTCGCGACCTGCTCGCGCTGACGCGCATCGAATCCGAAGCCGAGCGCCCCGCGCTGCATCCGGTGGACGTCGCCGAGATCGTCGCGCTGTGCGTTAACCGGCAGATCCGCAACGCCGAGCGGAAGGGGATGCAGCTCGTCTCGGCACCGCCCGCCGCGCCCGTTCGGGTTCTCGCCGACGAAGAGCCGCTCGAGCAGATCCTCGACAACCTGATCGACAACGCCATCAAGTACACGAACTCGGGGGGCACGATCACGATCCGCTGGGAGGTCCCCGACGCGCGCACCGACGCGCGCTGCCGGATCGAAGTGGAAGACACGGGCATCGGCATTCCGCAGGCGCACCAGGTGCGGATCTTCGAACGGTTCTACCGGGTCGATCGGGCCCGCTCGCGGGAGCTGGGCGGGACGGGGCTGGGGCTGTCGATCGTTAAGCATCTCGTCCAGCAGATGGGAGGGACCATTTCGGTCTCTAGCCGGCTGGGAAAGGGAAGCACCTTCACTGTCGACCTGGGCGCCGCCTCGTAGCGACAAGCAGCCCGCCTGTTCGGCCGGGTTCGTTTGATCGTCATTACTCTGAGTGAGATACCGACTTTGGATCATTTGCGATCAGCCCGCCACAGGTGGAGCTCGGTCCGCTGCGCGCCCCAGTCCTCAACGCCATTGCTGACCAGCGTTTGCCCGTCGGGCGAAAACTTGACCTGGTACGCGCGCGAACGATAACCGCGCAGAGTGAGCAGCTCGCGCCCGGTGGCGACGTTCCACAACTTGATTGAGCCGTCCGCCGCGGCGCTCGCCAGAGTCCGTTCGTCAGCGGAGAAATCGACACCGAAAACACTTGTCGAATGGGCAGCAATGGTCACATGTTTGTCCCAGTCCCCGGTGCGCCAAATAGTGATCGTGCCGTTGTTCATTCCCCCGCCCGCGAGCCACGACCCAT
>JACQFH010000341.1 GCA_016200145.1 Planctomycetia bacterium | reverse complement strand
GTCTGCAGGAGCACCTCGACTTGCGCCGCGAGACCGAAGCCGCCTGGGGGAAGGATTTCAACCTGAAGCGCTACCACGACAAAGTGGTGTCGTATGGATCTCCGCCGGTGCAGTATGTCCGGGCGCTGTTGCTGGAGAAAGAGATACCGCGGGGGAGGAAATGACGAATGACGAAATTCAAATGTCTAAAGAAATCCGAAATTCGAAAGTCAAAAACTGACAAGTCGAAGCTTTTCTGGCTCTTGATTTTCGGATTTCATTCGTCATCCGCATCTTGAGTTTCGTCATTCTCCGGGAGCTGATCGGGCGACAGCGGTTCGACGATGGCGTACTTGCCTTTGCTCCACCGCAACAGGTCCACCTGCCGGCAGCGTTCGCTGCAGAACGGGAAATGGTCGGCGGCCCCTTCGGTCGCCGGCAAGACCGGCTTGCGGCAGATCGGGCATTCGCGCGGTCGGATCATGACTCGCGTCATTCCTTGGACTTCGGCGTTTTGCTGCCCGAGTCGCTCGACGTCGATTTCGACTCGGACTTCGATTCCGATTTCGATTCGGTGCTGGCCGGGGCCTTCGAATCGGCGTCGGCCGATTTCTTGTATGCGTCGCTGCGGTAGTCGGTCTGATAAAAGCCCGAGCCTTTGAAAATGATGCCCGCGCCGGGCCCGATCTTGCGCTCGGCTTTCGCCTTGCCGCATTTGGGGCACTTCTTCGTGGGCTTGGCCGTCATCGACTTGAATTCATCCCAGACGTGGCCACAGGCTTTACAGACGTAATCGTAAGTCGGCATGGAGAGAACCGGAAAGGATCTTGCGGCCCAAGGCGCCAGGGGGAGCCGTTCGGTCACGCATTTCGGAATTGGGATTTCGGATTTCGGATTTCTTTAGACATTCGTCATTCGACATTCGTCATTTTCACGACGCCGGCGCTGCGACGATCACCGTGCTGGGGCGGACGACGCGTTCGTGCAGCGTGTAGCCGCGCTCGCATTCCGTCAGCACCGTCATCGGCGGCTTGTCGGGAGCTGGCATCTGCTGCAGGGCCTGGTGCAGGTTGGGATCGAACGGCTGGCCCACCGCAGCGATCGGCACGACCGAGTGCCGCGCCAGGATGTCGTCAAACTGCCTGGCCACCATCTGCACTCCCTGTGCGAGCTGCGCCACGTCGCCGCCGCTCTTGGCGGATTCCAGGGCGCGCTGCAGGTTATCGAGCGCCGGCAGAATATCGCGCGCGAGCGGCAGCACGGCGTACCTGCGCTCCTGCTCGGCCTCTTTCTGCATGCGTCGGCGGTAGTTGTCGAGGTCGGCGACGGCCAGCAGCCATTTCTGCTTGAGCGCATCGCGTTCGGCCAGCGCCGCTTTGAGCTGTTCTGCGGTCTCAGCCGGATCGCCCTTGCCACGACCGTCTTCGTCGTGTTGTGGAGCGCCCTCTTGCCAGGTCATGTCAGGGTCGTTCACCGTACTATTTCCTTATCTTCTGCAAACGGCAGCATCGCGACAGCGCCGCTGTCACGGCTGCTTGTCTGCGGATTCGTCGGTCGCAAAATAATCCTTGATTTTCTCGATAAACGATTTCTGGTGCGCGCTGACATCCTTCTTTTCGATCTCCGCCAGCTCGCGGAGCAGTTCTTCCTGCCGCGGCGAAATGTTCCTGGGGACCTCGACCACGATCTGCACCAGCAGGTCTCCCCTGCGGCGCGAATGCGGATCGGGCATTCCTTTGCCCCTGAGCCGAACGATGTCTCCTGCCTGCGTCCCGGCCGCGATCACGAGGTGATGCCTGCCGTCGAGCAGGGGAACGTCAAGCTCGGTGCCGAGCGCGGCCTGCGGGAAACTTAAGGGGACGGTACACACCAGGTCTTGCCCGTGCCGCTGGAACAGCGGATGCTCGGCCACTTCGATGTCGCAGAACAGATCGCCCCGCGGCCCCCCGCGGTCTCCCGGCTCGCCTTCACCCCGCAGGCAAAGCTGCATGCCGTTGTCGACGCCGGCCGGGACTTTGACGTCGAGCTTGATTCGCTTCGATTCGCGCCCCGAGCCCGAGCACTTGGAACACTTGTCGCGAACGATCTCCCCTGCGCCGCGGCAAGCGGGGCAGGTGATCTGCATGCTGAAGAACCCCTGCGACTGAATCTTCTGGCCGCGGCCTCCGCAATACGCGCACTTTTCCGCCTTCGAACCCGGTTTGGCGCCGCTGCCGTCGCAGGTGGCGCACAATTCGTTGCGATCGATTTCGACGACCTGCGTACACCCGAACGCCGCCTGCTTGAGGTCGAGGCGGATGCCGCACCGCAGGCTGTCTCCCCGCATGGCGCGGCTGCCGCCTCCGCGCGGCGTCCCGCCGAACAGGTTTCCGAAGATGTCGCCGAACGCGCCGAAAATGTCGTTAACGTCGTTGAAGCCGGGCTGGCGGCCGCCGCGCGAGAACGCGTCGTGGCCGTAGCGGTCGTACAGGGCGCGCTTTTCGGTGTCGCCGAGCACGTCGAACGCTTCGGCGGCCGCCTTGAAGCGCTCGACCGCTTCCGCGTCGCCGGGATTGCGATCGGGATGATTGGCGGCCGCCGCCTTGCGGTAGGCTTTCTTGATCTCCTCGGGGGCGGCGCTTTTCGCAACTCCCAGGATTTCGTAGTAATCCCGTTGTGTGGCCATCGGACTCATGTCGGATCAGCCGGCGAATATCGCAGCCTGACAGAGGATTTATACGCCGTTTTCGAGATTACGGGAAGATGCACTTTCGCCGTCCGGGTTCGAACGGAGCGCCACTGCGTCTGCCAAAACGGGCCACCGTTCCGACCCCTGGTTCCCCCGCTCTGCGTGGGAACGCACGTCCGGACGCTCCGCGTCATGCCTGCTATGTCCTGTCAGCAGCCAGAACGATTTCGTACCCGAACGCGACGCAGAGTGTCGATACTCTCGTTCCCACGCAGAGCGTGGGAACGAGAGCAGTTGCCAATCAACGGACGCTGCCTTCGACTTTCGCCTTGTCGCCGCCGCCGATTTCGTCGGTCCGCATCACCAGCACCTCCGTGGTGAGCATGAGTCCCGCGATCGACGACGAATTCTGAAGGGCGCTGCGCACGACCTTGGTCGGGTCGATGATTCCTTCCTTGACCATGTCGCAGTATTTCGCGCCGCGGGCATCGTAACCCTGGTTCGTCGATTTCTGCATGACTTCGTCGGCCACGACGGCGCCGTCGAGACCGCTGTTTTCGGCAATCTGGCGGATGGGAGCTTCCAGGGCGCGGGCCACGATGTCCACGCCGATCTGCTCGTCACCCTTGGCCTTGACGGCCTGCACCGCGGGAATCGCCCGCAGATAGGCCACGCCGCCGCCGGGGAGGATCCCCTCTTCGACGGCCGCACGCGTGGCATGCAAAGCGTCTTCCATGCGGGCCTTGGTCTGCTTCATTTCGGTTTCAGTCGCCGCTCCCACCGAAATGATGGCGACGCCGCCGGTGATCTTGGCCAGCCGTTCCTGGAACTTCTCGCGATCGTATTCGCTTTCGGTGTTTTCGATCTGCGTGCGGATCTGCTGGACGCGGGCCTTGATCTCGCTCTCTTTGCCCGCCCCTTCGATCAGGGTCGTCGTGTCTTTCGTGACTTCGATCTTTTTGGCGCGGCCCAGATGGCTGACCTCGACCGATTCCAGCTTGATCCCCAGGTCTTCCGACATCAGCGTGCCGGCGGTCAGCACGGCGATATCGCCGAGCATGGCCTTGCGGCGGTCGCCGAACCCGGGCGCCTTGACGGCGCACACCCGCAGCACGCCCCGCAGTTTATTGACCACCAGCGCCGTCAGGGCTTCGCCCTCGACGTCTTCGGCGATGATCAACAGGGGCTTGCCCGACTGAGCCGTCTTTTCGAGGATCGGCACCAGGTCGCGGAGGCTCGAAACCTTCTTCTCGTAGATCAGGATGTAACAGTCTTCGAGCACGACCTTCATTTCCGCCGGGTCGGTGACGAAGTAGGGGGAGACGAACCCCTTGTCGAACTGCATGCCTTCGGCGAGCTTGAGGGTCGTCGTGGCCCCCTTGCCTTCTTCAACGGTGATCACGCCGTCGCGGCCGACCTTTTGCATGGCCTCGGCCAGCAGCTCGCCGATCGCGTGGTCGTTGTTCGCCGAGATGGCGCCGACCTGGGCGATTTCGGCCGGGCTCGAGACCGGTTTCGAGATCGACTTGAAGTACTCGATCGCGGCTTCAACGGCCTTTTCGATGCCGCGGCGGACGATCGTGGGATTGGCTCCCATCGAAATGCTGCGCAGGCCTTCGTCGAAAATCGCCTTGGCGAGAACAGTCGCCGTTGTGGTGCCGTCGCCGGCCACGTCGCTGGTCTTCGTCGCGACTTCGTTGACGAGCTTGGCGCCCATGTGCTCGAACGGGTCTTCGAGCTCGATCTCTTTGCTGACCGTGACGCCGTCCTTCGTCACCAGCGGATTGCCGAAATTCTTGTCGATAATGACGTTTCGACCGGTGGGTCCCAGCGTCACAGCGACGGCATCGGCCAGCGTCTTGACCCCACGCTGCAGCTTCAGCCGCGCGCGATCATCGAACAACATTTGCTTTGCCACGCTTGCGTACTCCTATTCGAGAATCTCTTAGTGTGCTCTATCGAACCGAATCTCAGAACCAGCCCGAAGTCTGGATTCATTCCGAAATCCGAAATCCCAATTCCGAAATCTCCTTACGCCAGCTTCGCCAGAATGTCGCCTTCTCGCAGGATCTTGACGTCCTTGCCTTCGACTTCAATGTCGGTCCCGCCGTACTTGCTGAACAGAACTTCGTCGCCGACGCCGACGCTCATCTGGCAGCGACTTCCCGAATCGAGCAGCCGGCCCGGGCCCACGGCCCGCACCTTGCCCCGCTGCGGCTTTTCCTTGGCCGTATCCGGCAACACGATCCCACCGGCCGTGACGGCTTCCGCATCAACAGGTTCCACCACCACACGGTCATCGAGAGGCTTCAATTGCATTGTGTTTCGCTCCAGTATTCTGATGTTGATTTGAAGAGTTTCGCTTGAGATCCGGCGAACGGAGACGGCTTACATCATGCCGCCCATGCCACCCATGCCGCCCATCCCCATTCCTCCCATGCCACCCATTCCTCCCATGCCACCCATGTCGTGGTGATCGTCGTGGTGATGATCGTCGGCTTCCTTCTTGGGTTCGTCGACGATAATCGATTCGGTCGTCAGCAGCAGGCACGCCACGCTGGCCGCATTCGTGAGCGCCGAACGGGTGACCTTGCAGGGGTCGACGACGCCGAACTCGAACATGTCGCCGTAGCGATCGTTCAGCGCATCGTAGCCATGCGTTTTGGTCTTCAGTTTGCGGACGTTGTTCGCGACGACCGAGCCGTCGAGCCCGGCATTCGACGCGATCAGCCTGAGCGGCATGTCGAGCACGTTCTGCACAATCTTGGCGCCGAGCTTTTCGTCACCGTCGAGATCGAGCTTGCCCACGGCGTCGGCACACCGCATGAGCGCCACCCCTCCCCCGGGAACAACGCCTTCTTCAATGGCCGCGCGAGTGGCCGCGAGAGCGTCTTCGATCAGATCTTTCCGCTCTTTCATCGCCGTTTCAGTCGGCGCGCCGACGTTGATCTGCGCCACCCCGCCGGCCAGCTTGGCCAGCCGTTCCTGCAGCTTCTCGCGGTCGTATTCGCTGTCGGTCTCGCCGATTTCGCGGCGAATCTGCTCGGCACGACCCTCGATTTCGGCCTTCGCGCCCGAGCCCTGCACGACCGTCGTGTTCTCGGCGTCGATCTTGATCTTCTTCGCCACCCCCAGGTCCGAGAGCTGAACGTTTTCGAGCTTGACACCCAGGTCTTTGAAAATCGCCTTGCCACCGGTGAGCACGGCGATGTCCCCCAGCATGGCCTTGCGGCGATCGCCGTAACCCGGCGCCTTCACCGCGGCGACATTCAGGATGCCGCGGAGCTTGTTGACGACCAGCGTCGCCAGGGCTTCGCCTTCGAGGTCTTCGGCGATGATCAGCAGCGACACGCGCGCCTTCGACACCTTCTCGAGCAGCGGCACCAGCGACTTGGCGCTCGAAATCTTTTCTTCGTAAATCAGGATCCGGCAATTCTCGAGTTCGCATTCCTGCGAATCCTGATCGGTGACGAAGTGCGGCGACAGATAGCCGCGGTCGAATTGCATCCCTTCGACATGCTCGACCGTCGTCGTGACCTGCCGACCCTCTTCGACGGTGATCACGCCGTCTTTGCCGACCTCGATCAGCGCTTCGGCCAGAATCCGGCCGATTTCCGGGTCGTTATTGCCGGCGATCGTGGCGACCATTTGCGTCGCCTTCTTGCTCTTGGCGTCAACGGGCTGGGCAAGCTTCTTCAGTTCGCCGCCAATCGCCGTCACGGCCTTCTGAATGCCGCGAGACAGCGACATCGGGTCGGCACCCGAAGCGATGAATTTCAACCCCTCTTTGAAGATGGCCTCGGCGAGCACTGTGGCGGTGGTGGTTCCGTCGCCTGCCACGTCGCTGGTCTTCGAGGCAGCTTCTTTGACGAGCTGCGCTCCCATGTTCTCGAAGGCGTTCTCGAGATCGATGTCTTCAGCCACAGTCACGCCATCCTTCGTGACTTTTGGGGCCCCCCAACCTTTGTCGAGCACGGCGTTCCGACCGCGAGGACCGAGAGTGCTTCCCACCGCCCGCGACAGCTTGCCGACGCCGGCCAGCAGACTTTTACGGGCATCCTCGTCAAAGCTCATCAATTTTGCCACAGCGTCTCCTCAAATGCTGAAATGAATTGCAGCTTCAAATGCAGCCGGGGTGAATCAACAGCGTCAGCGCGTGCAATGGCACCGACCAACACTCACGCCGCAGGTAGGCAATCCCCGTGCCAGCGGGACGGCGAATCATAAGCCGCTATGTTGCAGAGACTTGCGATTTCCAGCGTTAACCATGGAATCGGCCATCCCCTGCCAAACTGACAGACCCCACCAGCGATTCCCCACTTCCCCTGTCAGATTGGGTACCGCACCGTAGGGCAGGTTTCCAACCTGCCGTCCCCCTGCTCCGATCGATCCTCGCCGCTTTCTAGCCGCTGACTCTCAAGACACGTCGTCTGCGACCGACCGGCGGGTGAACCTCATCAAATTTCGCGGGTTTTGGGCAAGGCGCGTAGCATTGTCAATGGGGGTCCACTGGTTCGGAATCACCTCTGCGGATGCCGTTAAAGGTCGCCGATTCGGGCGCCGGGCGCTCTCACGATTCATCGAATCTCGCGGGCTTTTGAGAAGATGCTCAGTATTGTTAATGGGGGTCCGGAAGGATCAGGGCGCGTCCTTTTCGAGCGACTTGATCATGCGGACCAGCCACGGGTTGTTTTCGCTCTTGCTGTGGTCGCGCACGATCTGTTTTCCCATTTCGCCGCCGTAGCGCCACAATGCCGAGACGGCATCGTAGCGGACTAACTGCGACTTATCATGCAACATGGGGCGGACGGCTTCGATGCCTTTCTCCTTCCACAAGCTGACGGCCACATAGCAGGCGAGACCGCGCTTTTGCAAGTCTTCGCCACGAAGCAGCCCCCTCACGTCCTCATTAAGCATTTCATCCGGGTTCTTCATCACGATCTCGACCGCTTGCATGCGGATCATTGGATCGTCGTGCCCCAAGGCATCCAGAACGTGCTGCCGAGCCTTTGCATTCCATGACTTCGAGATCTTGTCCAGGGCCACACTCACAACCGCGGGATTATCATGTTTGAGAAGGTCGTCGAGCTGCTGATTGTCTTTGTCGGCCTTTTCGACCATCTCCGCGGCCGCGGTGAAATTCAACTTGCGAATCCGCGCTTCAGCATGTTCGGTGTCGTAGAAATGCGGATCAAGGAAGTAGACATTCAGGTAGTAGTGAAGCGACTTTTCTTCGTTCTTGCGAGCGCGCAAGTAGAATCGACCGACCCACCCTTGTATGTGTGCGTCGTCCTTGCCCAGCTCAGCGGCCCGGACAAACAGATCCTCCGCATCCTTCAACTTGCCCGCGTCTTGCAGCAAGACAGCCATATTGAACACGAACGTGGCGTGCTTCGGATGTTTTTTCAGTGCCTGTTCGAGCAGGGTCTTGGCCTTGTCCGGCTCCTTTCGCATGAGCGGAGCGATCCTTCTCGCATATGCCTCCACCGACTCCGGGTACTTCGCGAAAAATCCCTCCACGATTTCTTCGGCCTTTTTCTTGTCTTGATCCTGACGGCAGACCTCGGCCAATGCCGCATAATTCGCGTACTCTTCCGGTTTCACCGCGATCAGCCTGCTCAACCAGGTCCTGGCGTTGGTCCAGTCGTCGCGGGAGATATAGATGTCCGCAAGGGCAAAGAGTGTCTCAGGGTTCTTGTCGTCTTGCTGGTGCCTGGCCAGCAGCGCCGTTTCTGCCTCCTTGCTGTTGTCGAACGGCTTCCTGCCGCGAAATCTGGTGTCGAACGCCGCGTCGAAGATTTTTGCTTCAAAGCGAGTTCGGCGGGCCGTCTCAAGCAGGGAGTAGGCGAGCAGACGATTCCCGCGGTCATGATGAAACTTCGCCAGGGCCATGTGCGACTCGGGATCGAAGTGGTCCATCGCGTAACCATGTTGAAGTTCGGCGAGCGTCGGTCCCCTGGCCTTTGGGTCGTCCCCGGCGAACAGGATGAGCAAAAGGCAAGTTTCGAAGATCATGCGGGGCACTTAGCGTGGGTATTGGGGGACACGACAGGATGCAGGGGATACGACAGGATGCAGTCGTCGCGCGATCACGCCGCGGCCCGCGGCCGTCTGATTACACGGCGTTAGAGACGATACCTTCCCGGTATCGGCGCCTGGTACTGCGGGCTGCTGAGTCAGCCCAGTCCGGCAATGCGTGCCAGATGCTACCGCTGATCGCGTCGGATGTCTGTAGGAGTATTTCTGAAAGGCGCGTCGGACATTCGCTTACATTTGATCCGGGCGGGCGCGCCAAGCGCCAACTCAATCCACGCCGCTGAATCACATTGACCTGCTGGCAATCGTCGATCGTCCGTCAAAGGCGTTTGGCCAGCTTTGGGCCACCCGGGGACTCACGTCCCCGGCTCGCGGCGTGGACGATTACGGCTTCTCGCCCGAATCCTCGTCCTTCGCCGGCGGCTCCTCCGGCTTTTTCTCGGGCCCTTTCTCGGGCTCTTTCTCTGGGGCCAGCAGTTCGGCGATCGCCTCCTCGACGTCCTCGGGCGTAAACGTGCGCTTTTCCGTTGCGTCGGCAGCAAACGTGTGGCGCAATTGCCCCTTACGGTCGTACAGCTTGCAATGCGGCAGTGCTCCCCCGTCGATGGAAAAACCCTCGAAGGTTTTCTCCATCGAACCGAACGCGCTCCTCAGATTCTGAAACGTCGCGTTCTGTTCCTTGAGAAACGCCAGGATCTCGTCGGTCTTGTCTTTGTCGTCACAGGCGACGGAGATGACGACGAGCCCCTGTGAGCTGTACTTCTTGTGCCATTCGACGAGATGCGAAAACCGCTCGCGGCAGGGCGGGCACCACGTGGCCCAGTAATCGACCAGCACCACCTTGCCAGGCAGGCTCGCCACTTGCGCCGCCAGCCCCGCGGGATCGATCTGGTGCAGTGTCACGCCAGGCTCGGGTACCGGGTCTGCAACAGCCTGCGGCGCCGGGGCAGCCGGCGCCTTGACGACCGGCTGCCGATCGCAGCCGGCAAGAATCATCAGCAGGGCCGCCACCGCAAACGACACTCGACGTTCAATCTTCATTCTGCTGGTTCTCCCAATCTCGTTCCCAGGCTCTGCCTGGGAACGCAACGCCACCGAGGCTCTGCCTCGCGCCTCACTCGTACTCAATCGCACAACCCCGCTGCAGCGACTCCTTCACCTTCGGCTCGCGGCCTTCGAGCACGGCCTCGACGGCATCGATCACGTAATGCTTCTCGGCGTGTTCCGGCTCGAAGGTGTTGTCGTCAAACGCCCCCATGTAGGCGATCTTGCGCTCGCCGTCGAGCACGAAAAAATGCGGCGTGGCCGTCGCGCCGTACGCCCGCCCGCTCTGCTGCGATTCGTCGTACAGATAGGCAAACGGCAGCTTTTTGTCGGCAGCGCGGGCCTTCATCTGCTCGAGCCGATCGGCCCCATTGCGGCTGACGCTGATCGCCACGACCTGCACCCGTTTCTCGTACTTTTTCGTAAACGCCGCGACGCGCTCTTCGTATTGTTTCGCCACCGGACAGCGATTGCAGGTGAAAACGATGACGACCGCCTTCGCGTCACGATACTCGTCGAGCGTGTGCGCCTTGCCGTCGACGCCGGGCAGTTCGCTCCAGACAGGCGCTTTGTCGCCGACGTTCACGACCCTGTTGAATTTCGCCTTCCCCGCCTGCGCGCTGCCGGCGAAAAAAAGAATGCCCAGCAAAGCCAGCGCCGCACCGCGCATTCCCCGCCCTCGTCGACCTCGTTCCCAGGCTCTGCCTGGGAACGCACTGCCCCCCGAGGCTCTGCCTCGATAGTGCTGTTCGGCGTCTGTAGGTCCCGCCTGCCGGGCGGGACCTCGTTTGCAACTATGTGAATCGAATGGGGCGGAGTCGCCCTTGCGATTCGATCGGCGGTTGCGCCATCCAGGCCGCCGGTTGCCAGTTCCTGTCCGGCAGACAGGACCTACCAGAGCAAACGCGCTTCTCCGAGGCTCTGCCTCGCGCGTCCCACGCCCGAAAAACGTCCTCACCGCATGCCGCATCACAACGATTTTCCCCCGGCGTTGACCAGTTTCTCCAGCTTGCTAGAATACCGAACCAGACCGGGATGAACCATGTCATCCCTGTACCCCGGGGCGTGGCTCAGCCTGGCTAGAGCGCTTGGTTCGGGACCAAGAGGTCGCTGGTTCAAATCCAGTCGCCCCGATTTGTCAACGATTGTCACTTACCGGCAGTGCCTGGCTGGAATTGACACGCGTCGGTGAGGTCCTGTCGCCGAAACCCGATGCCTGAGCGATTCTGGCGATCGCCTGCAGCTGCGGCTCCATTGGCTGTAGAAAGACAGCGGCGTAATCGGAGACCGATGCCGTCCAAGGTTCAAACGAGTGACAGTCGCCCCGATTTTTTGCGGTTCAGCCGCAAAAAATAGAGAGTTGAGACGAGAAAGTAGAGAGCAGAACAGACGGGGCCTGACAAGTCGCATGAGTGCATGGTATCGACGAACAGTGTCGTAGGATGGCCTTCCAGGCCGTCCGTCTTTCTTTGTTCCCAGGACGGCCTGGAAGGCCATCCTACGACCTACGCTCCTCATCGCTCTCCTCGCTCATCGCGCCTCGCGCTCCCAATCTGGAGGGCGCGCTCTTCAATCTGGAGGGGTTACCCCACCCCCCTCCAGATTGGAAAAATCCCCAGTTTCTTCCAATGTGGGGGGGTTCGCTCCAATGTGGAGGGGTTCCGGAGGGATATCAGTCGCAACTGTTGCAGATTGCTCCATGGAAGCGGTCGAATGCCCCGTGCTGGCCTCCTTGGCTTGGCCAAAAACGTCGTCGGGTAATCGCCACAGTGTGCCTCCCTGGTAGCCGGACTTAGCTCTTTTGACTCCCATTTCAGCCTTCACGCTTTTCGGCATCGTCGGCGAGATCCCCAGCTCCTAGGCACGCTGCTTGAGCCGCCCCAGCGGAATCCTGCCCGGCCAGAGCCACGAGACCGGCGTCTCGGTGACGTCGCAGCCCCAGTCGAGAATCACGCGCTTGCGATAGTCGGCCTCGGGCTTGGGCATCGACCAGTCGGTCGATTGGTTGGTCTGGCAGAGCATGTAGCGAAGCTCCCGCCCGTAGAAGAAGGACAACCCGGGTTTTCGGGGTTCCTCCGCCGTCCCGTCCCCCTCCCCGTCTGGCGCAATGCGTGCCGTGCCATCCCGACAGGCTTTGACAGGGGCCCTGTCGGTCTCCAGAGAACTCTCGCGCGGAACATCCCAGTCCGGCGCGTCGGGCATTTCCCGAAGCGGTGGCAGGGGCGGCGGCGGCTCCGGAATTGTCGCCCGCACAAAGGGCTCGTCGTTTGCGAATGTCCCCGGCAAAATCTCTTGCGACCCGACGTCTGACGCCATCGTTGCACCTCCAGAAAAACTCGCGAGCCCCCGCCCCTTCCCGGCGAAAGCCCACATTCCGGCATTGATTTGTCCCGTTCCCTTAATTATTAATAGATTCTAGTAAAATGTCAATAGAAAAGTAATAGAAAACATAAAAGACACAAAAAATAGTTATAACCGCTCAGTCCCCAAGACCTTCCGCCGGAACCCGTGCAGAAAAACAGAAAAGAGCCCTCGTCCCACAAAGCCGCGCCCGTCAGGAAGCGCTGCCAGGCAATCGCTTCCCGATCGGCTTCGCGATCACTTTCGGTTTGCTGACCTGGGTGGGGCTGGTTTTGCGCGAGCCCAGGGTTCTTGCGGCGATTTTGTTGAATGGGGTGACGGGTTGAGGACAGGTGGGGGGGACGTGTTTGGTGTTTGGGGGTTGGGGGGTTGGGCGGTCAGCGTGAAGGCGATTATGAAAACCTGTTGGCCCTGTTCTTTCTACTTTCTCCGTCCACCCCTCTCGCGCAGCGCCCCCTCACCCCTATCCCCTCTCCCGCCGGGGGAGAGGGGGACAGAAAGGTTGTTGCGCTACGTCCACTGGAAAGTGAGACGATCTCTTGCGAAGGGGGGGAGGCGCGGGAGTCTGCCCGAACTCTGGCGAGGGCGGCTACCAGTTAGCGCCGGCAGGCGCCCGATACGGCGTGGTAGCAGGCTTTTTGCAGGAGGGCGGCGCCGGAGTCGCTGAGGTGGTCGTCGTCGGTGTAGAAAAACGAGCGGCCGGAGGCGTAGCGGATGGAGCCATCCGCGGCGTAAAACATTTCGTCGGCGCGGATCAGGCGCACCTTGGGGTGCTTCGCGGCGATCGCCTGGAACATGGGGATCATCGACCGCCGGAATGGCTCTTTGCCGTCGGGGACGAGCTTCGGGAGCGCCCCCGTGGCGTGCTCTTCCTGCTGGACATACTCGCGGGGATTGATTGAATCGCCCAGCGACGACACGGGGACCTGCGTCAGCACGACGATCGCCCCGGCGTCGGGCTCGATGTCCTCGATGAGCTTCGAGACTTTACCCTGGAGCTCGTCCACCGATGTCCCGGCACCGTCCCAGCGATGGATCAGAAACACCACGTCGGGGCGCCACTTCTTCAGCCAGGCGCGTCGCGATTCGTCGAACTCGGCGGAATACGAGCCGTCGAAGAAGATTGACGTCCCATTCGCACACAGAAACGAGACCGGCACGCCAAGCTGCCGGCAGACGTCGTCGATCATCGGCGAGTACATCTGCGCGTGCGAGCATCCGAACACGACGACGCGCGGATCGCCGTCGCCCCATTGCTTGATGATCCCGCCGCGGGCCCAGGGCTCGGTCGTCTGCCCTGTCGACTGATCGGGCGCCAGTTCGGGTGGAATCGGCGCCACAACGTCGCGATAGCCGGCGATCGGGTGAGTGTGCATCTGCTTGCAGTAATTTTGGATCCGCGACTCGTAGGGGAAACCGTGAAACGTGACCTGATCGAACAGGCTCGCGCGAACGAACTCGGTTCGGGCGCCCGACCAGAACGCGGTCCCCCAGATGCAGGTCCCCAGGCCGATCAGGAACCCGGCGGCAATCACTGCGAATCGCAGCGCGCGACCGGGGCCGCGACGTCTTAGTGTTTGCTCGACGACATAATAGGTCGCGATCGCCGCGATGATTGCCGCCAGCGTGCAGCCAACCGCGATCAGTCGGAACGAACCGGGATGCTGGGCCAGCAGAGTGCGACCGATGACGATGGCGGGCCAGTGCCACAAGTAGAGGGAATACGACAGCTTGCCGATCAGGACCAGCACGGGATTCGACAGGATTCGCGTCGGACCGGCCTGTTCGCGGATTGCAACGAGGACCAGCAGTGTCCCCAGTGACGGCAACAAGCCGGAGATGCCTGGCTCGCGCAGCGATTCGGTGACGCCCGCAAAACTGAACGCGATGAGCGCGAGCCCGGTCCATCCGAGAGTCGCCGCCGAGCGAGACTGGGCAGGTCGCCGTGGAACCGATCCGACTGCCGGTGCAAGGCCAACGGCGAGCGCGGCCCCTGCCAGGGGCTGCCAGGCGCGCGTGGGCAAGAGGTAAAACGTCGCCTCGGGATAAGCAAAAGATCCGCAGACGCACGCCGCCAGGCTCGCCAGTGACAGGCCGATCAGTGCCGGCCACAAGATTCTTCGCCGCACCAGCAGCACGACCAGCGGCGGAAAGAGCAGATAGAACTGTTCCTCGACGGCCAGAGACCAGGTGTGCAGCAGGGGCAGCGACGTGGCCGATTGCTCCCAGTAGCCGCCCGTATTATTCAGGATGAAGACGTTGGACAGGCTGAGCAGCGACCAGATCGCGTGCCTGGCGACCGGCGCCGCGGTCGACGGGGGAAACAGCACGGCGTACAGGACGACGGTGGTCGCGATCATCAGCACGGCATTCGGGATGATCCGCTGAATTCGGCGCAGATAAAACTCGCGCAGCGAAAACTCCCGCTGGCGGATGTCGCCCAGGATCACCGAGGTGATCAAATACCCGGACAAAACGAAGAAGACGTCGACGCCCAGAAAGCCGCCCGCGAGCCAGGCCGGATCGAGATGAAAGACGAGCACGCCGAAAATGGCGATCGCGCGAACAGCGTCGAGTGGCCGAGAGTATTCCATCGATTGCGTCCGTGCCCGCGTGCGGAGCCCGTCCCGGATGAGTCACGAGCGCAGCCTGATGGCGCGCCAATTCGCGGCGCTCCGGGCCCCCTGCGGTTTCAATTCGGCCGCGGGGGCTGGCCGGCACGGCAAAACGGCTGGTCTGCCCAGCGTTTTGCGCCAATTGCGACGGAAGTTACAGTCAGGTAAGCTGTTCCGGCGCAGGGATTATCCTGATTGAATCTTGCACCGCGAAAGTGTCCCGGCCGCTTAGGAGCTGCCGGGGCACTCGACGTGCAACGAGGGGCACCACCGCGGCGCGCAGGCGGTAGCCTCATTGCAATCGACCGCTACAATGGATTGCGAAATGCCATGATGAGAGTATCCGTCATCGTACTGATCGGCGCGGTCACCGTTGGGGTGGCTGGCGTTCTGGCCTGGGGGCTGAAGTCGCCCGGCGCGTCGTCGGAGCGCGATGCGAATGCGGCGCGAAAGGCCGAGGCGGACCCAATTGAATTCGCCCGGCGGGATTCACCCGAAGACGCCGACCCATCGGGCGCAGAATACAACGCCCTGACGCGGGACGAGGCCCGGGTCATTCTGCACAAGGGAACGGAGCGCGCCTTCACCGGCGAGTACACGGACCTACACGACGCGGGCACCTTCATCTGCCGCCGGTGCAATTCGCCGCTCTACGAGTCTCACGACAAGTTCGAAAGCCATTGCGGATGGCCCAGCTTCGATGATGCGATCCCCGGCGCAGTCGACAGTCATGCCGATGTCGATGGATTCCGCGTCGAAATCGTCTGCCATCATTGCGGAGGGCACCTGGGGCACGTGTTTTACGGCGAACAAATGACCAACAAGAACACGCGGCATTGCGTCAATTCGATCTCAATGAAATTTATCCCGGAGGGCAAGCCGCTTCCGAAAGTCGTTGGGCCGGATCAGCGTGTTAAGTAGTCGTCAGGTGGTGCTTGACGATCGGTCGGATTGCAAACGGTACGGCGATCACAGATTCAAGCGACCCCCCCTTCCTAAGGGGGGGGAGGCGTGGCAGGCTTTTGAACAATAGCGTGGCATAGGCTTCCATCCTGTGAATCTCGCAAAATCACGACAGGCTGGAAGCCTATCCCACTTTTTTCGCCCCCCCTTGTAAAGGGGGGGAGGACGTGGTGCGATTTTCCATCCTCCACCCTCGATCCTCCGTCATCGTTTTCTTCACTCTTCTCTCTTCACCCCTCGAGCTCCCATGTCTGCCACTGACTATTCGAATCTGGCACTTGCCGAACAGCTTCTGGCTGTTCTCGACGAATTATCGGGATTGCACGCCGGTTTCCGGCCGGCCCATGCGAAAGGGTTGATGTGCGCCGGGACGTTCACCCCTTCGCCCGAGGCGAAGGGCCTGACGCGCGCGGCGCATGTTCACAGGGAATCGGTCCCGGTGACGGTGCGCTATTCGAATTCCACCGGCGTGCCGACGATTCCCGACAACGATCCGGCGCGCTCCGGCCCGCGGGGGATCGCCATCCGCTTTCACCTGGCCGACCACGTGCACACCGACATTGTGGCACACTCGGCGAACGGCTTCCCTGTTCGCACGGGAGAGGAATTTCTGGAATTCCTGCGTGCGAACGCGGCGGCCAAGGCGGGAAAGCCGGAAGCGATCGGCGCGTTCCTTTCTGCGCACCCCAATGCGAAGCGTTTCGTCGAGACGCCGAAGCCGATTCCGACGAGCTTCGCGCGCGAGGCGTTTTTCGCCATGACCGCATTCAAATTCGTCAGCGCCGCGGGGGCGGGCCGCCACGGGCGATTCCGCATCCTGCCCGCTGAAGGAACGGAACACCTGACCGACCAGCAGGCAGCAAAAAATCCTGAGAATTTTCTGTTCGACGAAATCGACGGCAGGCTCGCGCGCGGCCCGATCGGCCTGCGAATCGCCGTACAGATGGCCGACGCGGGAGACGACGTGGCCAACGCCAGCGTGACGTGGCCCGACGACCGGTCGCTCGTTCCGTTCGGAACGATCAGCCTGACGAAGCGCGTCGACGACCAGCAGCCGGAGCTGCGTAAGATCATCTTCGACCCGCTCCCGCGCATCGACGGCATCGAATCGTCGGGCGATCCCCTGACCGACGTCCGGGCGGACATTTATCTCTTGAGCGGACGACGACGGCGGGGAGTGGGGAGAAATTCGTAGAGCGCTGTGAATCGCGCGAAATCATGACAGGCTGGAAGCCTATCCCACGTTCTTAGTGCACCAGCAAGAAGTCTTTGCTGTTGAGCAGGGCCCACATCAGGTCCTGGGCGGCTTCGGCGCGCTTGTCGGCGTACGACTTGATGAAATCCAGAGCGAGCTTCAGCTCTTCGGCGTTCGGGTTGCGGGCGAGCGACCACAGGTACAGCTCGGTCGCCAGTTGATCGTCGGGCAGCTTCTGGTTAATGAGCAGAGTGGGCCGCGCCGCCGGGTTCTGCACGCGTCCCAGAATGCTCTGCGCTCGCATTCGCAGGCATCCATCCGCTGCGGCTTGCCGAATAGATTCAGGAACGAATTCTCGACCGCCGCATCGGGAAGCTGCGCCGCCCGGAAGCCTCCCGGCGCGCCGCCGAACGCTTCGGGGATGCCGGTCGCCTGAACGAGCGAATCGAGCAGCGCCTCGGCGGGCACGCGCCGCGGAATCGAGTGCGAAAAGTTCTGCTCGTCGCGGCGGTTCGACGCGTTCGGCACGCTCGTCCGCTGGTAGGTCGCCGAGGAAACGATCCGCCGCATCAGGTGCCGGATATCGTAGCGGTGTTCGATAAAGTCCTGCGTCAGCGCGGCGAGCAGAGCCGGATTGATCGGCGGATTGGTGCTCCGCACGTCGTCCACCGGCTCGACGATGCCGCGGTGGAAGAAATAGCTCCAGAAGCGGTTGACGATGCCGCGCGCGAAAAACGGGTTTTCTGGCGACGTCAGCCAGCGGGCGTAAGTCTCGCGGCGGTCGGCGCCGGCGGCGATCTGGGGCTCACCGGCGCCCAGAAATCGGGGCGCTTGCGGCTGGCCGGTCCGCGGATTGGTCGCCGGTCCGGCTGCCAGGTTGACCTGGATCAGCTTCGTGTTCGGAATCGTCGGGAACCGCGAGTCCTGCCGCGGCGAGGCCTGCGTGAAGAAGCTGGCCAGTCCGTAATAGTCGGCCTGAGTCCAGTTCT
The DNA here is from genome assembly GCA_016200145.1 of Planctomycetia bacterium. Taxonomy (GTDB): domain Bacteria; phylum Planctomycetota; class Planctomycetia; order Planctomycetales; family Planctomycetaceae; genus JACQFH01. Next base: position 998 of record JACQFH010000341.1, on the reverse strand, counting down.
CGAGCGGGTGCGGATGGCAGCGGGCGCACAACATTCGCACGCCGCAGAATACCTGCGTCGCCCGCTCGACCGTGTCGTTCGTGTCTTTGCTGATGGCCAGATACACGCTGGCCGGGTCGTCGATCGCGCCACCGCGAGCGGTGAATACGCGCCTTGCGAATTCATCGAGCGGCATGTTTTCGGCGATCGCGCTCCGCAGGAATTCGCGGAACAGATACACCGACTGCTGGCTGACGACGTTCCGAGAGTTCTGCAGCAGGTCGCCCCACTTCAGCGACCAGTGATCGACGAACTCGGGCCGGTTGAACAGGCCCTCGACGGTGCGCTCTCGCTTGTGCGGATCGGTATCGGCGATGAAAGCACGGATCTCGTCGGGCTTTGGCTGGAGACCGATCAGGTCGAGATAGATCCTCCGCAGAAACTCTTCGTCGCCGGCGAGCGGTGAAGGCGCGATCTTCAGCCGGTTGAGCTTTTCGACGACGTGCCGGTCGATGAAATGGTCCTGCGGCACCGGCGCGGCGACGAAATCGGGCGCGGGATTGAGAACGACCACTCCGGTGGCGGCGAACGTCCGCTCGAAGCGGGCCACGATCGCCGTCTCGCCGGCGTCCTGCGCCACAACCAGACCTTCGTCGTCGACTTCCGCGAACTGGGTGTTGTTGACGGTGAAGGCGCCCAGGCGCGTCACGTCGCGGGTCGTGCCGTCGTTGTACTCGGCGATCAATTGCAGGCGGTGCTTCTGCCGCGGGCGGAGCATGAGCTTGTCAGGCACGAGCCGGACCTTCGTCACCCGTGCCGGGTCGGCCAGATCGCCCGGCGCGCCCTGCCGGATCCAGGTGCTCAAGATTTCGTCCGCAAGGCTCCCCTTGCGGAACCGCACGCCGCCTTCGTGCGGCGTCCCGCCGCGAGGCTTGGCGACGATCAGGCTGGCTTCGGGCAATTGCAGATTGAGCCGGCGGCCGAACTGTTCCTTGGTGATCGCCGCGAAATCGAGCTCG
>JACQFH010000340.1 GCA_016200145.1 Planctomycetia bacterium | reverse complement strand
CCGAAACCGCCGACCGAGTGCCCGCGCATCGAGAAACCGCCGGTGGGCCGCAGGTCGGGGTCTTCCTTGACTTCCAGCGCCAGCGGGTGCTTAACCCCCACGCAGAAGAAGTCCTGCCCGTCGCTGACCATGTTGTCGAAGATGGCAATGATGTCGCCGGGGCGGACGTCGCGGCTGCCCAGGCCCGCCGCGCCGCTGTAAATCCGCGGCAGGCGTTCGATCTTCTCGATGCCGTTCTGGCCACCGACCGCGTCGCAGAAGGCCGCCTTGACCTCGCGGGTCAGGTGATTGCCGGTCGTCGACAGGGGATCGTCCATCCGTTCGATGATGGTAAACGCCGTGCAGTTCTTGAGCGCGTCGATGATCGCCTGCGACGGGAACGGGCGGAAGCAATAAACATTCAGGCACCCGGCCTTCACGCCCTTCTTTTCGCGCAGGTAATCGATGGTGGCCTGCGCGGTTTCCATGTACGAACCCATGCCGACCAGAATGAACTCGGCGTCTTCGCAACGGTAGGCGTCGACGAAGTCGTAACGGCGGCCCGTGTTGCGGTAGAACTCTTCGAAGGCTTCTCGCAGGGCCGGCTCGACCTGGTCGTAATACCAGCGCTGGGCGATCTTGCCCTTCATGTACGAATCCTGATTCTGCACAACCCCCGACATCATCGGGTTGGCCGGGTCCATCAGGTTCATCAGTTTGTCTTCGGGCTTACCGATGTAAGCCTTCATGAAATCCAGCTCGGGGAGGCGCACCGTCTCGACGGTGTGCGTCGTCAGAAAACCGTCCTGGACGTTCATGAACGGGGTCTGCGAAGCTTCGGCTGCGCGGCGCGAGATCAGGCACAAGTCGCCTGCTTCCTGGGCGTTGCGCGCGAACAGCATTCCCCAGCCCACGTCGGCGACGCTCATCACGTCGTCGTGGCCGGCATGCACATTCAGCCCCTGGCTGGTGAGCGCGCGGGCCCCGATGTTGAACACCATCGGCAGGCGCTTGCCGGCGATCGTATACAGCACTTCCTTCATCAGCACCAGCCCCTGTCCCGACGTGAAGTTGGTGACGCGGCCGCCGGCCACGGCAAAACCTTCGCAGAACGTGGCTGCCGAGTGCTCGCTTTCGGGCTCGACGAAAACCAGTTGATCGCCCCACAGGTTGGGCTGGCCGTTCATCATGGCGGCATTGAATCCGCCCCCCATCGTCGTGGAACTGGTGATCGGATACGCGCCCGATCCCTGGCTGATCCGCGATTCAACCCAGACCACCGCTTCTGCCCCGTCGCACGTGGTGGGAATCCCGGGATATTCGAACTTCTGTTCCGTCTCTTCTGCAACCGGAATCCCAGAAGCCCGATCAATCGTCACTGTCGCCATGTGTTGGCTGCTCCCTGATCTGAGAGTGCTGTCGTAGCTTAACCGATTTCTGCCGATACGTTTCCGTCCAGGCAGGAGAACCCTGCCCGTCTGTACATAGGATTTGATTACTTTGATATACTAAGACCGGGCTAAAATAACCAGCCGGGTTTGGAAAAACGGCGGCTTGCGGATGTCAAAAACCAGTCGTTGGTCGGGCCGCCTTACGAAACGGTAACGATTACAGCGTAATGAAAACGATCGATTTGCTGTTCGAGGAAACCCAACTCTCCGTCGAGGAAGTCGCCGAACGCGCCCGCCTGATGCCTGAGCGCGTCGAAGCCATCGCCGTCGGCCGCTGGACCCCCAGCCCCGACGAGCGCCGCCGGATCGCTGAGGCCTTCGGCGTTCCCGTCGAGGAAGTCAGTTGGGGGCACTCGATGGACCCCCGCAACATCCGCTATCACCGATTTGGCCTGAAAGAGAATTTCTGACATGCCAGCCAGCGTCGCCGAACTCTGCGAGCAGCATCAAGTCACACTGGCCGAGCTGGTCACGCGGAGCGGTCTCGACGACAACCGCGTCGCGGCCATCATCATGGGCCGGTGGACCCCCAGCCCCGCCGAACGCCAGAAAATCGCCGCCGTCTTCAGCCTGACCTCCGACGAGATCGCCTGGGGCCACAAGACGCCCGTGCAGCACCTGTACGGCCACGGCCCGGGCGGGCAGACGTCCTAGCTACATCACCCGATCGAGCGCCCACGTATACCGCCGGCCCGTCTTGAATTCCTTGAATTCGTCTTCGGTCGGCTTGTGGATCGTTTCACGGTTGAACGCCGTGTTGACGGCGTCGAGGACGGGGATGATGTCGGCGTCGGGGTAGCCGATGCCGGTCACCTCGAACCAGTCGCCGTTTACGTCGAAAATCTGCACACGGTCGCGGTAGACGTAGGCCTTCCGCAGCATCCGCAACTCGCTGCGGGTCCGCTTCAGGAATTCGCGAACGGCCTCGACCTGACCCGGTTCATAGCGATGGTCGGCGAGGCATTTGCCGGCGGTCATCTGGAATACTCTTCAAATACGGCGTCGTGGTCAGTTGTGCGACCTTCAGCGACGTCCGTCAGCCCGCTTTCGATCTTCTGCCGAACGTAAATCTGGTACATCACCTCATCCCAAGTGCACTGCTCGGGAAGCTGGGCGGCAATCTCCATCAAGGATTCTCTGACTGTGCTCATGGTCGTCTCCTCCTCATCAATTCTATCACGGCTCCGCCAGGCGCGACCAGCCAATTTACCACGGGATCGGCAGCAGCAGGGCGTGATGCTCGTTGAACCAGTGACGGCCCAATTCGGCAGTCAGGCTCGACAGGAACAGCAAGTAGACGTAACCCGCGAGAAGCACCACGAGCAGCAGCCGCATGATCCAGACCCAGGTCGACGGCGCGGGCCCCCGCGCCGCGGCCCGAGAGTACACCCAACCCAGCAGGATCCTGGCCGGAAACGTCGTTGCCAGCGAGATCACCGTCAGATCGAGAATCTCGCGGTGCGACTGAATGAGCATCTTCAGTCGGCCGCTCCACAGAAACATCAGGATCGCCGAGGCGTACAGTAACGAGACGGCCAGCACCCACCGCAGCGGCGCCTGCCGGAAGAGCGCCCGAACATTGCGCAGCTCGAACAGGGCGCGGAAGTACCCCTGCGCCGCAAAATGCGCCTGGAACAGCGGCGCCCAGCCCAGCACGATGATCAGCCCCGCGCCGCCGATCACCGCCAGCCACCGCTGCCACGCCACCGCCGGATCGCTCGGCAAAGCAAACAGCAGCGACGGAACCAGCAGCCACAGCCCCGTCCCCACGAAGCCGCACGCGCCCAGCCATGCCAGACGTGGCAATCGCATGTCATCGAGAAAATTGCGGATCGACCGTTCGGCCGATTCCCAGAAGCCGCCCTGGCGAACGTGGCGGCGCAGCCAGAGGATATTTCCGATCGGCCACAGAAACCGGTCGATCCGTCCGTCGCAGGCCACGGCCAGCAGGAGGTGCGCGGCGACGACAGTTGCCGCGGCGATCAGACCGACGCCGTACCAGCGCGCAGCCGCTGATGCGGGGGCGATCAATTGCACGTCGCGGGCTACATCGGCCAGATACCAGATCGGCCAGAGCCAGAGGCAAACACCCGCGATGATGCTCCCCAGTCGCGCCGCGGCGGGCACGAGCGGCAGCGCGTTCCGCAGCTTGCCTGACCGGGCCACCTCCCCCTCTGCATACAGGACGTATCCCAGAGCGATCAGGTTCAATCCTGGAATTGTCGCCGCGATCGACAGCAGGACCAGCAGACTCAAAATCCCGGCGACAAGCTCCAGGATCCAGACCGCGGCCTGAATCGGGTGCCAGATCACGTGGGGGATTCGTCCGAGCGCATGGAATCGGCCAGGCTGCTCGAGCCGCGAATCAATCGCCGGGGGCACTGCGACAGCGCCCGGATTACACACACCACGATCGGCGGGCGCGCTCGGCGTCGCGACAGGCATTACCGCATCGACGGTATTATCCATGGAGTGCAAACAACGACTGAATGAAACGAATGCGGCACGACATTTCCTCTCCGAGTATACTCGAACCTTGACGCTCAGGTTTCTCTGAAACCGGCATGTCGCTTGCCGGGTAGAACGAGATAGAATCGCAGCAGCCCGAGAACTTTGTCTTCGTCGGTTTCGATCACATTGACGCCGGCTGTCATGAAATCGCTCATCCATGCTCCGCTGTCGTGTCTCATCGGGCTGGCGATCTGCGGAGTCGTCTCGTGGACCGCCGCCCGGCCGCAGGCCTTGTTGCGCCCGGCCGGCAGCCCCGTGGCCCGCTCGCTTGGTTTTTCCGACGACCATCACTCGATCGTGCGGCACATCGACGAGCGGTTCGAGAGTCGCTGGCGCGACGCTGGGCTTACCCCCGCTGAACCCGCCGACGAATTTCAGATCTTCCGGCGATTGACGCTGGCCCTGTTCGGCTCAATTCCGTCCCTGGAGGACCTCCGTGAATTCGAGGCCGATGACGGACCAGACCGGCTGACGCGCTGGGCCGTGACGATGCTCTCCGACGATCGCTGCGCCGATTATCTGGCCGAGCGCTTGTCGGTGGCCTTCTTGGGCGACCGCGACAACGACTTCCCCGGTTTTCGCCGCGAGCGCTTCGCCGCCTGGCTCAGCGGCGAATTGAAGCAGGGACGACATTACGACGAAATCGTGCGGCAGACGATCACCGCCACCGGCCAGCCGACCGTTTCCGGACCCGCCAACTTCTTAAGCGCAGAGATCGCGCAGGGCGATCAGTATGCGACGCGCCTGGCCGGCCGCACGGCGCGCGCCTTTCTCGGCCAGCGGATCGACTGTGCCGAATGCCACGACCATCCTTTTGCCGACTGGAAGCAGGCCGACTTTCAGGGCTTGGCCGCCTACTTCGGCCAGCTTGCCCGCTCGAACGCCGGCCTTTATGACGCCCGCGGGCGCGAACACATGATCGAGAATCGCAAGACGCAGGCCGAAGAGACGATCGCTCCCTGCGTGCCATTCCACCCGGAATGGCTGGCCGATCGGTCCCCGCGCCGCGAGCAGCTTGCAAAGTGGGTGACGCATCCCGACAACCGCCGCTTCCGCCAGGCGATCGCCAATCGCGTGTGGGGCCTGATGTTCGGCAAGCCGTACTTCGCCCCGGTCGACGATCTACCCGATCCGGATCAGCCGGAGACGGCGGATGCCACCAAACTGCTCGACCTGCTCGGCGACGATTTCGCGGCGCACGGCTTCGACGTGCGGCGATTGGCTCTGGTCACAGTGAGTTCGCGCCCCTTCCGGCTGGCGTCGACACATCCGCAGCTCGAATCACCTGAAGCGATCGGGCCGCTCAATACCGCGTGGGCCGTGTTCCCGCTCGTGCAATTGCGGACTGAGCAGGTCAGCCGCTCGCTGCAGCAGGCCCGGACCGTGCAGCGCTTGCGCAGCGATGACGACGTCATCACCCGCACGCATCGCGCGCACTGGCAAAAGGAGTTCTCTGAGCAGTATGGCAGCCTGGGCGAACTGGAGCTCGACGAACGCGGCGGCTCGATTCAGCAGATGGTCGAACGCATGGCGGGTCGATTCACGAACGAATCGATCAACTCCGGCCGTCGTGGCGCCTGCCGGCGCATCGCCGAAGCGCAGACTGACGATCGCGACTGCGTCGATGCAAGTTTCCTGGTCTGCCTGTCGCGGCGTCCGACACAGACCGAACAGGACCATTTTCTCGAACAACTGCGATCCGCGCGAAGAGCACACCGCCTGCACGTCGTCGAAGACGCATTCTGGGCAATGATCAACTCACCCGAGTTCATCTGGAATCATTGACATGCTGCCCGACGTCAATCGTCGCCACTTCCTGCAGTTTGCCGCCGGGTGCGGACTGTCGTTCGCCCTTCCGGGGACAGACCTGCGTGCCGCCGCCCGGCGCGGCGCTGAACGGCACAAGTCGCTGCTGGTGATCTGGCTCGACGGTGGGCCCAGTCAGTTGGAGACGTGGGACCCGCATCCCAGCAGCCGCGTCGGCGGACCGACGCGCGCCATCGCCACAGCAGCGAAAGACATCGAAATCGCCGAGGGCTTTCCGCGCATTGCCGAGAAGTTTGAGCATCTGTCGATCGTCCGGTCGCTCGTCTCGCCGGAAGGGGACCACGCCCGCGGTGCCTATGCCGTCAAGACGGGTTACCGCCCCGACCCCGTGCTGCGGCATCCGTCGCTGGGTGCGATCGTCGCCCGAGAACTTCCCAATCCGGAGCTCGAGATTCCGCAGATCATTTCGCTCGGCTACCACCAGTGGCCGTCGCGCGGCGGCTACCTGGGAAACCGCTACGATGCCTTTCAGGTCAAGCGTCTTGGTCTCACTGCGCGTCAGAGGGCGACCCTCGACGCGCGGGAACAGCGAAAGCTCGACAACCTGAACATCCTGTCGGAGTCGTTCGCCCGCGGCCGCCGGGCGATTGTCGCCGACACGCTGCACGACGAGCACGTGCAGACCGTCGTCAAGATGCTGAATTCCGAGCACGCGAAAGCGTTTCAGATCGACGACGAACCGGCGGCCGTGCAAACCGCCTATGGCGATTCGGACGTGGGGCGCACGTGCCTTGTCGCACGGCGGTTGATCGAAGTCGGGGTGAGCGTCGTCGAAGTGGCAATGTCCGGATTCGACACGCACGAGCGAAATTTCTTGCAGGTCGCCGCGCTGGCGGCGCAGCTCGATCCGGCCCTTGCGGCGCTCATTGCCGACCTTGTGGCGCGCGACCTGTGGGAATCGACACTGCTCTTGTGCCTGGGGGAATTCGGAAGAACGCCGCACATCAATCCCAAAGACGGCCGCGATCACTGGCCCAGCGGCTTTTCGTGCCTGCTGGGAGGCGGTGGCCTGCGCGGCGGCACCGTCGTCGGTTCGACCGATCCGTCCGGCGAGAAGACAAAACCCGATGCGCCTGTGAAAGTCGCCGACCTGTACACCACGGTGCTTTCGGCCTTCGGCATCGACCCCGAGAAAAAGGTCGTCACCCCGATCGGCCGCCCGATGAAATACAGCGAGGGGACGCCAATTGAGGCACTACTGTAGGTCAGGTTTTCCAGCCTGACAGCGCTGCGGCTTCGTGTGGCGCCGGTCGTGTCCTGACAATGGACTGAGGGAAGGAGTGGCGCGAAACCGATGCAGATCATCGGCGATTCGTGCCAGGCACCGCACGGAACAGAAGTTCGCGGCCTTGTGATCACTGCATTAATCGTGAGTACATTGCTGTCAGGCTGGAAAGCCTGACCAACTGCGCGTCAGCACAGCAGTTCTTTCACCGCGGCGAGGTAGCGGTCGATCTGGTCGGCCGTCGTGTACCAGTGAATGGCGGCGCGGACGCGGTTGTCGTCGCCGTGGATGAAAATGCCGCGCTCGGCCAGGTGTCGCTGGACGGCCTCTGGGGTGGGGCACGACATAGCCACGATTCCGGCTCTGTCGGTGGGATCGGCGGGGGTGAGCACTGGCAGCCCCAGCTCTTTGAGGCCGGTCCACGTGCGGGTTACGAGCGGTTCAAGTTGGGCTCGGCGGCCGGCGACGCGATCCGGCGTGTGGAAATCGAGGGCCGCGGCCAGTGAGTAGACCGAATCGAAATTCGGCATGCCGGCGTGAAACCGCCCGGCGTCGGCGCGCGGATGAAACCGTTCGAGCCGGTCGGGGGCGTAGCAGCTTTCAGCAGAGAACCAGCCAGCCGGTCCGCGGATTCCCTGTTCGAGGACTCGCGTGCTGGCCGTGAGAATCGCCGCGCCGTGGATTGAATTCATCCATTTGAACCCGCTGGCGACGACGAAGTCGGCATGTTCGCCTGAGACGTCGACGCGGGCGGCGGCCTGGGTGGCGTCGATGCAGAGCAGCGTCTTCGTGTTCCTGACGCGCTCCCAGATCGGCTTCGGATCGAGGTGCTGTCCGGTGGCGTAGCTCACCTGGCTCAACGTCACGAGGCGCGTGTTTGGGGTGATCTGTTCCAGGATGTCTTCGAGGCGGACGAGCCCGTCGCGCGGCGAGACGATGTGGGTCTTCACGCCCTGCTCGGGGAGCACGACCCACGGAAACATGTTCGATGGAAATTCGACCGAGGTAAATACGACCTCGTCGCCCGCGCGCCAGTCGATTCCCTGGGCGATCGTATTGAGGGCTTCGGTCGTGCTGCTGACGATGGCCGTCCGCGCGGCGGGCACTCCCAGCAGCAGGCCAGCCCGTTCACGGGCCCGTTCGAGCGCGGCCCACATCGGCACGCGCCCCGGTTCGCCGGTCGATTTGTCGGCCAGGTACTGCTGCACGGCGGCGGCGCAGTCTTTCAGGAGCAGCCCTTCGGCGGCAGTGTTCAGATACACCTTGCCGGCCCACGCGGCCCCGTCAACGAGCAATTCCGCGGGATTCAAACTGGCTGGCGGCATGATTCACCGGGATTCGAGTCTGGGATGCAAAGTTCACACGGCCGCGCCGAGCTCGGCGATCGGCTTGCCGCCGTTCACGATCGGGATCGGCCGGCCCGAGAAATCAGGAATGGCGACTTTCTCGAAATCAATCCCGAGATGGCGGTAAATTGTCGCCAGAAAGTCTTGCGGACCAACGCGGCGGGAGACGGCCTCTTCGCCGCGGCGGTCGGTGTTGCCGATGATCTGGCTGGTCTGGATGCCACCGCCGGCCCAGATCATGGAGTTGGCGTTGGGCCAGTGATCGCGGCCCGGCTGCACCGTGCCGACCGGAGCGCTGGCCACGCCGCCGCCGCTGCTGGCCACGTACGAAATGCGCGGCGTGCGACCGAATTCCCCCGTCACGACGACCAGCACGCGCTGGTCGAGCCCGCGGTCGTAGAGATCTTCGATCAACGCAGTGACCGCCTGGTCGAAAACCGGCGCCCGGAACTTGAGCGCGTCGAAGACGTGGTGGTTGACCGCGTGATCGTCCCAATTGGCGACGCGCCCGCACAAGGGCCCGTCGAACGTCGTGGTGACGACGTCGACCCCCGCCTCGACAAGCCGGCGGGCCATCAGGCACTGCTGGCCCCACTGATTGCGCCCATAGCGATCGCGAAGTGCGGCCGGTTCGAGGTTCAGGTCGAAGGCCCGCGCCGCTTCGGTGCTCGTCAGCAGATCGATCGCCTGCGTTTCGTACGAGTCCATTGCCTGCATCACGTCGGTGCGGCCGACCGCGCGCCGCACCACATCGAGTTGCTTCCGCAGGCTGATCCGCTCGCGCAGCCGTTCCGACTGCTGGCCATCCTTGAGCCCGATGTTCGGGACTTCGAACTGCGGTGCGCTGGGGTCCCCCAGCACGGCGAACGGCTCGTACGCCGGCCCGAGGTAACCCGGCCCGGCAATCGTAAAACTGTCGTACCGGATGACCGGGTTAACCCCCACGTAATTCGGCAGCTTGCGGCCCCCGCCGGCGCGCAGGTAATGGGCAACCGTCATGAAATCGGGATAAACCGGCTTGAGCTTGTCGATCGCGTCGGGGTCACCCGAGAGCAACTGCAGAGACCCGGCCGGATGCCCGCCTCCCGTGTGCGCCATCGACCGCAGTACGGCGAATTTGCTCGACAGGGCAGCGTGCCGCGGCAGCAACTCGGAAACGAACAGCCCCGGCGTCTGAGTCGCAATCGGGCTGAATGGCCCGCGGTAATCAGTGGATGCTTCGGGCTTGGGGTCGTAGGTGTCGAGGTGGCTGCCGCCCCCGCGGAGCCAGACCAGAATGACCGCCGTGCGCCCGCCCGACTGCGGCTGGGCAGCCTGGGCGCGCATGCGCATCAACCCGGGCAACGAAAGGCTGCCGAACCCCGCCAGTCCCACTCGCAGGAATTTTCGTCTGTTCATGCATTTCATGGTATCGGAAACCCGATCGTGAGATAAGAGAGATCGGGAGGTGTGGTATGATCATCGATCAGCATGACAGCGCGCCTTCGTTCAGTGCTTTGGCTATGTGGCCGAATCGTTTAACCGCGCCCCGGAGGGAAGCGCGTATCGAACGTCGGATCCGCCTCGAGTGTATTTCGGGCTCGCACGTCATTCGTTGGCAATATCGAAACTTTTCGGGTACGCCTGCAGCCTGCGATACGCGCTTCCCTGACGGGTTGCGGTTAAACGATCGGATCTGGCATGATCTTGCATTAGACGTGCAACCGCACGTATGAGATGACGACAATCGCACAAACCCATCAACGCGAGCGAAAGCATGCTCGGCGCGATCGCAGGTGATATTGCAGGCTCAGTCCACGAGGGAGTGGGGACGAAAACGAAGGACTTCGAGCTATTCGGGCGCTATCATCGATTCACCGACGACACGGTGCTGACAGTCGCCGTCGCCGACTGGATTTTGCACGGCGGCGACCTGGTCGATCGATTCCATCAGTATTTCGACTGGTACACGGACGCCGGCTTTGGCGCGTTCTTCTTTGAATGGGCATCGGAGCGGCGCCGCGAGCCGTACAACAGTTGGGGAAACGGTTCGGCCATGCGGGTCAGTCCGATTGGTTTCGCCTTCAATTCCATCGACGAAGTGCGTGAACAGGCTCGACGCAGCGCCGAAGTGACGCACAATCATCCGGAAGGTGTCCGTGGCGCCGAGGCTGCGGCGGCCGCGGTATTCCTCGCGCGAACCACCCGCGACAAGACAGCCATTCGCCTGTATGTCGAGCAGAATTTCGGCTACGACCTTTCCGATTCGTTGCAGGCCATTCGCCCGACTTATCACCTTGATGGCTCCTGTCAGGGCTCGGTACCGCAATCGATCGTGGCCTTTCTCGAGGCGGAGGGCTTTGAGGACGCCGTGCGAAATGCGATTTCGCTGGGCGGAGACGCCGATACAATGGCCTGCATCGCAGGCGGAATCGCCGAGGCGTTCCACGGCGTGCCGGCCGCAATCGAACGCGAGACGATGCTCCGCCTGAGTTCGGGACTGACGCCCGTCGTGCGCAAATTCCGATCGCGGTATTGTGCTGCGAGCAATCAGGGAAATACATGCTGATCCTCAGTCATCGCGGCTACCACGTCGAACTTCCTGAGAATACGCTTGCGGCGTTTCGGGCGGCGATTGAGATGGGGGTCGACGGCATCGAGACTGACATTCGGCTGACGGCCGACGGCGTGCCGATTCTGTTTCACGACCATCTGGCCCCCGATGGGCGCGATGTCGCCGCGGTGCGCCACACCGATCTGAGTGCGCTCGTCGGATTCACGATTCCCACGGTCGACGAGGCGCTCGAATTGCCCGTGCCGAACCCCGCAGAATTTCTGTGGAACCTCGAAGTCAAGACGCCCGCAGCGATCGAGCAGACGATCGCCATTGTGAACCGACATTGCGACCGGCGGAAACTGCTGGTCACGTCGTTCTGTCATCCGGCGATTGACGAGATCAGCCGGCGCGTCGACGTCGAATGCGGCCTCATCGTGTGTTTCCGGCCGGTCGCAATGCAGATCCGGCCCGATTGGGTCCCCAGCCATCCGCGAGTCAGCAGCATCGTCTGGTGCTGGGAATTCGGCGACGCCCGATTGATTGAGCACAGCGCGGCATGCGGCCTGAAGAATTACGTCTACGGAGTGACGTCCCCCGACGAGCACGCGCGCGCCGCGACCTGGGGGCTCGACGGGGTGATTACTGATCGACCTGAATACCTGCTCGCCGCCGATGAGCGTTAAGGTCGTGAATGCAATTCGATCTCGCAACTCAAGCCGACCGCTGTGCGGTCGGGTCCGGCCGCACAGTGGTCGGCTTGGGGGGGGGGACGCGAGAAAACAGATCAACGAACTCAAATGGCTTTGCAGTTTCATCGCGATTTCGTATAGAATGTCTGAGTGGAACACGAGGGGTCAACGATCCCGAACAGCCGCATCATCAAAGGCAAGGAGTCTGCCATGTTCACCGTCAGCGGGTCGCGGGCGCGGTATTGTGATGGAGTCTCGCGGCGGAACTTCCTGCAGGCCGGGGCGATGGGCCTGGCGGGGCTGACGCTGGCCGACATGTTGCGTGCTGACGACTCGCGGGCGCTAGACGCGAACTACCGCAAAAAGTCGATCATCAACGTGTACCTGGGCGGCGGACCGTCGCACATGGACACGTTCGACATGAAGCCCGAAGCGCCCAAAGAGTTCCGCGGCGAGTTCAAGGCGATCGACACGAACGTGCCCGGCATCCAGATCTGTGAGCACCTGCCGCGCCTGGCTTCGATCGCCGACAAGCTGGCCATCGTCCGCTCGCTGACAGGTCTGTTCGAAGAGCATTCGCCGCACCAGACGGAAACGGGATGGTCGGAACAGTCGCTGCGGACGTCTGGCGGCCGGCCGAGCCTGGGGTCTGTCGTGGCGCGGCTGCATGGCGCGAACAATGGCTCAGCGCCGACGTTCGTCGACCTGACGGGCCACACGCGGCACGGGTTTCTCGGTTCGGTGTATGGCGCCTTCCGGCCCGACGGCGAAGGGCGCGCCAACCTGACGCTGAACGGCGTGACGACGAGCCGGCTCGACGATCGCCAGCAGCTCTTGTCGGGGCTCGACCGTCTCAAGCGGGAAGCCGACGCCTCGGGGTCGATGAAGGCGATGGATTCGTTCGCGCAACGGGCCGTCAGCGTGATCACCTCGGGAGAAGTGGCCCGGGCGCTGGACCTTTCGCAGGAAGATCCGCGGCTCCGCGAGCGGTACCTCGGTGGCGGCAAGTCGCCGCATCACGAAAACGACCGCTTCCTGGCGGCCCGGCGGCTGATCAGCGCGGGCGTGCGCTGCGTGAGCCTGTCGTGGGGCGGCTGGGACACGCACGGGAACAACTTCGGCCACCTGAAGATGCAATTGCCGCCGATGGACCAGGGTCTGGCCACGCTGATCGAAGACCTCGACGGCCACGGACTGCTCCGTGACACGATCGTGATCGTCTGGGGCGAGTTCGGCCGCACTCCGCGGGTTAATCCGGGCGCGGGCCGCGACCACTGGCCGCGGGCGATGAGCGTGATGGTGGCCGGGGGCGGCCTGCAGACCGGTCAGGTGATCGGCGCGACGAACCGCAACGGCGAAATGCCGAAAGACCGTCCGGTGCACCTGCAGGAGATCTTCGCCACGCTCTACCAGCACATGGGGATCGAACCCAAGTACACCACGCTGGTCGACAACAACGGCCGGCCGCAGTACCTCGTCGAGCACAACGCGGGCGTTCGCGAGCTGCTAGCGTAGTGACGTGCGGGGGACGGCGCGATCCATCGAGGTCTTGGCGAGCCGGGGACGTAAGTCCCCGGGTGCTTCCACCTGATCTCAATCGACGTACACAAATTCGTTGACGTTGTACAGCACGAGGCATAGCGCGGCGAGGGCCACTTGAGCCACGTCTCGCGGCGGACCGGCGCCGTTCGCCCGGTCTTCTTCTGCGATCTGCGCCGCCTGACGGTCGAGGAACGCCAGCGCGGCGGCCTTCTCGTCGGCCGACGGCTCGCGGCACAGCGCCAGGCGATAGGCCCGGTCGATTTGTGCCGCGCGATCGCTTCCAGCGTCGCGAATCAAGCGCGTGGCGAATTGCCGCGACTCGACGTTCAGGAATTCGCCGTTCAGCAGCGTCAACGCCTGTGTCGGGATCGTCGAGACGGGGCGCTGTTCGCACGACGTATTCGTGTCGGCGAAATCGAGCAATTCCATTTCGGGAACGAGCAGCGAGCGCTTGACGAAAACGTACAGCGATCGGCGGGCAGCTTCGCGCTCGTCGTACTTGCCCCACCCCAGACCGGGGCGCGATTGACTTTCGAGAACTTCGCGCGCGATCTTGGGATAGACGCCCGGCCCCCCCATTTTCGGATTGAGCTGACCATTCACCGCGAGCACCGCGTCGCGGACGGCTTCGGCTTCGAGCCGGCGATAGGGGAAGCGCCATTGCAGTGTGTTATCGACGTCAACCTTCGCGGCATCGTCCCGCCAGTCACTCGACTGGCCGTACGTGCTGCTGAGCACAATCAGCTTGTGCATCCGCTTGAGTCGCCAAGCGCCGTCTTCTCCCCGCCTTAGCAAGGGGGGGGTGGGGGGGGGCGCGGTGTTTGCTTCTGGAGCATCGGTTTTTGGCAAAGACACCCCCGCTTCCCCCCCCTTACGAAGGGAGGGAGAGTTGGGGGCTTTCAGTACATGGGCGAGCCAGTCGAGGAGTTCGGGGTTCGAGGGGGCGTTGCCCATGACTCCGAAATCGTTTTCGCTGGTGACCAGCCCGTCGCCGAAGTGCCCCTGCCACAGGCGATTGACGATAACCCGCGCCACGAGCGGGTTGGCGGGTGACGTCATCCACCGCGCCAGCGACAGCCGCCGCAGTGACGTGCGCGACTGGGGCGTTTGTACCACAGGAGTTATCCGGCACGCATCGAGCACTGCGGGGAATCCCGGCTCAACCGATCCGGCCGGGGTCATGGGATTGCCGCGGCGGAAGACCTGTGTTTCCGGGGGTGGACCGGCCGGCTCGCGCCAGACATAGGCGCGCGGCAACGTGTTGGGGGCTGCCGCCTCGATCGTTTTGAGGGACGAAGCCAGTGCTTCCCGCAGGCGCGACTCGTCGGCGGTGTGGATCTTCGCGACTTCTTCGTCAAACTGCTTCTGCGTTTCCTTGACGAGCCGGTCCTGGGCGCTCGTGCGGCGATCTTCAGTCGTTTTGTGTGCGTCATACGCCTCCAGGGGCAGCTTGGTTTGCCCCAGCGCGAAGTACCGCCCGCGCACAACCTCTTCGAGCGCCTTGATCTGCTCTTTGACGGCCGCCACGGCCGCTTCATGGCGCGCCACGGCGGCCTGATCGGCCTCCATCTCGGCCGGTGTCCCCACGGCGACGTCGAACTCGATCCGTGCGAGCTGCGGTCGCTTGAGCGGCTCGAAGATCGCCAGCATCCGCGCGTAGTCGATCTGCGACAGCGGCTCGAACTTGTGATTGTGGCAGCGGGCGCAGCGCAGCGTCATGCCGAGAAACGTCGCCGAGACCGTCCCTACGATGTCGTCGAGCTGTTCGTACCGGTCGACCGTCGGGTCGGCAGGCTCGTCGTCCCACGTTCCCAGGCGCAGGAACGTCGTGGCGATCATCGTTTCGGCGTTGGGCTCGTCGACCTCGTCGCCCGCAAGCTGTTCGGTGAGAAAGCGATCGAAGGGCTTGTCACCATTCAGTGAATTGACGACGTAATCGCGGTATCTCCAGGCGTGGGGCTTATCGCCGTCGCGCTCGTAACCGTTCGTGTCGGCATAGCGCACGACGTCGAGCCAGCGGCGGCCCCAGCGAATGCCGTAGTTCGGGCTCGCAAGCAGGCGATCGACAACCCGCGCACGGCGGTCGGTCGACTCGTCTTTGAGAAACGCGTCGAGCTCTTCGGGTGCGGGAGGGAGCCCCGTGAGGTCGAACGTCACGCGACGCAGCCAGGTGCGGTCATCCGCCGGGGGGGAAGGGGCCAACCCCTTCTTCTGCAGACCGGCCAGCACGAACCCGTCGATCGGATTGCGGACCCACTCGGCGTTCTTCTCCGGCGCTGGGGGAACCACTGGTACGATCGGGCGAAACGCCCAGTGGGAGCGGTCATCGTCCGAGAGCTCGATTCCGTAAACCGCAGGATCGGCGGGGCCCTTCGCTTTGGGGATCGGGACCGGCTGCGCATCATCGGCGGCCACTGGGGCCGTGGTTGAAATCAGCAGAGCCAGCAATGCGATCGCCAGCAGCGCCACCCACCTCATTATCAAGTTTCTTCGCATTATGCTATTTTGATGCGACAGGAAGCGTCTCGCAAGGCGAGAGAGGGCTCTCCCGGCGCTCGACACAGCGAATCAATTGTCGCTGAGTTTGCGGAATGGCCGCTACCAGCCCGGGGCGAACCCGGCAGCGGGCTGGTAGCCGCCGAGGGTGGGGAAGGTGGGGCCGAAGTTACGCAGGACGCTGGCGTCGTACTGGGGGACGTATTGCGGACTGTAGAAGCCGTAGCCCGAGGGGGGACCGTAGCTGTAGGGATAGTTCAGCGCCGGGTAGGCGCCGAAGCAGTGGACGCGGCCGT
>JACQFH010000349.1 GCA_016200145.1 Planctomycetia bacterium | reverse complement strand
TCCTGGGCCTCCCTGCGAAGTTCGGAAAGATAGGGGCTATAGCCTCCATCTTCTCGACTTCCAGAGATGCTCGCTTGTGCGCCGCCACATTCGACCGCCGCGACACTCGCCCAGCGCCGCCGCTTTGAAACGCCGTCAACACCGTTACACCTTTGACGTACAAGTCCCCGCGGACGACATCGAAACGGCCTATTTGCTGGCCGTGCTCAGCGCCGAAAGCATCCACGGCGAAGCCCAGGTCAGACTGGACGAAGCCCACGTGTTTGAACCGGTGTCTCGCACCTGCACGATCGACGCGAGCACGCCCGTCGGTCGCGACATCAACAGGCTGTTCACGGGGTACGTCCGGCGCGAATTCGACGAAGGGCAGTTCCAGATCAAACGCCTGGATGCGGCCGCCACGGGCGAGTTGGCCGGCACTACGATCTGACCGTGATTTTGGGCCTTGAATATTTATTTGCTGTGGAGAGATCGACGCAGTGAACAAGGCCACAGAACCAACGTTCGACCAGCTGATCGCCGAGACCGAGCGGCAACTGCGGGTCGTGCTGATCGACGCGCCCGGTCACACTGACGACTGTGTCTTCGAACTGCGTGCCCTGCGCAAGAAAGGGCGTTTCACGGACACCAGGTCCGGCTTCTACGACGCCGCGCACCTGCATCAGATGGCGTCCGACGCGATTCGCCTGGAACGCCAGGGGATGAACGGGGTCTATTGGACGCTCAACCCCGTCGATCAGCAGCTCCACGCCATTCGCGAGAACCGAGAAGATCAGGCGGGCGACGGCGAATCGGCCGGCGACGCGCACATCCTGCGTCGACGTTACCTGCTGATCGATTTCGACCCGAAACGACATCCCAAGATCAGCGCGACGGACGCAGAGAAGCAGCTCGCCTGGGCCGTTTGCCTGGCCGTTCGAGCGTTTCTGCGGTCGCTGGGATGGCCGGAACCGATCCTCGCCGACAGCGGCAACGGCTATCACCTGTTGTACTTCGTCGATCTGCCCACCGACGATTCGATCGAAGGGGACGCTGATACGCGGGGGATCGTCGAGCGGTGCCTGAAGGCTCTGGCCCACCAGTATTCCACCACGGCGGTCACCGTCGATGCCGGCAACTGGAACCCAGCCCGGATCTGCAAGCTGTACGGCACCGCCAGCCGCAAGGGGACCAGCACGCAGGAGCGGCCGCATCGCCGGTCGCGCCTGCTGGAAGTGCCCGACTCGAAAGTCGTCGTGGCCCGGTCGCTGCTCGAAGACCTGGCTCGGAAGGCGCCCCCAGAGGAGAAACGGAAGGGGAGGCAGAAGACCGGCGCCAAGGGAACCACGAACGGCAAAGCAACGTCGAATGGAGTCGGCTCAAATGGTCAGGGACCCAACGGAGCCCAGGCCGGCCACACCTTCATCCGGGGCTGGATGCGGGAATTCCTGCCTGACGCGGGGGAACCGGAGGCCTGGCAGGGGGATGGACTGCGCTGGCGCCTACCGCAATGCCCCTTCAATCCCGCACACGTTGACGGATCGTCTGCGATCTTGGTCATGCCGGAAGGGGGCATCTCGTTCAAATGCCAGCACGGCGCGACGCCGGGCGAGAACGGGAAGGTCTGCTCTGACCACACGTGGTCGGACGTCCGGGACTTGCTCGAGGATCGACAGCCTCCGCCAGAGACCTGTGATCTCTGTGATCTCGGAAACGCGCGGTTGTTCGTCAAGCTGCACGGGGCCAACGTCCATTACTGTTACCCCTGGAGAAAGTGGCTGATTTGGGACGGGAAGCGGTGGAAGATCGACGACACGGGCGCCGTCGAGCGGCTCGCGAAGAATGTCGCTGATGAGCGGTGGCAAGAGGCACTCGAGACCAACAATAGCCTGCTGCGAGAATTCGCGACTGATTCGGCCAGCTCGAAGCTGATCACGGCCATGCTCAAGTTGGCGCAGAGCGAACCGGGCATTCCGGTCGTCCCTGGCGACCTGGACCGCGATCCCTGGCTGCTGAACTGTGCAAACGGCGTTGTCGACCTGCGCACGGGAGAACTCGAGCCGCACTCCAAGTCGCATCTGATCACCAAATTGTGCCCCACGAACTTCAATCCCGACGCGCCGTCGTACCATTTAGACAGGTTTTTGGATGCCATCTTCAAAGGCGTCCAACCGCTGATCGACTTCCTCCAGCGGTATCTGGGCTACGCGATCACCGGCGACGTCAGGGAACAAATCCTCGCCATTCTCTGGGGGGGCGGGTCGAACGGGAAATCGACGCTGCTGAACGCCGTGATGGGCGCCCTGGGGACCGACTACTGCCTTAAGGCCGTGGCCGACCTGTTGATGGCCAAGAAGCACGATTCGCACCCGACCGAGCGGGCCGACTTGTTCGGCATGCGGATCGTGGTCTGCACCGAGACGGCTGATGGCCGCGGCATGAATGAGGCGTTCGTCAAGGAGCTCACCGGTGGCGAAAAGATTCGTGCCCGCCGTATGCGCGAGGATTTTTGGGAATTCGACCCGACGCACAAGCCCATTCTGTGCACGAACCACAAGCCAAAGGTTCGCGGCAACGACCACGCGATCTGGAGGCGGCTGGTGCTGGTACCGTTTGAAGTGCAGTTCTGGAACCCCGACAAGGGGGAAACCGGTCCGCCCGAACTGCGCCAGGACAAGACTTACCCCGAGAAGCTGAGCGCGGAAGCCGAGGGGATTCTGGCGTGGCTCGTTCGCGGCTGCCTCGAATGGCAGCGACACGGACTGCAGATCCCGGAGATCGTGCGGGCGGCGACCGACACCTACCGCCACGAGTTTGACCTGATCGCCATGTTCATCGACGACAAGTGCATCTCGAGCCCTATGTGTCGCATTCGCGCCAGCGAGCTCTATGCGGCGTTCAAGACGTGGTGCGAGCCGCTGGGCGAGTTCCCGGTCTCCATGCGGGCGTTCGGAGAGACAATCGAGCAAAGGGGTTACGAAAAGAAGTCGAGCAACGGCGTGTGGTATTTGGGGATCGGAATGCGTGCTGACACGGAGTGAGTTGGAACAGTCGGAACAGTTGTCCGGTTAATTTTGCATGCACGCGTAGGGGATTTATACGGGTAACTGTTCCAACTGTTCCAAACTGGGTTGTCCAAATCGGGGTTCAACGATGCCAACTCAAGATGCGAAACCAACTTGCGCCAGAAAACGGCCCAAACCCCTGCGAAAGCAGTGCCGTCCGACAGACCGAATCGTCGTCACGGGGCCGGCGACGCTGCGGATCAGCCGCAGGGCGATCGTGACGGTGTCGGCCCGCGACCGAAAGTACGTCAGGATCGAGTGAGCTTAGAGCATACACGGGCATTGAATTGGGCTTCGGACGATCCCGGGGGTCACGCGCATTTCCGAAATGTCGGTCGATGTGACCGATTCTCGTTGCCGAACAGGTTGACCCGGCAGTCTGACCATCACTGGGGCACTTAAGCCTTGGCTATAGTTGTGGATAATAGCCAGTCGTTCCACCGCAGTCAGTGCATCTGGCCGATCCGGGCCGATTCGATCTGACTCACGGCCCGGACAGCCGCCTTGCGGATCCTGTAGTTATGATGGCGGGTCAAAGGAAGGATCAACGGCAACGCCGACAGCGCATGAGCACGATGCGTCGAGAACCAATTGATCGCGCGCACTCGATCATCTGTATTCTCTGTCATCAGCT
>JACQFH010000064.1 GCA_016200145.1 Planctomycetia bacterium | reverse complement strand
TGCTCGACGTCGGCAACAACAAGACCCCCGCGACGATTCGAAATCTGCTGGCACGAACGTCGCCACATGCGAAGCGGCTGACGATCTTCGGAGATGAACAGGGGATTCCCCGCTTCAAAGTCAAAGCGAAAGACCTCGATCTCGACACTGATTTTTTTTACGGCGATCTCGACGGCGACGGCCTGGCCGAGGTGGCCACGGCGCGCGTCCTCGGCAATCCGCAGGCAATGATCCGGCAGCTTGCCATGCCTCCGCAGACCGGCGTGCCCCACGCGCTCTACTTTGGCGATGATCCCAAACGCTCCCCGGAGGGCAGCCAGGAACTCTCGATTTTGAGCAGCCACGGTTGCACGCTCGAGGTCCGCGGATGGGGCGATCCGACGATGCTTGCGGAAGCCGACTGGATCGTGCTGGCCGGCCATGGCAACCCGGACGGCTGGTATGGAGGCATCACGCACGCCTACGTGACGACGCCCACCGTCCCGGAATTGCCTCGACATCCGGTGATCTTCGCCGGGGCCTGCTCGACGACTCCTCCCGGCGCGCCGATTCTGCGCGCGTTCATGGACAAAGGATGTCGCGTGTATGTCGGCTCATCGACGGCGGCCTTCGGATGGACGCCTTGCGCGCTCGGCAATGAACTCACACTGCACATGATGGACACGCTGATCGCGCACCCCGACTGGTCGGTCGCCGAAATCATCGGCGAAGCCCGGAACCGCTATGTGCGCGTCAACAAACTGGGCGAAACTCTCAAGCGACTGGAACGGGGCGAGACATTCAGCTTCGACCTGGTCGAAGTGAGCACGGCCCTGCAGTTCCAGGTGTTTGGAGACGTCACCGCGCCGTTCCCGCGCGCGAAGCCGAAAGCGTACTTCAAAGAGCACCGGTTGGTGAACGGCGCCAGGACGTTGAAGGCCGGCGAATCGATCCCCATTCACTTCGAAATCGGGCCGGCCGACGGCGTGCCGATGCTGTATCTGCGCGGCGCATGGGACAGTGAAATCAACGCCGGCCTGGAAATTGACGTCGTGCAGAATCACCAGCTCATCCACCGGTTCGATTGGCGCGAGCAGCGCGAGTGGTACATGTATGTCGACACGAGCGTCGGCGGCTATTTCGAGGGCAGCCGCTATCACGGATTTGCCGTCGCCCCGCTGTTCCGGCGGAGCGGCGCCAATGACGCCTCGATCGTCGTGAAGGGGGCCACACGCCCGATCCAGCTTTCGGCCGAATCGGCCCTGCAGATCTGGCCTCGCACGAAGCCCGTGCATCTACCTACGCGGCAGCTTGTGCGTCAGGATGGAATCAATCTGCTGCTGATGGCGCAGAACGATGGGCTCGAGCCGCTCCGTGGCGCGCTGGCGATTGTCGACGATCTGCAGGTCGACCAGCACGACAAGCTGGGAGATTATCTCGATCCCTACGAGTTCCCCGATGAAAAAGGACAATTCATCGATCTGTCGCAATACGACGTGATTCTCATCGACCAGTTGTCGCGCGGTTTCCGTTCGTTTCCCCGCGGACTGCCGGCGCGCGTGCACGACTTCGTGAAGCTCGGAGGGGGGCTGATCATGCTGGGCGGGCACAGACAATTCGGCGGCAAGAAGGAAAACGGCAGTTTCGCCGGAACTTCGATCGAGCAGGCGCTGCCGGTGCTGGTCCAGATCAACAACAACCAGATTTTCGCAATGGAATCGGCCTGGCTGGGCCGCCTGGGAGGCTACGACGACGGCGGCGCCAATCTGACCGATGAGGCACCGCATTTCGAGTGGGCCGCACGGCAGCCGGCTGACGTCGTGCTGGAAAACCTCGTGGACAAATACCTGCAGCAGTTCGATCGGCAGGCGCGCAGGGGGAAATCCGCAATGCAGCGATTTTACGGCGATGCCTCGGTGCGAATCGCGTCGTATGACGTCGACCTGGGGGATACGGGCGCGAATGGCAAGGTCGTGGCGTCGCACGCTGCGTGGGC
Source organism: Planctomycetia bacterium (assembly GCA_016200145.1). Taxonomy (GTDB): domain Bacteria; phylum Planctomycetota; class Planctomycetia; order Planctomycetales; family Planctomycetaceae; genus JACQFH01. Next base: position 4,770 of record JACQFH010000064.1, on the reverse strand, counting down.
CGGCGGCACGCCGATCGCAACCGTCCGCGAGGCACTCGACGGCAAGATCCGCGCCCTGTTCGCGGGAACGAAATACGGCCTGGTGATCGAAGGCAAAACGACAATCGGTCCCGTCAAGCCGCATGCGATCGGCGCCGGTATCGACTGGACGCACTTTCCTGAGTTCACCGCCTACAATAAAGTCGCCGCGAAACAGGGGGCCGACGTGCTGCTGCGGACCCGGTCGGGGGACCCGCTGCTGGCCGTCTGGCAGCTCGGCAAGGGACGCTCGGCGGCATTCACCACCAGCTTCGGCCGCGAGTGGGCCGCCGACTTCAGCGCCTGGCCCTACTATGCCCGCTTCTGGGGCAACCTGTTGCGCTGGGTCAGTCGCGCAGGCGAGGCGAAATAGTTGCCCGCCTCCATGATCGTGCCGGCCCAGACTTCTATCCGCGATTGCCATTCAGCATGAGCAGGCGATGGGAAAAACGGTCACAACTGTGGGCTGCGGCCCGCGGCTGATGCCAGCGAAGGCCCGAAAATTGAATATTCGACGAAAGGCTGACGATGTTCGAGCACAAGACCGACGACCTTCTGCCACGCAAAGAGTTCCTGAAACGAATGGCACGGAGTGCCGGACTTTGTCTCGGCACCGTCACGTTCTCGTTGGCGATGGGGGCCGCCGGTTACCATTTCCTCGGTGAATTACCGTGGCTCGATGCGCTGCTGAATGCATCGATGATTTTGACCGGCATGGGTCCGGTTGACCCCATGCGCTCGGTGGCCGGAAAACTCTTCGCGACCGGCTATGCCCTGTACAGCGGAGTGGCGTTCCTGACGACAATGGCGGTACTGCTGGCCCCGATTGCCCACAGGTTTATGCATAAGTTTCATCTGGAAGAGGAAGTCGAGGAGCAGGATTAACTCGCGATCGGTTCAATCTCGACGCGCAATCCGTCGGTCCAATGTTTGTGCTCGTTCGTGTAGTACAGATAGGCGCGGCTGGCGGGACCGGTGTAGGTTCCGGGGATGGCCGCGACGAGGCTGAGGCTCAGCGCCTGGCGGACTTCGGGGGCCAGGGCCCGCCAGTACACAACCACTTCGCGCCCGAGCACCTCGTACGCCGCGATCGTGCCGGCTTTGACCAGTTCCTTGAGCTGATCGTGACGGACTTCGAGGCCGCCGGGCAGGCCGATGATCGCCGTCGGCGTCGGCACCGTTTCATTCGACCGGTTGACCACCACGACGCGCGCTTCGGTCACCGACCCTTCGGTCAGCTTCCGATCGGCCAGCGAGACTTCCAGGTGCAGGCGGCAATCCTCGGAGGATTCGGGTTTCAAGCGTGAGAACCGTGCCGCGACCGAATACGGCATCTGCGAGCCGCCGGTCATCTTGATCTCGACCGAGTGCTTTCCAGCTGACAGGACTGGCAGGCTCGGCAACGAAATCGCTCCATGCGTCTTCTCGTCGAACTTGACCGGGTCGCCGACCGGGCGTCCGTCGACAACCAGGGCCAGTTGCCCCGGCGCCTTCGGCAAAGCGCGCGACTGATCGTAGGCGACGATCGCCTTGAGCGCCAGGATCGTCGACTGAGTCGATCCAAAGCGCCCCGCCTTACATTGCTCGGCCAGATAGCGAATGGCGCTCTCCACGTTGCGCGTGAAATGCGGGTCCTTCAGCCAGGCCAGGGCCGCCAGGGCCGTCGTTTCGATGGCGAGCGCTTCCCCCGTACTGCCGATGACCGAGACCGTCGCACCCTGCAACGAACCATTGTCGGACTGCTTGCCCGCCAGCCGGTCGAGCAGTCCCGCCGTGCCGCCGCGATCGCCGGCCATCTGCAGGACGTTTGCGGCGAGCGCCAGCACGTACGTGTTGCCGGTTGTTTCCGCCGCCTGACGAATCCACTTCACTTCGGTCGACAGGTTGGCATCGACGCCGGACGAGAGCAACGCCCAGGTGTTGTACGCGGTGGCGACTTCGGGCTCGGCAAGCCAGACATGCAGCGTGTGCGTCTTGCGTGCAAACGTTCCCTTGCCGTCACGTTGAGACAACAGCCAGGAGCGCGTCCGTTCGAGCAGGGCCGAATCGACCGGCCGCACGCGGTTCATGTCGGTGAATTCCATCAGCCCGTAGGCGGTCAGCGCGTCGTGTCCGGGGTCGGCTCCAAACCACTCGAACCCGCCGCTCTTGCATTCGAACCCGCGCAATCGGTCGTAACCGCGATTCAGGATCTCGGTGCTCTGTTCGATCAGCGCTGCCGGCACCCCCTGATGCGACAGGAAATACTGCTGCGCCATCACCAGCGGATAGACGGTCGAGCTGGTCTGCTCGAAGCAGCCGCACGGCTCGCGAATCAGGGCCTGCAGGGCTTCGGTCATGCTGGCCAGCGGCGTGGGATAAACGTCGATCTTGGAAGCGAAACTTCCTGCGACCATGTCGGGGGGGATGACAATGTCGTGCCGCGCGGTGACGCCTTGATCCAGCAATCCGCCGGCGGCAATCTCGATGGGAAATCCACTGGGGCGAACGGTGATTCTGCGTGTCACCCGATCGCTGAATGGGCCGGCCTTCGCGGCGATCGTCAGGTCGAAGGCGCCATTGTGCTGGCCCGCCTCGAGCTCGACGAGCGCCCGTTGCCGGCCGGCGGCGCTCAGCGTCACGCTGCGATCGGGGGATGGAGGAATCGTGGAAAATTCCGCATCCAACTTCATGTCGACCGGGCCAAGGGCCGAGGTGGTCGTATTGACGCAGGTGACGGGGAGCAGGATCCGGTCGCCCCGCGTCACTTCCAGGGGTGCCTTCGGTTCGAGATAGAAAGGATTGCTCGATTCGAGGAGCATCGTCCCGCTGCCGATCGCTCCGGCGCTAGTGAAGGCGTCGGCGAGGACGCGAAACGTCGTGACCGAGTCGTTCAAGGCAAACTCGATCGTCGCTTCGCCGCGCGCGTCGGTCTTCAAGCCGGCATGCCAGAACAGGGTCTCGGTGAAATCGACGCGGTCGCCGGGCTGTCGGTCGCGCCGCAGCTCGTGCGCGTAGACGCGGACAAAGACAAAGGCGTTTTGACCGGACGCAATGTCGTCGAAATCTGCCGCCACGTTCTTTCTCCCGCCGAACCCCCCGCCGCCACCCAACGGCCGACCCCGCCGTTTCGCCATGCCCCCCGCAGGCAGAAGGCCGAGCTCCTGTTTCGCTGCCTCCGGCTTGCCTTCTTTGCCAACAATCGGGCGCCGAGCCAGCTTGTCGACTTCGCCGCCGTGTCGGACGCCTTCCGCCCGGAAACGGACCGGTACGGAGCCATCCTGCGGGGCTGCGAATAAGAAAAATCGATCGACTCCCTCCAACTCGGCTACGGGATGCGCGCAGGGGCTGAGCAGCGCCAAGGCGCGGCGCGCGCGATCCTGGTGCTGCTCGACGAATTTTTGCCAGTCGACCAGGGCGAAGCGGCGCCAGCCCTGCGTCCCCAGCAGCAGGTCGACCGCCAGCTCCGACTTCTCGTTGTGCGGGTCGAGATAGACGTGGGCGTCGGCCAGCTCGCGGACTTCATTTTCAAGGAAGACCATCACCGGCAGGCGGCCCGGCTGTTCCCGCTTGTCGATCATCTCCAGCACGCTGTCGTCGGTGACCGCGAGGCCCACGACGGCACTCGTCGGGACGCCTCGCTCGTCCGTCGTCTTCAGGCGCAGGCTCACCTTGCCCCCCGGCGAATAGGTCTTCGTGTCCGGCGACAGGGTCACGCGAACCGACTTTGCCGGCTGCCGAAAAACAAGCCGTTCGGCCAGCGGCTTGCCGCCGGCGTCCCACACGGTCACCGTCAGCACGCCGTCGGCCGAGTCGGGCGTTTCAAAAGTCACGGTTGATCGTTTTCCCCCGGCAAGCGTCCGGCGTTCCAGCACAACTTCCCGCTGCGAGAGAGTGGCGATCAGGTCGCTGCTCGTCGACGCGATGTCGACGCTCACTGGTTCGTTCTTCCGAAACGTGTCGCGCGCCGCACGAATCACCGCCCCGGCCGATTTGATCGGCGGCAGCGGAAACTGCGTCTTGATCCCCGAGGGCTCGGTGACTTTCAACGAATAATTGACGTTTTCCTGTGGCGTAAATTCAAATCGGCCGCGCCCTTCATGTTCGCTGCGGAACCGGGCAACTTCGCGCCCCTCGTCGTCAACGACCACCCCGGCGAGATCGGCCGGCTTCCGGGCGGGCGTGAAGGCTTCGACGTAGACACGGTTGAGCAGCCCTGCGACCAGTTCGCCCCCTTCGGGATACGTCGACAGATCGACCGTCTGCAGCAGGATCGGGATCGTCTTGGTCGCCGTCTCGACGGCGCCGCTGTCATCGACGACAAACGCCAGCGTGCCTTCGCCGCGCGCCATAGCCGGCGGCAGTCGGAAGCGGGCGATGCTGTTTCCCTGGAGGTCGATTGTCGCGGGACCGCGAAACGACTCCTGGTCATCGATACGGACCACGGCCGTCAGCGTCGCGCCGGCCGGCACGCCCCCTTCGGCCCGCTCGACGTGCATCGTCGCCACGACTTCGTCCCCCGGCCCGTAGCCGTCGCGCAGGAACTTGATCTGCGTTTTCAGACGCGGGGCTCGATACGCGCGGATGTCGAACTTGCGTTCGGCGGGCGTGTGCCCGTGATGGGGAAACGTGATCTTCGCCGTGTATTCGCCGCCGGCCTGATCGTCGGGCACCTGCCACGAGAACCCGAGCACCCCCTCCCGAGCTGCAACGGCGCCGGAAGCAACGGCATCGCCTTTCGCCCCGCTGATCTGGACCGCCGCGTGAACCGCC
>JACQFH010000063.1 GCA_016200145.1 Planctomycetia bacterium | reverse complement strand
TCGCGGGCCACGAAGAGGCGATTGTGCCTGGCGTCCCAGATTGCAAACGCGAACATTCCGCGCAATCGTTCGGGCAGTGCCGTTCCCCATTGCTCGAATCCGTGAACGAGAACCTCGGTGTCGGATCTGGTGCGGAACGTGTGGCCGTGCCCCTCGAGCTCAGAACACAATTCGCGGTAGTTGTAGATTTCGCCATTGAAGGTGACCCAGATCGATCCATCTTCATTCGACAGAGGCTGGGCGCCCCCTTCGAGGTCGATGATCGAGAGCCGGCGGTGCCCCAGACCCACGCCGCGGTCGATGTGAAAGCCGAATCCGTCGGGCCCCCGATGCGCAAGCGCGGCGGTCATGGCTTCGAGCTCGCCTCGATCGGCGCGCCCGCCATCCGTTCTGAATATGCCTGCGATTCCGCACATGGACTGCGATCGACCTACTTTCCAACTTCCAACTTGCGAATCGAACAGTGCCGGTCTGCGCCGGATTCCACGTACAACACCTGCTCGAATCCCAGGCGGGCCGCGTGCGCGATTAATTGTTGATCGCCCGGGCTCTCGTCCTGGTAGCGCGCCGGGCTGAATTGCGCCAATCCGTATATCGCGCGGCCATCGCTCAGGTCTTCCAAAGGGCCGCCGTCGAGCAGTGCGACGCTCGACAATCCGACCGCGACGTAGCCCAGATACCGCCTTTGGTAAATCTCGGTCGGTGGCACGTGCCGCACGCTTTTCCAGAATTCATTGTCGCGGGGAATGTACAACAGCGAATGACGCTTTTCGTGGGACGGCAATTGTTCGACCGTCCGCAGCAAGTGCCAGATCGTGCCTTCGCCGAACGTCATTTCTTCATGCAGCTTCGTATTCTCTGTCAGTAGCGAGCGGAATTCCGAAATCCGGCCCCCCCGCAGAGCGACGCGCAGCGACTTCTTGCCGCTCTCATCGGGAATGCCCAGCGGCGTGGCGGCGTGGCCGCCGCGGTCCTGGATATTTCGCCATAGAAGCTCCTTGCTGTGGATTGCCAGATTGGCCAGGCAGGTTGCGAGCAGCAACGCGGCGACCGTCCGCCAGCCCAGCGCCGCCAGCGACAAATCGCGCCAGCCGGTTTGAGCTGGTGCAGGTGCGCACCGGCCCCAGAGCGCCATGCACGCAGGCAGCATCAGGTTGGCTGCCACGTAGGGATACTGAAACGTATGGAATGAGTGGTGCCCCCCGAGGGCCATCCCCGGAAGGACTGCCAGAATCCCGACAACGCACGCCAGTTCGACATCGAACATCGTGCGTGCACGGATTTCGGACCACAACTGACCGGCCGAGGCAATGCGCTTCTGTCGGCATGCCAGAATCAGATAGACCGCGGGCCACAGCATCGCGATTGCGATGTACAGCCCCCACGCATCCAACGCAATGAACCGTGACATGAAGCCCAGCGGCATGACGTACAGGTCGCCACTGCGGCCGTGTTCGACAAGATACGCCGCGAGGCACGCGTAAACGATCGACGCGCCGATTGCGGAAAGCAACAGGGCCCGACGTCCCTTCGGACTGCGAATTGCAGAGTACCACAAGAGGCCTAGTGCGATGTGGACAAGATGAGTCTTGGCCAGCGCAATCAGCGCGGTGGCCGCACACGCCAGCAGCACAAATCGCCCCGTCCGCAGAGGTGAATCGGTCGAATTCAGCTCGGCGATCAGCACAATTGTCAGATTGAAGAACAGGACCAGCGCGAATGCCGTATTCTCGCCATGAAAATACGATGGGGCGATGACGACCGACGTATAGACGGCAGCCGGCAAGATCGCGGCTGTCCCGAAAGCGCAGACGCCCAGCAGGGGAGCAAATTGCCGCGGATACCAGCGCGCTTGCGCCGGAACGACGGCGCCCGCCAGGAATTCAGAAAACCAGAACAGGTGGGCGAGCAGCGCGCCGAGCATGACGATCGGGAACCCGATCACGGTCGCATACAGCGGCGGCAGATCGGAAAGGCGCGCCAGCGCTGCGAGAAAGACGTTGGTGGCGAAATGGTAGGCCGTATGGGGCGTCCCATCCAGCGCGCCCGAAGCCCGGTGATACGTGGCCAGCGACGCCGCCAGGCTGGATTGGTAAATCGGATCGGGAAACGTCAGGTCGGCCCGCGCGGAAATTCCTTCGATCACCAGCGGATTGCGAATCGCCCAGGCCTGATTGACGAAAATCCAGCAGACGAGAGTCAGCGGCAGCACTGCCAGCGGTTGCGATCGGATGAGATGGAGCCACCGCCACGACATCAGGCAGGCACCGATCCAGCCGGCGGCTGCGAATCCCCACCCGACGTATGATACGAACGAGTCGCCGCAGTAAATCCCGAGCGCGGTCAGCAGAAACAAAATCACCAGCGACGATGTGGCGATGACCTTCGGGCTGTTCGCGCCGATCCTTGCCAGGGGAACGAGGCAGAGAAAGTAACCAATGCCGCACAACCGTAAGATGTCTGCACTGCTTGCGACAGTCGTGCCCCAGACGAGCAGCCAGGCCGAGGCTGCGATGATTGACGTGACGGCCGCTCCGGTCAACGTGGCCATCGCCGCGCAGTCCGAGATCCGATCGACCGCCGGGGCGGCGGCCGACAGTTCGGCGGCCGTTTCCCTCGCGGTGCCCGTCAGGCGGGGCGGCGTTTGTTCTGCGATCGTGTTCACTGTTGAATGATCGGAATGTACCAGCGGAGATCACCCGCCGACGGTCGTTGCAGCAGTCGGTCGCCTGCAAAACTCGGCAATCGACTCGATGACGTAATCGAGCATCGCTGGGGTCAGGCCGGGGTAGACTCCGACCCAGAAAACCTGATTCATGACAAAATCGGCGTTGGGCAGCTCACCGATGACCCGGTGCGGCGTCGACCGGTAGGCCGGCTGGCGCAGCAGGTTCCCGCCGAACAGCAAACGTGTCCCGATGCGACGACTCTCCAGATGGCCGGCCAGTTCGTTTCTGGTGAAAGGCGCTTCATGGCGAACGGCGATGGGAAATCCGAACCAGCTCGGATCCGAGTGCGGCGTCGCCTGCGGCAGGATCAGAAATTCGCCGAGATCAGTGAGCCCGTCATAAAGTCGGCGAAAGTTGTTTCGTCGCGCGGTGATGAACGCCGGCAGCTTTTTGAGTTGGGCCACGCCCACCGCTGCCTGCATGTCGGTCGCTTTCAGATTGTAGCCCACGTGCGAATAGGTGTACTTGTGGTCGTACCCGTGCGGCAGGCTGCCCAGTTGCCAGTCGAATCGCTTCCCGCACGTGTTGTCTTTTCCGGGTTCACACCAGCAGTCGCGTCCCCAGTCGCGGAACGATTCGAGCAGCGTCTTAAGCACCGGCCGATCGGTCAGCACGCAGCCCCCTTCGCCCATCGTGATGTGGTGGGCGGGGTAGAAGCTGGTCGTCGCCAGGTCACCGAACGAGCCCACCATCTTCCCGCGATAGGTCGCGCCTACGGCGTCGCAAGTGTCTTCAATGAGCCACAGGTCGTGTCGTTTGCAGAAATCGACGATGGCATCGAGGTCGAATGGGTTGCCCAGCGTGTGGGCCACCATCACAGCCCGCGTCCGTGCGGAATATGCCGCATCGAGCTGGGAGACATCGATGTTGTAAGTGGGAACGTCGATATCGACAAAAACCGGCACCAGGCCGTTCTGGATCGCCGGATTGACCGTCGTCGGAAAACCCGCGGCTACTGTGATCAACTCATCGCCGGGGCGCAGCCGCCGATCGCCGAGCTTCTCGGACGTGAGACACGACAGGGCCAGCAGATTCGCCGACGACCCCGAGTTGACGAGCACGGCTGACCGCAGCTTGAAGAACTCGGCAAATCTTCGTTCGAATTCGGCGGCAAACCGGCCCGTTGTCAGCCAGAAATCGAGCGTCGCGTCGAGCAGGTGGTGCAGATCATCGGCGTCGAAGACGCGACCCGCGACGGGAACGGCCGAAACGCCCGGACGGAATTCCCTGTCTCTGAACGCGCTCGCGTGGTAATCCCCGAGGAGCTCGTGGAGCCGGACTCGAAGTTCCTGCGGCGTTGCGTCGTCCGAGGGTTTGGATTGCGGTTGAGTCATTTCGTTTTACAGATGGAACAGTCGGAACAGGCTACTGCGGCTGACTTGCAAGTTCCGCGCGATAGGCGTCGATTGTGGCAACCATCGCTGATTCGAGGCTCGTGCGGGTGATTTCACCGAACAGGGAGTTGAATCTCTCCGGTGATCCGTAGAAGTCCATGTATTCGCGACTGCGGTATGGCAGCGCGCCAATCTTCAGACTCCCGCGCCCGACCAGTCGCTGGATGAGCGCTGCCGCGTCGGCGACTTTCGTTGGACGCCCGGTGCACAAGTTGATGACCTGGCCGGCGGCTCGGGCGGGCTCTTCGATGAGCCGTGCCACCATCCGGCACAGGTCGTCGACGTAGACCAGGTCGCGAGTTTGCTGACCGGGGGACAGGGGCACGTCCTCGCCGCGCAGACATTTGCAGATCACTTCGGAGATCATTCGATCAGGGGATTGTGCGGGACCGAAGACCAGGTACGGTCGAGCCCAGCACCACGGCATCTTTCGCTGCGAGGCAATCATCGTGACTCCGTGGAATGCCGAGATCTTGGCCCAGCCATAGGCGGAGACACTCCTGAGGGGCTGTTCCTCTCGAGCCGGTGAGGGGCCATCGCCATACTCTTCGCACGACCCGAAAAATACTGCCAGCTCGACCGATTCGGGCACCGCCTGCACGACAGCCAGCGCCGGCTTGATGGTGTCGTCATACTGGTCAGCGAGGTTCCGCAGATCGCGGCCCGGTTTGGCGCGTGATGCCAGGTGAATGACGATGTTCGGGTGAACCTGCTCGATGACGGCTGCGATACTGCGCGGCAGAGATGCATCCCAGACATGTTCGTGTTCGAACGTGCCGGTGATGCGCCTGTTCGCCGCATGAACGATGTGGCCCTGCGACGCAAGGTATGCCGTCAAGTGCCGACCGATGAAGCCGGTCGCGCCACTGATGCGCACTGTATTCATACGTGCTCCGCCGTTGCCGGTGGACCGGCCGCCGGAGGGGCCGGAGGGTAGGCGGTCTCGACGAAGCTCTTGGGACGGCTCTTGACTTCTTCGAAGATACGGCCGACGTAGACGCCGATCACACCGATGCAGATGAGCTGGATGCCGGCCAGAAAGAAAATGCTGAAGATGAGCGTTGTGAATCCCGGCGCCCGCGTGCCGTGCGCGAAGTGAAAGATCAGGTAACCGAGGGCACCGGTGAAACTGACCAGCGACAGTGCGATTCCCAGGTACGTGGCCACGTTCAGGGGTTCGTGCGAGAACGACGTCGTGGCGTCCCACGCCAGCCGCCAGTACTGAAACCACGAAAACTTGCTGACGCCACGATAACGCGGTCGCCTGTCGTAAACGATTCCCGTTTGTGAAAACCCGGCATACGCGATGAGGCCCCGGAGATAGGGATTCGCCTCGCGAAACTGCCGCAGGCATTCGATGACCTGGCGATCGAGCAGCCGGAAATCGCCCGCATCCAGCGGGATCGGAATCGCAGAGATCACATTCAACACGCGGTAAAAGAGCTTGCGCTGGAATTGCAGGAACCGCGATTCGACTCGCTTCCGCCGGACGCCGTACACGACTTTGTAGCCGGCGCGCCAGCGTTCGAGCATTTCGGGGATCAACCGCGGATCGTCTTCGCCGTCCGCGTCGAGCTGAATCGCCACGTCGCCGTGCGAGTTGAGATAACCGGTCAGGATGTTGGCCTGGTATCCGAAGTTCCGACTGAGACGGAGGACCTTCACGTCGGAATCCTGTCCGGCCAGCTTTACGGCTCGATCGAATGAGTCGTCTGTGCTGTGATTGTCCATCAGCAGGATTTCGAAGCGATGGTCGGGCAACGATGCGCGAACATCCGCCAGCTCGCGGTAAATCCGCTCGATATTCTCGCCTTCGTTGTAGAAGGGAATGATGACCGAGATGTGAGCCATCAGTTCCCACCGTAATCGCGAAGGTCCGCCAGTGTCGCTTCCAGCGCCGCCTCGGGGCGATCATAGAATCGGTGATACCAGCGGGCTGTCCGCTCGATGGCTTCGGCGACGTTCCACCGCGGGCGCCAGTTCAATTCGGTAAGCGCTTTGTCGACGTTCAATCGCAAAACATGCGCCTCGTGAGGCTGGCGGGGATTTGATTGATCGACCCAGCGGCCGGAACCCCACGCCGCGACAAACGCATCGGTGACCTCGCGGACGCTGACGGCATCCTGCGCGAGAGGACCAAAATTCCACGCGTCGCACCACCGGCACTGAGGGTCGAGCAGCATGCGCGAGGCCAGCGTCAGATAGCCGCACAGTGGTTCAAGAACGTGTTGCCACGGACGGATTGAGTCTGGACTGCGAACGCCGACCGATTTCCCCGCCGAAAGACCGCGCGCGAGGTCGGCGATGATGCGGTCGTTCGACCAGTCCCCCCCGCCGATGACGTTGCCCGATCGCACAGTCGCCAGGTGAACCTGGTGATCGTCGAGCCGGTCCGGCGGGAAGAACGATCGGCGGTACGCCGCCACGACCAGTTCGGCCGTCCCCTTGCTGGCGCTGTAGGGATCGCGGCCCCCCATGCGGTCGATTTCGCGGTATCCCCACAACTGTTCGCGGTTTTCGTAGCACTTGTCGCTGGTGACGATCACGACCACGCACGGGCGAGCTCGCAGTCGAACGGCTTCGAGCACGGCCACCGTTCCCATCACATTCACCTCGAATGTCTCGGCCGGGGCGCGATAGCTCTCGCGAACCAGGCTCTGGGCGGCCATGTGAATAATGACGGCCGGCTCCGTTTCGGCGACGAGTCGCGAGACGCGATCCCGATCTCGTATGTCGGCAACGTGGTGCTGGTCG
>JACQFH010000337.1 GCA_016200145.1 Planctomycetia bacterium | reverse complement strand
CGTTCAAGGTCACCAGCAGCGATACCCCCATATCCGCCAGGATCGCCATCCAGAGCGAGGCCCCACCCACCAGCGCCAGCAGCAAAAAGACGATCTTTGTGCTGAGGCTAAAGGCCACGTTGCCCAGGATCAGCCGCCGCGGTTTTCCCTGGAAGATGGCCGTCGCCTGGTACGGCGTCAGCTTTTTCTGCCGGACCAGTTCCTTCGCGAAGGGCTGGGCGTCGTCGAGGGTGCGTTTTTCTGCCGGCAGCGCGGCCTGAAAGGCTTTGATCTCTTCGTCCGACATCAATCCGCTCTCGGCGAGATGCCTGACGAATTGTGCGAGGGAAACGGCCATTACCTGCCTCTGGCATCGGGATCAATCGCTCTCGATTCTACTGATTGCGGCCGGTTCCGTCTCTTCCGCCCGTTGCTACGACATGGCGGCGCGGATCTTCGGCGGCATCTGGTATTGAGGCCGCTGCCTATTCGCCGGCCGGCAGCGCGTTGGCGAGCCGGGGCAGGGGCACCAATTCGAACAGAATTGGTCCGCCCCGGGTGCGTCCCATGGACCGACACACGCACCCGGGGACTTACGTCCCCGGCCCGCACGATTCGTGCGGCTCGTCTGTTCCGTCGAGCCGGCCGTAGCGGCGCAATTGCGGCGAGAAGACGGCAACCAGCCCCACGATCAGCAGCGTCCCCAGGCCCCCGCTGACCGCCGAAACGGTCGGCCCGAACGAGCGGTCGTTGTCGCGCCGAAAGACCTCGGCCACCATGCCCGATTCGAATTCGCCGAGCTCGTTGGAGATGCCGATGAACATGCCATTGACGGACGAGACGCGGCCCCGCATGGCATCGGGGGTCAGAAGCTGCACGAGCGTGTGGCGGATGACGACGCTGATCATGTCGAGGGCCCCCAGCGCCATGAGCATCGCCAGCGACAGGGAATACGAGCGCGACAGGCCGAACACCACCGTCGCGGCTCCGAACCCCGCCACCGCCAGGAGCAGCGTCTTGCCCGCCTTGCCGATCGGCGGCAGGTGCGCGAGCAGCAGCGACATGCCGACCGCCCCGATTCCCGGCGCAGCGCGCAGACATCCAAACCCCTTGGGGCCCACGTTCAAAACGTCCTCCGCGAATCCGGGAAGCAGGGAGGAGACGCCCCCGAACAGCACGGCGAACATATCGAGCGTGATGGCGGCGAGCATGATCTTAGAGCGCCACACAAACGAGAGACCGCCCAATAGCGATGACAGCGACGGAGGGTCAGTGGACGGCACATACGAGCGGGCGCGAATCATCGCCAGGCAGCCGCAGTTGATGAGCGCCAAGACCGACGTGATGGCGTAGACCGACGTTGCGCTTTTGAGCCAGGCGATCAGCACGCCCGCCAGTGCCGGACCCACTGCCATTGAAAGCTGGAAGCCGGTTGAATGCCAGGTGACGGCGTTGGCGAAAACCTCGCGCGGCACAATCTGCGGCAGAAACGCCGCCCGCGCCGGCATCACGAACGAACGGGCCGCGCCGATCAGAAACAGCAGCAGGTAGATCCATCTGAGCCTCCCCACCGACGCCGAACAGACCGCCAGTCCCGACGACCACAGCATGCTCGAACCGAGAGCGATCAGGAGCAGCTTCTGCCGATTGACCCGGTCGATGATGTGGCCGGCAGGCATGAACAGGCCGATCACCGGCACGATCTGCACAAGGCCCACGTACGCCAGAAATTTGTACTCGTGCGTGCGCTCGAAGATTTCCCAACTGATCGCGGCCGTCTGCATATTGAGGCCGACGAGCAGCAGCAGGTTGCCGCCGAGATACCAGCGGAAACCGGGAATTCGCAGCGCGGCATACGGGTCGTGCGCCTCGCCGGGCAGACTGGCGGGCACGTCAGGATCGGATTCGGCGGGAACCATCAAGAATCGCGGGATTCGAACGGCGCGAAGGTCGTTACCGGTCGGAATCTTAGACGACCATGCGCACCCCGAACAACCCCCGGCGAAGCCAAGGCATCGTTTCCTTGCCCAGGCATTCCGGAAATCTCAATAGTGGATAATCTGTGAGAACCCGCTCATCTGGCTGTCGGACATGTTCGGGTCGATCGTGAACCCCAGCTCATAATCCGCGAGAAACGTCATGAACGGCTCGGAATGGAACTGCCCGTCGCCCGGATCGATATACAAGACTTTCGTGCCGTCCGGGCTGCCGTCTCCCGTGAGGCCATAGATGATAATGATATGCCGGCCGCGGCGAGTGGGGAGCCCGTTGAGTCCGGCCACCTGCCAGGCGAACGACAGCCACAGCAGCCCGTGGCGGCGGAGCAACAGGGCCCAGCCGTCGATCGAGAAGCTCTGCAACGGCTCGTACTGCAGGCCGGCCGTGCGGGCAAACTCGATATTGTCGTACGGCGATGTCCCGGTGTTGGCGTCGTAATAATTGAGCCACTTCTGACCGAGATCGGAGACCGCATCGCGAATCGCCAGGCTCTGCTGCCGTCGCCAGCTCACCATCATCGTGTACGAAGTCGCCCAGCAGGCCATTCCCGACGGCTGTTGCAACGGGGAGATCAGGCCGGGAACCCGGTAAGGCACCAGAGACGGCGTGGGCGGCAGGGGTTTGCCTGCGGTCGGCAACAGCTCGTCGAGCTTGGTCATCACCTGTTTTCCCGTGATGCCGTCAATTTGCAGATGATATTTCTGCTGAAAGCTGTGGACCGTTTTCTTCGTTTCCTGTCCGTAGATGCCGTCGGGGCTGCCGTGTTTCTTGTTGGAAATCGGCATGGAATAACCGAGGTCCATCAAGGCCTGCTGCACGAGCCGCACGGGAGTCCCGCAATCTCGTCCCGAAAGCGGTGGCGCGTTCCGGGCAGCCTCCTGCAGACGTTGATTTCCGGCAAAACGAGGGGATGTGAGCGGCATGGGAGCCTCCGGCAGAACGGGAATGGGATTTCCAGAAGAGCGACGCGACGCACAGGGGATTGGCTCCGGATCCCAGCCCGCCGAATTGGCGCACACACGAATAGCCGACCCTGATCGGCCGGGTTCCGCCAATTGCGCCAGCACCTGTTTTCGGGGCCGGCTGCCAGAAGGTTGCTTAAAATCGATTCTTTTTTTGAAAATGACGATGATCATGCCTTAGATGTCTGCCGCGATCGCCGATTTTGCGGCGGAGTCATTCGCCCGATGGTGACCATAATAATAAGTAGAGAGAGCGAATCATGCGTTGACGGACCGCGGCCGGGCCTGCCCTGAGTTTCGCGACCGGGACGTTTCATGCCGCTGGAGTCAAAGCAAACGGACGCGGTCATCGGGGATCGCTGCGCCCGGCGGCAGAAGCCGTCATTCGGGCCCGGCAAACAACGCGTACAAACTCTGCACCTGTTCGTGCTGACGGCGTTCGCCGTTGCTCAGCCGGTTTACGATCGCGTGGGCAAGCGCCCGACGTTTCTGGCGGACATGGGGGTCGGGCCTGCGGCCTTCGTGCTGATCGGCGTTGCGTTCTCGCTGGTCTTGCCGCTGGTCGTATCGGCCTTAATCTGGGGAACCGGCAAACTCGCGCCGCGGGCGAGGTCCCCGCTGCACGTCGTGGTCGTCGATTTTCTGGTGACCGTGGCTGTTGCGCCGTTCACGTACGAAATGCTGCTTCTGCCCGACTGGATGGCCGTGGGACTGGCCTTCGCGAGCGGCGCCTTCGTGACGTGGGCTTACTTCCGTTTTCATGTGGTCCGTGTGGTCGCCTCGGTCGCCTCGCCGGCGATTGTGGCGTTCCCGGCCATGTTCCTGCTGACGTCGCCCGCCGCGCTGGATTTTTTCTTTTCCCCGTCAAAAATCGAGACGGCCCGATGGAAGCCGGTCCCCGTCGTCATGGTCGTGCTCGACGAACTGTGCGGTATGTCGCTCGTCGATGAACAGGGAAACATTGACGCCGTCCGATATCCGCATTTTGCGGAACTGGCCCGCGAATCGACGTGGTTCAGAAACGCAACGGCCGTTTACCCGTATACCTGGCAGGCGGTTCCGGCAATTCTCTCGAGCCGTTATCCGTCCATGAAACGGCCTCCGACGCTCGCCGACCGGCCGCAGAACCTGTTCAGCGTTCTGGCAGCCACCGGGGCCTGGGAATCCACAGTCTTCGAGCCAATCTCGCGCCTGGCGGAAACGAAGCGCGAACCCCGAGCAAACCGCAACTCGGGCGCATTGCAACAGCTTGTCTCGATGCTGCCGGCTGTCGGATCCGTCTGGCTCTACGACGTCTCACCCCCCCTCCTGCGATCGCGCCTGCCGGCAATTCCGCAGATCTGGTTCGGATCTTACGAATTGGCGAGCGTCGACGCCGCCCAGCGCCGCGGAGTGATCCGCTATGCCGTCGGCGATGACCGCCAGGCCCAGGTCGATCATTTCCTGAATTGTCTCGAAGATTCTTCGCACCCGCAGCTCTACTTTCTGCACGTGCTGCTGCCGCACTCTCCCTGGTGCTATTTTCCCTCGGGCCGCCGGTTTTTCGACGATCGCACGACGTCCGACGTGATGTTCGACGCCCTGGCGGTCGATGAGCTGTTCGTCGAGCATTGCCAGCAGCGTTACCTGCTGCAACTTCAGTTCACTGACGTTCAGATCGGCAGGCTGCTCGCTCGCCTGTGCGAGACAGGGATCTATGACAAATGCCTGCTGATTGTCACGGCTGACCACGGCGTCACGTTCAAGGTCGGAGACACGGCCCGTGCCGCGACAGAGCAAAGCCTGCCCGACGTCATGTCGGTTCCCTTGTTCGTCAAGGCCCCGGGACAGAAGACGGGCATCCTCAGCGATCGCAACGTCGAGTCGGTTGATCTCCTGCCGACGGTCACCGACTTCCTTGGGATCGACCTGCAGTTTCCGATCGACGGCCGGTCGGTCTTCGACGCCGGGGCCGAGCGGCCGGAAAAGATCCTGCACACCGAAGAAACGGTGGGAGGCGCTCCGATCCGCGTCTCCGCCGCCATCATGAACCGCTCGAGGGTACGACAGGAGCTGCGGCAGCGATTCGGGGCCGCGAGCGATCCCGAGTCTTTGTTTCGAATCGGGCCCTGTGCGGACCTGATCGGACTGCGCGCCGCCGACCGGGCACAACGCGCCGATTCTTCTGTTGAAATTTCGTTAAGCCCCGAGACGGCGGTCTACTGGCACGATCAAGAGTCGATTGTTCCCTGTGCTTTCGAAGGACGCGTGACGGCACCTGCCGTGACGGAGAATCCCGTGGCCCTCGCGGTCGCTGTCAATGGAACGATTCGTGCGACGACCCGCACCTACCGCCTCGACGGCTTTCGTGATCGCTTCTTCGTAATGTTCCCCGAATCAGCGCTGCACGAAGGTCCTAACGACGTGCAGTTTTATTCGGTCTCGGGGAGCAGCCCCGACTATCGCCTGACGCCATGTTCCGTCCGGAAATCAGGCCCGGACTGAGCGAGAATGGTTCACGCCTCTGCCGAATTGCGTTGATCGCATGCCTAATTGATGCGCAGCGGCGGGCGAAACACAGTCAGGACTGAAAACACGCAAAAATATCGCAAAGCATTATGCGGATTGGCGTTACGGAAAGATCAGTACGCGTGCGCGGGCTGGCACGCAACTTGCCTTGTTTTCCCGACAGGAGTCGATGCAACCGGGGGGGCTGCGCCTGAACACAGCTTTTTCCGAGTGACTCTTCAAGGGTAGTCCGACTGGAGGTTTAGCCGGGACGGCTTTTTGTCGAGCCCGGGCGAGCGCCTATTCTTCCAGTCGGCTACTCTTTCTTTGTTTGTTGCGTTCGGCCAGGCGCTTCAGCAGCCGCAGCTCGGATCTGATCCGCCGCTCGGCCTCGCTCTCGCGTTGCTCGCGGTAAATGGCGGCGAGAAACTCGCGGTCGGGAATCGTCGCCGGATCGAACTCGATCGACTCCAGCAGCGTGCGAATCGCCGCCCCGGAGTCCCCCAGGCGGTACTCGCACAGCGCCTGCCGCATCAAATCGCGACTGGTTTTCCGCAGGCCGTTCAATTCCCGGAAATAGCCGACGGCCTTGGCGTAGTGCGCGGCGTCGTACGCGCAAACTCCCAGCACAGCCAGGGCCGATGCCTTTGCGTTCGGAGAAGGCCGGGCGAATTCCAGCACGCGCCAGGCGGCCTGCTCAGCCTGTGGCGTTTCATTCCGGGACTGATGCAGATCGGCGAGGGCCCCGGCAACTGCGTCGTCGACGAATTCCTCGGGAAGCCTCGAGAGCAGGTCGACGGCGCGCTGCTCTGCCTGCCGGCGTTCGCCCGCATCCCCTCCCCGCACCGACAATTGCTGCCAGGCCAGGCCCAGCGAGCGTTCCCGATCGCCTTCCGGGAGCCCTGCGAGATCAAACAGGGGAACGATTCGATCGTCCCCTTTGGGGGGCGGCGAATCCAGCTTGAGCGGATGGATGCCGATCGTGTGATGGGTGAACGGGACATGGGGAATCTGCGTGGAGGACGCCGGCATGTGGCACTGCACGCAATTGTTCTGCGCGCTGGCCGTGCGTTCGGCGAGCGGAGCGCGGCAATTTTCGTCGCCGTGGCAGGTCAGGCAGACCGCCCGGTACCGCGCAGGGCGATCGGCGGGTGGGACGGCGGCGTGTGGATTGTGGCATGTCGTGCAGCCGAGCGTTTCTGACTTCCGATAGCAGGCGCTTTGCTCCAACTGGATGGGGTGGCCCCCGAGCTGAGAGGTGTCGCCCGCAACGGCAATCCGATAATCGTGCCGGCAACCTTCGAGCGGCTCGCCCGGCTCAAAGTCGCCTGGGCGCATCCCCCGCGCAGGGATCTGCAGGTGTCCCTGCAGGTGACATTGCCGGCAGACGGCGTCGCTCAAGCGGCGCGGCAGTTTTTTCAGGTTGACGATCGCCGGTCGCGGCTCGCCCGCCGCAAGCCGCCTGGTCGATTCGCTCTCGGCGTGCGCCTGCCCCGGTCCGTGACAGCGCTCGCACCCGATCGCGTTCTCACGCAGCGCGAAACGCAGGTCGTTATCGACTCGCGTGTTCACGAGCCCCGCGTGACACCCCAGGCAACTTTCATTCACCGCGCGCCGAAATACCGGCTGCTGCGGCACGTCGTAGCCGGGGGACATCCCCCAGGCCTGCTCTTTGCACCACCAGGTGATCGGCGATTCGAGGAACCGCCCGTCGGTCGCGATGAGGTAGGCAGAGGCCGTCCGGCCCGACCCGATGCGATGCGTCAATGCAAACGACTGCCGGCCGAATTCTCTGCCGTCGGTCAGCAAGAGGCTTGCTTCGTGCGTCATCCCTTCGGCCGTGTGCCGGCTGCGGAAGCGCATGCCCGAGGCCGCATGATCGAACACCCCGTCGACCGGTTCCGAATCGGCAGCCACTTCCTGAAGCGAGTTGCCGTGGGGACTCTGCTGGTGCGACGCAAACTGACCGGGGTGGCATTCGCGGCAGGCGGCGCTGCCGATGAAGCCCGGTTTCGTGCGCCACGTGGCCGCGTCGCCGTGAGACGACGACCCGCCCGCCACCCCGCCGCCCGCCGGCTGCCGCGACCTGCCCGGCCCGATCGCCCACCACACCAGCGCTGCGGCGGCGGCCAGCGCTGCCAGCGCGACCCCCAGCCGCCACCGCTCAGGCCGCACGTCTGGCTGCGATTCAAGGCCCGGTTGTTCGCGTTCGATCACGTGGGCTGAATTCTCGTGTGGTAATCCGCGGAGGGCAGATCATACCAAGTTGTCGAGCAACGCCGAAGGCGTCTAATTCCCCAATCGAGGGTTGGTCGCGCGTGCATTCGTTTGCGGGGGCTGGTGAGCGCCGTGTCCCGGCCGCTGAAAAAGCGGACCGGGACACTTCCGCAATGCCCCGGGCAGTCGGACGCACCCTGCGAGTCATCGAAACGTAACAACCGCTTGCGGGCGACCGGGGGCCACAGTACAAGGGATGAATCCGCAGCGGCCTGGGCGCTCGCCGACGCGTTAACCGATCCCATTCGTTTACGGTGAACTATGGGCGATCGACCTGAAGAAATCGACGGTCGCGATGTGTTTCTGGATTCCTCGCAGGTACCGGATCGGGATGCGGAAAGCGCGACCGACGAACTTGCCGCGCTGGATGCTTGACGAGAACCCATGACCACCTCCTCAGCACTCGAACAGATCAGGTCGCGGATCCTGTCCCGGTACACGCTCTTGTTTTTGAAGACGTGGGAAGAAGACCGCTGGGAGTCCGGGCTCGCTGAGCTCGCACTCGAGATCGAACGGGGACTGGTGGTCTGGTCGGTTACCGACGGGGCGCAGCCGCCCCCCACTCCCGACGCCGCCAGCAACGGCGACCCGCTGGCCTTTCTCGACAAGATCGAGGCGTATCCGGCCGAGCACCTGTTTCTCATCAAAGATTTTCATCCCTACCTTTCCGACCCGCACGTCGTCCGCAAGCTCCGCGACCTGACGGGCCGGCTGGGGGCCCAGAAAAAGACGCTGCTGTTCATGGGGCCGGTCGTGGAGATTCCCATCGACCTGCAGAAGGAAGCCTTCGAGTTCGACCTGCCTCTGCCCGGCATTGAAGAGGTTCGCAACGAGCTGGCCGAGGTCCTCGATCAGCTCGAATCGTCGGGGAACGCTCCCCCCGAGATGACTCCCGAGTTCGAAGAGAAGCTTCTCAAGGCGGTTCTGGGGCTGACGGCCCGCGAGGCACGCAAGGCGCTGCTCTTGGCGCTCGGCGGGCGCGAACAGCTCGACGACGAGGTCTTCAAGACGCTCGTCGCCGAGAAGCGGCATCTCGTGCAGGGCTCCGACTTGCTCGAATTCTACGATCTCGACGAAGGGGTCAAAGACGTGGGGGGGCTGGAGGTGCTCAAGGATTGGCTGAAGATGCGGTCTGAGGCCTTTACCGAGCGTGCCCGCGAGCAGGGAATTCCCATGCCCAAAGGCGTGCTGCTGCTGGGGGTGCAGGGGTGCGGCAAAAGCTTGACGGCCCGCGCGACGGCGCGCCTCCTGAGCTTTCCGCTCGTGCGGCTCGACGTCGCCAATCTGCTCTCGGGCGATCGCGGCGGTTCCGAACGCAACCTGCGCGACGTGCTGCGGCTGATGGAAACGATCGCACCCGCCGTGCTGT